>JBDRFY010000050.1:0-74216 GCA_043818275.1 bacterium | reverse complement strand
CATTTATTTGCCAATCCAGAAGCTAAGGCAGATAAAAAATTAGAAGGTCAATCAGGTGAGATAGATACAACAAAGGAATCTTTATTTACTCAAACACAGCATTTGTTTGCAGGTGAGGAAAATCCAGTCAATCAAAATTTGGGTACTCAATCGAATATGCTTGAAGTTCCGGTTAAAGGAAATAATAATAATTTTGATGTGCCCATTGTTATTTCTGTAAATACCAACAATCCAGATTATTCAAATGTTGCGCCGATGGAAGTTGATGATGAAGAAACAAAAACAAATCAAGGAAATTTAAAAAATTTTCTTTCAAATACTGCTGATGCAGTAAGAAAAAGCGTTGAGGAAAATCCTCCTACAAAAAAAACAGATGGTTTTAAAGAATTTCCTCCAATTCCATCAGTAACTGATAATTTTGGTTTGCGTGAAGGGGAGCATTACGAACCGCCCAGATTAGTTCTTCAAAATAAAGAAGCTTATATTCACTCTTTGGATTCTAAATTAAAAGATTATGATAGCGCAATTTATTTTTATAAAGAAGCATTGCAAAATTCAAATTTAAGCAAATCTTCTAAATGGGATTATTCCAATAGTTTAGATAAATGTGAGAAAGAACGTGAAGAAATTAGAAAAGAATTATTTGAGTTAGGACGCTATAAGGAAAAACCTTGGGATGTTAATGATAAGATTGCATCTTTTGTTGGAGAATTGAAAGTTGATTATAGATTTTACCAGGGTAATAATAAAAATTTTACAGAGTATGTTGTTAACCGATTAGATAAATATTTTTTAGAAGATGATTTTTTTTCAGCTCTTGGCAAGTTGGATAATTGCGAGGAAGAATTTTTAAAATTATGGAATTCTTCCGATGGTCAAAAAAAGATTAAGGAAGCATTGAATTTGGGAAATAGAAAATGGAATTTTTTAAAAGGAAATTTGAATCATTCATTTAGAGATCAAAAAAAAGCTCAAAGACGTTTTGAAACATGTGAAAAATTTGCTGAAAAATGTAAAAAAAGTTTGGAAGAAAAAGCCACAAAAGTAAAAATAAATGAAATAGAATCAAATTTAAATAAAGAAAAAGCAGCTTTTCAGAAAACTTTAAAAAAGGATCAAGTAAGTAAAGATGACTTGCAGTCTAAAAATATTAACAAAGAAAAATCAGGCATAGAAAATTCTGTTAAGTTGCTTTCAGAAGAATTAAGAAAAACATCTTTTAATAAACAATCCTTTATGAAAAATTGGAATATTTCTTTGGATAGAGCAAGAAATGGTGAATTAAATTTAAATGAACTGGAAAGCTTTCAAAACTTAGTAACCTGGGCTAAAAATCAATGCCGTTTGTTTGATAAAAATGAACATTTGGAATTCAGAAATATTGAATCAGAAGTTAGAAAAATGCTTACAAGTTCAATTGTTGCAAAGGTTGATTCTGATGGAGTTGATTCTTTAACCGAACAACAAAAAATAAGATATGGTTTTTGGGAAAAGTATCAGAATGAGTTAAAGCAAAAGAATACAGAAAAACTAGCTAATACAAATACTCATGATAGCAGTGAAAAAAAAGGTGAAAGAAAAAACAGCGCCGTTCCGGATAAAGCTGAAAAAAAAGATGTCGGAGATATTCGCGCGGAGCGTTTAAAAAACGCAATGGAAGCAATTAAAACAAAAGTTGATTCTGAAGGAATTGGTTCTTTATCGGAGCCGCAAAAAAGATTGTATAATACTTGGGTTCAAAAACAGGAATTCTCACAAACAAAAGAAGAAAATAAAGAAGTATTACAAAATAAAAAATCTGAAGAAAAACAGGGTCAAGAGAGCTCTGCTGAACAAACTAAAGAATCTTTGGATGAGATTGAATTACAAGCTTTTTTTAATGATTTGTTAAAGGATTTAAAAAAATCTGGTGATATGAACAAAGAGATAGAAAAAGACGATTATTTTTGGAATGAAATTTATGAGGAATTTAAATTAAATATTAAAAAGGTTTTTGAGCCTACTGGAAAAATAGCTAAGGATGTAGCGATAGATCTTTTTTTGAAAACCCTTTGGAGTTTGCCGATGGAATTTTTAGATGATAGCGCTAAATATGCCTCACCTATAGATCCTTTACAAGAACAAAAAAGCCATTGGTATAAAGAAAGAGAAGCTTCATTAGAAGAAGCTGGTAGAGGAACAAGGAAAACAAGATTTGATGTAAATACCATTTCTAGATTTAGACCTAAAAATGGTTCCCCAGAAGATAATCTTAGAGGGACAAGGTTTGATGGATCTTTTTATAATGGAACTGAAATGCAGCATGGAATTAAAAGACATAATTTTGTATCAAATATCAAATCTGATAAATATCGTAGAATTTAAATTTAAAATTAAAGCTGTAAATGATTGTTTAATGTTCAAATGTAGTTTTTACGTAATTATAATTAAAGGTTTTCTGTTTTTATCATAATAAATTAAGTGATTTTCTATAACTTGTTGTTTAATTTCGTTAATTATTTTATCAAGGTCTTCTTTATTTAAGGAATTAAAAATCTTAGTTAATTTTTCAATTAAAGGATGCAATTTTGCTGGGGTTATTTTTTTATATGTTACCCAGTTTTTTAAAAAATCATTTATTGTTTCATAATTATATTTTTCACTTTTTAGAATTATTTGTTTTTTTAGCTTCTTTGTTGTGATTGCGTGTATTATGATAATTAATATTATTTCTATTATTGAGGCAGAAAGAAGTATTTTATTTTGTGTTTTACTATCATATTTATTGTCAGTGTTTATGGCTAATATTGCGAACAATACAAAGAGGATGATTGGATCTAATAAAAATATAAATAATTCATTTAAGTTTTTAAGATTTCTCAAAGCGGCTCTTTTGTTGTAAGGCTCATCAATAAACTTTTTACCCATAAAACCCCATTTATCATTTGCATACAATTCCAAAAGATAATCTAAATCCTTTGAGTCTTTTTTAATTAAGTTATTTTCTGGTTGCGTTGTTTCTACAACGGAAGGTGTTTGATTTTCTTCTTGCGCACAAATTGAGGTGAATAAAAAAAGAGTTGTTATGAAAAATAATTTTTTGAACATTTTGATTCCTATTTAAATTTTAAAATGAAAAGTTGTTTGATTTTAGCAGGAAAGTTGAGGTTGGCAAAGTTGGGATAAAAAAAGGCTCCGAAGGCATTGACTCTTTATCGGAACAGCAGAAGAGATTATATAATTCTTGGGTTGAAAAACAGGAGCAATCGCAAACAAAAGAAGAAAAAAAAGAAGAAGTGGGAACGGCGGAAGAAAGTCATGAGGAATTAACAGAAATTGAAGAGCAAGATAAGCAAGCCATTGATTTTAACAAAGATAGCTCAATAATAGAAAAAAATGATCAAAAATCGTTATGGCAAAATATAAAGGAAACAGCTGGTGATTGTATAAATGAATTTGCCCGTTTCGGTTCAAATGCTATTGTTGATGCTGCGCCAGAACTGATTGGAGATTTTTTAGGTATGGCTGTTGAGTATGCAGGCGAAGATTTAAATGAAAAACATTTAAAAGAATATAATTCCAGGTTAAAAAAACGACAAAGTAGAATTAGAAAAAAGCCTTTTGTGAATCCAACTGAATTTTCTTCTGCTAATGAAGCCAAATTATATTATGCAACCGATTATCCTGAAGAATTGATACCTAAAAGAAATTCTTCTGGGCATATAATAAAAACAAAGAAAAGAAAAAAGAATGATCCCTTGAGATTTAAATCAGCTCTTGAAGCAAACCTTTATTATACAAATCATCCAGTTGAAAGAAATTGGCCTAAAAATGAAAATACAGGGTCTTCTTATTTTGGAGATAGAAGATCAACTAAACGCAAAGTTGGACAGGATTTTACAGATGAAAGAACTACAACATCAACAAGTACGCAATTTAATAAGAAGTTTAGAAAATAGTTTTACTTTAATACTTGAAGAATTTTTAAATATCAAGTGGTTTTATAAATAAATCTGGATGATACCTTGAAATATAAGTTTTGTTTGTATTTTTCATAAAAAACTGCGTGATTTTTTATTGTTTGATATTGTAACTCTTGAATTATTCTTAAAAGATTTTCAAGGTCTAATTTGTCAATTTCTACGATTAATTTTTCAAATAAAGGATGTAATTCTTCAGGTATTATTTTTTTGTATTCTGACCACTGATCTAAAAGTTTTTTGAAATATAATTTTACTCTTTCGGTTTCACTTTTTGTAATCATATTTAATTGTTTTTTATATAATTTTAAATGAAATACAAATTGAGAAATTATAGCCATGGGAATAATGATTGAGGCAATGATTGCAGCAATAGCATCAGTATCTCTTTTTGTTTTAATAATTTTATTAAACGGGATTGCTAAAGTTTTTGCTAAACCTATTGATACAAGAAGAGACGTAAAGAAAGTTGCTAGCGTTATAAAAGGAATAGAAATAATATTAGGAAAGGTTATAAAATCTGTATCTAAAAATGGATTTTTATTTTTCCATTTATCAATAAATTCATGTCCAACAAATCCCCATTTATCATTGGCATATAATTTTAAAAGAGTTTCTATGTTTTCAGAATCTATGTTGACTGTAAATTGTTCATTTTTTATAAATTCAACATCAGTAATTGTTTGATTTTCGGTGTTCGCGCAAATTGAGGTGAATAAAAAAAGAGTTGCGATGAAAAATAATTTTTTAAACATTTTTTATCCTATTTAAATTTTAAAATGAAAAGTTGTTTGATTTTAGCAGGAAAGTGAAGTTTGGCAAAGTTGGGATAAAAAAAGGCTCCGATTTTTTGGAGCCTTAAATTTTGCTGGTGTGCCATGCAAGACTATTTTAGAACTTTTTCTATTGAAAATGTAGCTTCTTTTGAGATTAAAGAGTTCTTAGTTTCTGTGAGCTGATGCTAATTATAATTTTTTGAAATTTTCATGTTTCTCTTTCGCATAAATAAATTCATTGCAAACATATGCAAAAACCTCTTTTTCCCAGACGTGAGAACGCGAATGCGTGCAGGGGAAAAAGACGGCCTGTTTATTTTGAGTTGCCAATGAATTAAAAACAACTTCAAACTCTTCATTTGAGACAATTATATCATTAGTAGCATGCAACAATAAGACTGGTGTATTTTTGATATTTTGAAGATATGGTACTAAGTTTAACTTATCACAGTTGATTTCAAAAAAAGTTTGGATAATCCATAAAAATAGTTTTTTTAGATGACCATTCTTACACAGTGTGAGATTAGCGCAATAACTATGTTTTTGGTGGTTAATAGCAATACCTGGATCTTTTGCGTACTTTTCAATAAATGCCTTACCATTCGGCCAGCTTTCATACAAAATTAATTTATCAAACAATTTTTCATTATTTGCTTCCTTAATTCCTTGCGCTTTTGCCAAAACAAACGCTCCATAACATGGTCCAAAGCCAATAATATTTTCATATTTTTTTAATTCTTTTACTTTTTCAACTGCTGCAAAAACATCTAATTGCTCTTTCTCTCCAAATTTGCAATTAAAGTCGATATTAAAAAACCTTTTCCATGGACGCAGTTCATACCATGCTGCTAAACTGTGCCCACGAAATCCAATAATTAATACATCACAGTCATGAAATATTTCCGCGTACAAAATCATTTTATAAGAAACATCCGCAAGGCCATGTCCCATCACCACCAGGTTCTCTTTGCCTCGATCAAAGTATAAACATGGTAACGTAAGTCCATCTTCAGTTTGCACCGTAAGTGTTGCAATCGATGGATCGCTTTTGCATATTTCTCGCACCCATTTGGGGTTGCGCACAGATTCTTTTTTATTTTTGGGATCTTCCAGAGATTTAAAATAGATAGAATTTTTGAGCCAAAAATATTTTTCATGTATTTGTTTTTTTACGGTTGGATTGAGAATGCTCTCGTTACCCAAAATATCACGAAAAACGATGTCGTCTTTACATAAGATAACGAATGGTATTCCTGTAAAGATAAATAGCCATAATATTTTTTTGAACACAAAATCTAATAGGTTCACCTGATAACCCCTTTTACCTAAAAAACGATTTGCTATAAAACAATACAGCAGAATAGCAGAAATTTGGTGTATGTGCATTTTGCGGTACGAAATGATTAGAAAAATCTTTTTGCAGAGAAAGCTCTTCCTGAACCAGACTTTAAATATTTTTCAAATTCTACGGCTTTATCTTTATTTTTAAAGCATATACATACAATAAGTTCCCAAGGTTTATATTTTCTGGTATGAGAAGTAGTTCCTGAATTGTGATTGGTCAAACGTTTTTTTATATTGTTTGAGCATCCAACATATCGTTTTTGGGGGTAATTTATTGATTGAATGATATAAACGTAATGCATAATTTTTATTAATTTTTGGCCAGTCCTCCTACGCTCTTAAGAGCTTCGGCGGACAGCTTTCGCTATCAATGGTTCTTATAAGTTATTTAAAAATTCATTAATTTATTTGGCATGCCAGCTGAAGCTTTAGCGAAAGCTGGTGTGCCTAGCAGGACTCGAACCTGCGGCCTAGAGTTTAGGAAACTCTCGCTCTATCCACCTGAGCTATAGGCACACATTCAATGTCAAATTCATTTTTGATCTGCGGTCCCTCAATTCTTCGGGAGTGAACCCCGAGTTTAGGAAACTCGAAGTCCTGAGCTAGTCGAAGGGTTCATTTGAGTTATAGGTATGTAATAAAAATTCCATAAAAAAGATGGCCTGCCATCCGAAGCCTTGGCGTAGGATGGCGCGCCTGGCAGGAGTCGAACCTGCAACCAACGGATTCGAAGTCCGGTACTCTATCCAATTGAGCTACAGGCGCACGTATAATTTTTATATTTCAATTTATTTAACCCTTCGAGATGCCATGGTGGCTTCTCAGGGAGAACGGTGAAATTATTTATCCAATTGCTTGTCCTCCGAAGCTCGAAGAGCGAAGGGGGAAGCGGAACCTGTCCCGAGCCCTTAAGGGTCGAGGGAGGCGCATGTAAATTTCAATATATTATTTTTATCAAATATTTAACTGATTGGCTAGAAAGCTTTTATTTTAGATTGTTTTAATAATAAACAAAAATCAATATTTTTTAAGTCAAATAATGGTTTTATTGTTATATCGTAATAAAGGTCTTTTTTATTAAATTTTGTGATTTTTCCAAGAGCAAAGCCTTCTGGATAAATTAGTCCCTGACCACTTGAAATAACCAGGTCTTTATCCTGAATTTTTGATAAATGATTAACATAACCGAGTTGGCATTGAGTTATGTCATTTAATCCGTTAACTATTCCAGAAGCCTTTGTTTTTTCGGTGTAGGCTGAAATTTTGGAATTAGAATCCGTAATTAAAAGAATTTTGCTGTAGTAAGAAAAAACATCAGTTACACGGCCAATTATCTGATTTTTGTAAATGGCAACCGTATCTTTTTTTATCTCGTCATTTTTTCCACGATTTATTAAAAAAAACTGTTCTGATTCGGTTATGTTTTTTAATAAAACTTTTGCGATTAAAGTATTATTTTGATTGTATCTTTGTTGAAATTCGGTTAATTCATCAGTGTTTTTTTGATGGTTTATTGTTGATTTTAATTCAATATTTTCTTTAATTAGTTCATCATATTTTTCTTTTAATGCTTCGTATTCTTTTATTAGATTTTTATGATCGGTTTTTTTTTGCCAAAAATTTTTAAAAGGACTGGCTAGTTTATGCGCAAGTAATATGGTGGGGTAGTTTATGTTATGCGTAAAATCATCCAGTAATGTTTTTTTAAAAAACAGGAGTTGTTTTGAAATAAAAAAGATAAGAATGATAAAAATAATGGAAATTAATATTTTTTTTACGATTTGCATTTATTTGTAATTTTTTAATAATTCTTCCAGGTTTGTTTTCATTTCTTGTTCATTTGTTGTTTCAAGTAATTCTCTTCTTATTTGAGCTGCACTTTTTATTTTTGTAATGTAATGTGCTAGGTGTGATTTTAATTTTTGAAATCCATTTGGTCCGTAAAAATCAGGATTTAATTTTAAATGTTTAAGTGAAAGTTTAAGTTTGGTTTTCATATCAATTTTTAAAGTTTTGTTTTCAGATTCAAGTTTTAATTCTTCCAATTTCCACGGAGCACCCCAAAGCGCGCGACCGATCATAAAACCATCGCAACCTGTTTTTTCGTAAATATTTTTGGCTGCAGCAAAATCAGTGATACTGCCAGAAAAAATTACCGGTATTGTTAATTTATTTTTGATTTTTTGTACAAGCTCAAAATCCAGGTTTCCAAAAAACTTTTCATTTCTTGTTCGTGGATGAATTATAATTGCGTCAACACCTAAATCTTGAGCCATTTCAGCTATTTCAGGCGCATTTTTTACCAGAAATCCGGATCGAATTTTTAAAGTAAAAGGAACTTTGCCATTTATTTCTTTTTGCATGGCAATAATTATTTCTTTTAAAAGTTCTGGATTTGCCATTAATGCTGAACCGGAACCGGATTTAACAATGTTTTTTGCGGGGCATCCGGAGTTTAAATTTATTTGAATAAAATTTTTATCTAAAACTTTTTTAACCGCCTGAGGAATTAAATTTGTTTTATTTGCTGAAAATTGAAAGGCAAGCGGTTGTTCAATTTTATTATATTTTAACGAAAGTTCATCCTTTGCGTTTACAACCGTATCAACGTGTCTCATTTCAGTAAAAAGCAGTTCTTCTCTGGAAAATTCTCTTACTATTTGCCTGAAAGGTGAATCTGTAATTCCATCCATTGGCGCGGCCATAAATCTTGGAAATGATTGATTACCAATTTTAATTTTTTCTTTCCAGAAATTGCTCATTTTTACTCAAACCCCTTTGGTGTTTTTAAATGATAATCTGTACTTTGTTCAAACGCGTATGAAACTTTGTAAAGCAATTCTTCAGATAAACGAGGTCCAATAAACTGAAAACCGATCGGTAAATTTTCTTTTGAAAAACCACAAGGAATACTGATCGCGGGATTTCCTGTCAGGCAATTACATACGGTGAAATAGTCTGCCATGTATAATGCCATTGGATTGTTATCGTTTTGTCCTATTTTGAAAGGTAACGTTGCTGTTGTCGGAGAGGCAATAAGATCAACATCTTTAAAAGTTTGCCCGAACTCTGCCCGTATCATGTTTCTGATTTTATTTGCCTTGTTGTAATAAGCGTCTTTATATCCTTCAGAAAGTACAAAATTACCCATCAAAATTCTGCGTTTAACTTCAACGCCAAAACCTTCATGGCGGGTGTTTGTGTACATTTCTTCCAATGTTTTTGCGCTTTTATTTCTTAATCCATAAAGAGTTCCATCATACCGGTTTAAATTGGAAGCGGCTTCCGCAGGAGCCAGAATATAATAAACAGCAATTCCATACTTTAAATTTTCAAGTTTTACCGGTTTAATTTTGGCACCCAATTTCTCGAGTTGTTTTATCGCATTTTGAAAAGAAGTTTTTATTTGAGGATCAACATTTTTTGAATCGAGCGCTTCCTGCAACACCCCAATTGTTAAATTTTTTGGTAATTTGCCATCCAGATTTTTTGTGTAATCTTTTTGTTTTTGATCAAGAGTTGTTGAATCGTTTTTATCATGACCAAATAGAGATGAGGCAATTGTTGCGTTATCGTAAACCGTTCTTGTCAGTGGAGCGATTTGATCTGTTGAGGATGCAAACGCTACAACTCCGAAACGTGAACTTAATCCGTAAGTTGGATACATGCCTACAATTCCACAAAATGCCGCGGGCGTTCGTACTGAACCACCAGTTTCTGAGCCCAAAGCCCATGGAACTAATCCTGCGGCAACCGCTGCGGCTGAGCCGGAACATGAGCCACCTGGTACACGCGTTAAATCCCAAGGGTTTTTTGTTATCTGATAAGCTGAGTATTCTCCGCTTGAGCCCATCGCAAATTCATCCATGTTTGTTCGGCCCAAAATTGAGGCTCCAGCTTCTGTCATTCTTTGTGTTGCTGTTGAATCATACGGAGCTTTATAATTTTGCAAAATTTTGGATGCGCATGAAGCAATTTTCCCCTTTTGGCAAATATTGTCTTTTAAAAGGCCGGGAATACCGGCAAGAGGTCCATTAGATTTAATTTTTTGCGGTTCAAAAATTTCAAGGCAACTTAGAATTTTTTTATCATGTTTTTTTAATCTGTTATGAAAAAAATTAGTTGATTCTTCCGGTGTTATTTCTTCGTTTGATATTTTTTCTTTTAATTCTTTAATTGTTATAAATGGTTTCATATTAATTATCTTTTTTATTTTGAACTGACTTGTCCGCCTTCGCCAAGGCTATGGCGGATGGAACAACAAAATAATTATCTTGTGTTTTTGGCGCTTGCGCCATTATTTCTTCTGAATTTTGTTTTATTGCCTTATCTTGTCTGAAAATATTTTTATTGCGTGTTGCCAGGTATTCTTTTGAGCTTTTTATGTTGTTTAATTCTTCAAAGTGTTTCAATAATTCATTTAAATCTTTTGTGAATTTGGGAATTTCGTTGTCAGAAAGTTTTAGCGCTGATAGTTTTGCAAGTTTTAATAAAACTTTTTCATCTAATTTGATCATTGGTTTAGGCCTTTAATTAAAGATCCTGAATCAAGCCTGAATCTAGTTCAGTCCATGGTTCAGGATTGTTCGAAGTGATTTTGAACAGTTGAATAATAAAATTAATAAACTCTCTTAATATGCTCGAATTTATATCCCACCCGCTCGATTTCCTTCGACAAGCTCAGGACGAGCGGGTGGGGCGTTTTAGCTAAAATAAAGTTAATTCAAGAATTTCAAATCACTTCGGACTATATTTCAATATTATTTTAGCTATCAATATACCAATTGATGGATGTAATGCAAATTATGGCTAAAATTTAGGTGATATCTTTTTTCCAGTTTGGGCTCATGATTTTTTTCAAAAAAAGGAGTCCCATAAAACCGGTATTTATATAAAAAGTTCCATAAATTATGATAAATTTTAGGACTTCACTTTCTATTGGTAAGTGAGCTAGAAAATAAGAAAGAGGGAGGAAAAAGAAAAAACAGGAGAAGAACCTTACCCACATAACACTTCGAACACTTCCGCTGCCTCTCAATGCTCCTGCCAGAATTAATTGAACAAAATCAAATACGACAAATAAGCTTATAAAAGTGAGCGCTGTTGAAGCAAAATCTGTAAATTTATGTTTTGGATCAAAAAAACTTACAAAAAATCTGGAGTTATAACAAAGGATTGAAAGAGTTACAAGAACACTGCCTGCCGTCATAACCATAATTTTTTTTACGTTTGCTTTTGCTCCATCTGGATCATTGGCTCCCAGTCTGTTGCTGACCAGAAAAATAACAACATTTGCAAAACCGGCTGCTGGTAAAATAGCAAAACGTTCCAGTTTGTTAATTATGTCATAAGTTGCAATCGCGTATTTTCCCATAGGGGCAATCATTTTTGAAAGCCAGATATATGCAAATGCAAGAGATCCTTTATCAATCATAATTGGCCAACTTAAATTTAAAAGTTGGGCGACTCTTTTATTGTTAAAATAATTAAAAAATAATTTATAAAAATATTTTTTATAATCAGGGTTTAAATGAATATAGGAAACTGCGATGGAAATCATTACAACATATTGAATTATTGAAGCGATTGCGGAACCTGTTAATCCGATTTGCGGAAAACCAAATCTTCCAAGAACAAGCGAATAATCAAAAAAAGAAAATGTTGCCATGCCAACAATATTTATAAGCATGGGAATTTTTGTATTTTTAACACCGCGCATGAAACCAATAAATGACATTAAAACAAAAACCAGAAATATACCCAGGGAACGCAAAATTAAATATGGAGTGCCAATAGATATCATTTTATCAGAAACTCCTAACCAGGAGTAAATGGTACTGGCGCCAAAAAAAATTAATAAAAATTGAGATATGCCAATAAAAATAGTTGTCCAAAATGTGTCTCCCAAATCTTGACCGCATTTGGGATATTCTTGCGCGCCGTTATGCCGTCCGACAATTGCCATTTCAGCAACAGGAATTGATTCTGAAAGTTTTGTCAATGTGTGCAATAAACTTGCAGCCATACCAAAGGCGCCAAATATTGTTGTTGATTTTAAATGTGAAATTATGAGTGAATCTAAAACCGGAGGGACTGAAATAAGTATTCCTGTGGAAATTAACTCGGGAAGCCAATAAAAAATTATTTTTTTTGTTGGATCGCCTTTTCCTTTTGCAGATTTAATTTTTTCTGTAATATTCAATTTTATTCTCCTTTAAAACATTTAATAATTTAGGGTGTTTTAAATGATTATAAATTTTTAACAAATAACGTGCGATTAATCTAGAGGAAAAGTGTGATATTTGCAACTTGCCGTATATTTACAATTTTATTTTTTAGATTTGTTGCTGCGCTGTTTTTTTATTTTTCAAAAAAACGAAGACCAGTCGCGGCTGCAAATGTTGATTTGTGTTTCCCTCCAGAGAAAAATAGCGATAAAAAGAAAAATAATAAAATTGTAAAAAAAAGTTATTTGTCTTTGGGACATTCAGCCGCGGATTTTTTGCTTATGCGTTTTTATAACAAAAAAAATATTGATAAATACATAACAACTGAAGGAATGGAATGTTTTTATGACGCGCAAAAAAAAGGCAAAGGTGTAATTATTATTACCGCGCATTTTGGAAACTGGGAATTGGCCGCGCATTATCTGGCATTAAAAGGCATAAAAAGTTTGGTTTTGTATAATCCAATTAAAGCAAAAAATTTTTTATGGTTTGAACGTTTTGTAAAAAATAATCGTCAAAGAAGTGGCAATATTTTAATTTCTAAAAAAAATTCTTTATTTAATGTTTATAAACATTTACGAAGGGGTGGAAATGTTGTTTTAATTTCAGATCAGCATTGTTATCCACCGGAGGGAATTCAGACAAAATTTTTTAACCAAAATGTTTGGAGTCACAAAGCATTTGCAGAATTAAGTTTAAAAACAGGCGCGCCAATAGTTTCAGGTTTTATGTTTATTAAAAATTTAAATAAATATTTATTAAAAGTTTATAAACCGTTGTATCCACAAGATTTTGAAAAATTTAAAAATCCTGAAATAGAAATAGCATCTTCAGGTAACAAAATACTCGAAGACGCTATTTTACGTTCTCCAGGTCAATGGATGTGGCAACATCGAAGATTTAAAAATATTTAATTAATCCATTGAAAAAAATTACTTTCTGCCGTATCAAATTTTATTCCCGGTAGGGGCTCAAATGGAGAAGCTGATGGTTTTGCAATTTCCAAAATTCTGGCCAACGTTACAGGAAGTTGGGGGACCCAGACTTTTTCGTTTATATATTTTTTTTCATATTTTCCTTTTTGATACAAAAATAAAGGAACGTTTGTATCAAAATTATACGCGCAGCGGTGAGAAGTTCCTGTCGGATAAGGTGTGAAAACGGAGTATGGTTGAGGTTGACAAATAAGTTGACCACTTCTTTCAGGGTAAAGTTGCATTTTATAAAAATTTTCAAGCTGATATGGTTCAAAAGTTGAATTTTTAAGTTCATTGTAAGTCCAAATATTTTTTACACCGTTCTGTTTTTTTAAAAAGATTTTTAAATCGTTTAAAATTTCATGTCTTTGTTCTTTCTTTAATTTTTTAAATTTTTGTTGATCGAGATAAAACATTGATGTTCTAAAGTCTAAAACTAAATCTGAGATTTCGTATTTATTATTAATTAAATCGTTCATTTCTTTAATTAAGGTTTTAACATTTATTCTTACAGCTTTTTTGTATCCATCAATTTGCATAATTTCAGGAATTTCTTCTAATCCGTGATCAGCTGTTAAAACAAAAAATAACTCTTTTTTGCCGGCAAGTTTTTGAGCTAATTTAAAAAAATCTTTTATTTGTTTGTCCAGGTGATAAATCATATCTGTTATTTCCAGACTTTGCGGTCCATATATATGTCCAAGCGGATCAAGCGGAGATAAAGAAACCCACAATAAAAAAGTTTCATTTTTTTCAGTATTGAAATTATTTTTTAAACATTCTTTTGATAGTTCAAGTAATGTTTCATTCGCAAGTGGAGTTCTTTGAAATATTTCATATGGATTGCTTTCATAAGAATTTTTTTCAAATTCTTTAGGGTCATTTGGAGTCATTTTTCCGGGAGGAGAAATTAGACTTTTTTTGTATCCTGCGAATTTATAATCAGTTTTTTCATTGATATCAATATTTTTGAATTTGTAATATTTGCTTTTTCTTGGATAACAAAGTTTCCATGAAATTTCTTTTATTTTGCTTATGTTTTTCTTTTTGTTAAAACGGTTAACCCATTCAGGAAGTTTATCAAAAAATGCCTTGCTCGAAGTAAAAAGTCCCGTTTCTTCATCAAACCATATGTTTTTACTTAAATGTCCACCCATACCAATTGCTGAGCGTGGCTTGAATGATAATGAAAACGATTTATTTGGATAATCCGGTTTTGAAGCATGAATAAATTGATCAGCAAGGCTGTCGACCATCATTCTTTTTGCTGATATTCCATAATCGCAAAGTTTATTTTCACCAAAAACAGCAGAATCTTTTGAAGCATCATCGTAACAATTAGTTTTTTTACCTTCGGGTGTAACCCAGGAATTTAAAACTATTCCGTGATCCTTTGCATAACATCCTGTTCCGATTGCCGCGTGACCTGTTCCAGTTGTTGGGGCGCCATGAGGATGATGCGCGTTTGTATAAATGATTCCATTATTTAATAAAAAGTTAAACGAATAATTAAAGTTATTTTGTAGTTTTTGAATATACTGATATCCAAATTGATCTATTACCAGGACAACTGTTAATTTGGGTGGTTTGCCAAAAATAGGCAATGATACAAAATTGAGCAAAATGAGGCCTAGAATTAATTTTCTAAACTTGAATGATGAATTTATCATTAAAAATCTCCTTTGGTTAAATTTGGCTTAATTTTATTTAATTTAAGTTGTAATGTGATAGAGTTTGTAGACTATCACCTTTGGGGAGAAAAATTGAAGTATTTAAAAATTCTTTTTATTTTGGTTCTGAATTTTAATTTAGGCGCTTTAAATGTTGAGCTAAAAAATTCATTTGATGAAATAAAGAAGAAAAAAGAGATTTCTTTTTGGGTTGAGCTTGAGGCAACAGAAAATATAATTAAAAACCATAAAATTTCGGTGGAGCCGGAAAGTTTATTTATCCAGTCATTTAGAAATAACAAAAAAGTTTATAATTGTTCTTTTAATCTAAATTTTAAACTTGATTTTTTAGAAGATAAGTTGGATCCCAATACAATTTTTATTTTTCAGACTTTAATTTTTGATGAAGATAAAAATACTATTTTTGCAAAAACATTATCAATTAGCTTGGCAGATAAGTTAATTCAGGAAATTAAAATTCAAAATAGTAAATTAAAACGATTTGCTGAAAATAAGTTTCCTTTTAAAAATAAGCTTTTTAATTTGTTGTTGGCAAAAAAAGAATTTTATCAAAATACAGAATTAAAGGACAATATTAAAAAGATGCGATCTAAAATTTATTCATTTGCCAAAACGGTGCCAAATTTATTTTTAATGATTCTTTTAGCCTTTTTATTATTTTGGGTTGGCGCAAGAATTTTTAAACGGATTGATCTTTTTGCCGCTAGAAAAGCTTTTATAAAAGAGTTTATGCTTTTTATTTTGTTTTTTAGCTTTTTGGGATTTGTTTTTTATTTGAAAGATATTTATTTAAACAAAGTTTTATTGTTTTTTATTGCTTGTTGTTTTTTAATTGTTTCTAGTTATTATTTGATGAATTTTTCTGGTAAATCATTAATTAAATTAATTTTAGGATTAAGTTTCGGCTTTTTTGTTTTGCCATTTTTTTTGAAAGCTTTAATTTTAAATTTTTTATAAATTTAGAAAGCTAAAAATGAAAAAAATATTTTTTATAAGTTTATTATTTTTTGTAAACAATTGTTTTGGGGGTATTCAGATATTTCATCTCTTGTTAAATCAAGAAGTAAAAGTTGAAATTGAGGTTAGAGATGAATTAGGAAATTTAACTGGAAAAGGTTTGATTCCGGTGATTAAATTTGAGAAGGATTCAAGCGAGGAAGAAAAACTGGATTTTTCAGATAATGGATGGGATTTTGTGGAAGAAGAAAATGAATTGAAAGCAGACGAAGAAATAAAATTAGCTACAAATGGATTTCTGTTGCCAGAAAATTCATCTTATTTTGATATTTATTTGAATGAAAAAAATGCAGGTAGATTTACATGCAAACAATTACAAGAAAATCATATTTATATTATTATGACTAAAGGTGATGAAGATGGCTTATTTTTAACCTTAAATGAATTTGGATTAAAAGGGACAGTGCGCACGATAGAATCGGTTAAATTAAGCAAATAAAATAGCCGGAAAAATTCCGGCTTGTTTTAGTTTGATCTTTAATCTTCCAGCGTATATTTATCTGAAGCAAATTCAGCTTTTTCGTTTTCAACTTTTTTATTTTTATCTCTGATTTTTGCTTTTTCTTTTTTTATTAGTCCGATCATTTTGTCAATTGCGTTATCAATAGCAACGTACATTTTAGGGTTTTCATCATGGGTATGCAGATCAAATAGAGGGGTTTTTACATTTAATTCTGCCCGATGGTGTGGATGTTGCTTATTTGCTTTTAAAAAAATTTCCTGAAAATAGGGTGTTATGTTATCTACGTTTTTTAATAATTCACTAATTTTGTCTAATCGTGCATTTACATGTTGTTCAATTGGTATCGAATGGTCCATGTTTTGAAATGTTATTTTTCTATTCATCAAGATCCTTTTTTTAAGAGTTTTAAAACCGTTCTTATATCGATACTAAATTTATTTTTTTATGGCAAGATAAATTTATTGTTTTAAAAAACGTTGACTCATTTCTGAATAAAATTGTCTACCGAAATACATTTCTTTGGTGTAATCGTTTTCCATTATTTCTTTAATGTCTCCTGATGTTATTACTTCGCCATTAATTATTACATAAATTTTATCAGCGATTGATAAAAGTTGATCAACGTTATGATCAGAAATTAAAACAGCGATTTTATCTTGAGCCATATTTTGAAAGATTTTTTTTAATTCATAAATTGATTTTGGATCAACTCCGGCAAATGGTTCGTCAAGTAAAATCATTTTCGGATGCATTAAAATTGATCGTATAACTTCCAATTTTCTTTTTTGCCCACCAGAAAGATTCCCGGCCAGTTGTTTTAAAGAGTGCTCCATTTGTGTTTTTTCAAGCCAAAAAAGCATATTTTCTCTGAATTTTTCTTTTTTAAAAGGTTTCCAGTAATTATGGTATTTATAAATTAATTTTAAATTATCTAAAACAGTCATTTGGGAAAATAGAGAGCAATGCTGAGGTAAATAAACTAATCCCTTGTCAATTCGTTTGTAAATTGGCCATTTATTAATAATTTCATTATCTAGAAAAATTAAATTTTTCTTATTTGCTTCATCATGTTTGGGACTTTTAAGCAAGCCAATTGTTGTTCTTAATAAAGTTGTTTTTCCAGCGCCATTTGGTCCTAAAAGAGCTACGATGTTTCCTAAGTCAGCATTTAAAGAAATATCATTTAATATTTTTTTGTTTGACAGTGTTTGATTTAAGTTTAGAATCCGCAAAAATTCCATGTTTAAACTTCTTTTTTTACAAAAACGACAGGACATCCCTTAAGATTAAAATTTCTTCTAAGGATATTTTCTAAAAACCCTAATTGGCTTTCTTCAAACCAATCAGGATAGTTTACAAAAATTTGAAATGTTGGAACTCTTGCATCTTTAATTTGTCTGATTTTGAAAAGTTTAAGCTGTATTCCTTTGTGATAAAGAGGTTTTCCCAGTAAGTTTTCTTTTATGATTTCATCGAGTTGTATGTTGTCAAATTTTTGAATTCTTCTGACCCAGGATTCTTCTAATTCTTTATAAATTTTATGAACATTTTTTTTAGTTTGGCATGAAACCATAATTGTGGGAATTTTCTTTAAAAGAAAATCATATTCAGACAGGTTGTGTTTTAACATTTTTTTATCGTCTTCATTAAGAAGATCCATTTTATTTAAAACTAAGATTATTGATTTTTTTTCCTGATAAGAATAATCAAGAAGTTTTAATTCCTGGTGTGACAATATAAGGCTGCTTGCATCAATTACAAGAATTACAATGTCTGATGTTCTGATTGTTTCCAACGAACTTTTTACCATTAAAGTTTCTATTGTTTCTTCAACCCTGCCTTTTCTTCTAATACCAGGTGTATCTGTTAACCGAATTAAATTTTCACTTGTATAAGTTAATTCAGAAATGGCTTCTCTGGTAGTTCCTGCTATATCAGAAACAATGGAGCGTTCTTGTTGCATTAAAAGATTCATTAAACAAGATTTACCAACATTTGGTTTTCCAATTATTGCTACGCGGTATACCGGTTTTTCTTCTTCTCCCTCTTCTAAACACTCAGGAATTTCTTTAACTATTTCGTCAAGAAGGTCTGAAGTTCCAATTCCATGTGTTGCTGAAATTTCAATGATATTTTTAAATCCCAAGCTGTAAAATTCTGAAAAATTTTCTTCATATGCGGTTTTATTGTCAATTTTATTAACAGCCAGAATTGTAGGTCTATTATTTTTGTGCAAAAGTTTTGCGATTTTTTTATCTTGTTCTGTTGCTCCATGTTTTACATCACATAAAAAAACGATAACTGATGCTTTTTTAAATAAATCAAAAACCTTTTCCTGAATTTTGCTTAAAATAGGATCAGTTGTTTTTTGCAGACTAACACCACCGGTATCAACCAGATCAAATGATTTTTTATCCCATTCGATAACTTCATGAATGTAATCGCGAGTCACACCTTCAGTGTCTAAAACAATACTTTTTGTTTTTTCTGTCAAACGATTAAAAAGTGTTGATTTACCAACATTGGTCCGACCAACGAGTAAAACCTTTGGATATTTTTTTATTTTTTTCATTTTTTTCACTTTAAAAAATTTTGATGAAATGTACTTGGATTATAATGATCCCCAATAAGCAGCTATTTTGATAGCTTTATTTTACCGGGAAAGTGTTGGATTATCAAGTTAGCCTTTGGCCACTTTTCTTTATCGGATATATCAATGATGGTTTGTGGAGTATGGTTTTGCGGATTATAGCTTTGAGATGGATAGTTTCTAGTGTTTTGAGGGTCGTTCTGTGTTTGTTTTATATTTGATTGTGGTGCTGGAGCTGAAGTTTCTTTTTTTTCCACTTTTTCAAATTCAAAGCCATTTATTTCGGGAAATGTTTCTTGTAGAAATGTTATCCATGAAGGCTTACTTTCTTCTATTTGGTCTCTTAAAAACTGGTTGTCATTATGCAAGCCTATAGAAATAACCTTATTTTCTTTGTTTTCTTTAATAAATGTGGCTTGTTTTAGAATTGAAGAAATCATGTGATCAGATAAATTGTTTATTTTTTCTAAAAATTGATTCCATAGATGATTGTCTGAATTATTTGTTGTTGACGCAAAAGAGTTTGTTCCTTGTTCTTGTTGTGTGTTGACTGGATTTTTTTGAATATATTTTGGTGAATGTTGAATTGGTGGGGTATCAGAATTAATATTTTGGTTTTTGCAGTTTTCAATTAACTCGGTTAAATCTTCAATTTTTGTTTGCTCACAAATTTGGATTAAAACTGATTCAAGAAAAATATGTTTTTGCGATGTTTGTAAAAAAATTGGTTCCTGATTCCAAAGCAACTGAAATATTGCATGTATTCTGTTGATGCTACATTTTTCAGTTGCTTTTTTTAATTTTTCAAAGTTTCTATTTTTTATATCAGTTTCGTATTTTACCCACATCAGATTTCTGCACGTTTGAATTAATGAATTCCAAAAAATTTGTGGATTCAGACTTTGAAAGTTGATATTGACAAGTTGTTTTAAAAGTTGAGGAACATTTTGATCAATTAAGCTTTCAAAAATATCCAGAAGAACCTTTTCACTAATTTTACCCAAAACACTTAAAATTGTTTCTTCAGTTATTTCTTGTGAAGAAAATCGAACTCTTTCAAGTAAATTTATTGCATCTCGAGCAGAACCTTCTGTCTCTTCGATAATTATATTTATAGCCGGTTCATCAATTAAAATTTCTTCTACTTACTTAAATTAATTAAATGTTTTTTTAAGTCGTCAGAATTTATTGGGCGAAATATAACCTGAAAGCATCTTGAAAGAACAGTTTCTGGAATTTTATGAATCTCTGTTGTTGCCAAAATAAATAACACTGTACTTGGTGGTTCTTCCAGAACTTTTAGAAAAGCATTAAAAGCTGCTTTGCTTAACATATGTGCTTCATCAATTAGGTATATTTTTTTATTTCCGGCAAGCGGCATATAAGAACTGTTTTCCAAAATTTGTCTGACATTATCAACTCCGGTATGTGAAGCCGCATCAATTTCAATAAAATCGGGATGGTTATTTTTCAGCATTGGTTGGCAAGATTCGCATTCCAGGCACGGGATTTTTTCTTTTGGATCTTCCTGAAATTTTTTTAAGTTTTGACAATTGATAGCCGCAGCAAATATTCTTGCAGATGAAGTTTTTCCACATCCCCTCTGTCCGGCAAAAAGGTACACAGGAAAAAACTTTTTTAAGTAAAGACCATTTAGTAATGTTTTTATAGGAATATTTTGGCCAACAATTTCATTGAATGTTTTTGGCCGCCATTTTCGCGCAAGATTTAAATTTGAATTGTTTGTGTTCATCTTTTAATTTTTTTATAAGTTTAAAATTCAATTTAGTTTTATAGGATATCATTTTAACAATAAATATAAAGGTTGCTTATTTTTTAAAAAGGGGGAACTGTGAAATTTACTAATATTTTTTTAACGATAATTTTTTTATTAAATTTTTCAAATGATTTTACTTTTGCAGGAAAAGAAGAAAATAAAAAAATGTCAAAGGAATTTTTATATGTTGTTAATGAAAGATTAGAAGCTTGCAAAACAGTGAGAGATCTTTTTGAGTTATCTCAAATTTTAAGACAAGAAGAACCAAAATATTTATTGTTTGTTAATTGGGATGGTTTTGCAGAATTTTTATTTAAGTTACGTGGTTATAAAGATGATGATAAAATTAAAAAAATTGAAGTTTGCGCAGCATTGGGAATTAATCAAACCCTGGTAAAGTTATTAGATTCTTGTGAAAAAGTTTCAATGATTATATGCGCGCGTTTTGTATCTGATGGAAAAAATTTAATTGATTATGCGCAAGAATTTAATTTAAAAGATATTGAAAAAATTTTACAAGATTATGAAGATGCTCTGGATTAAAAAAGGGGTACAGCGACAAGGTAACACCTGCTGCTTCCTTCCGGACCTGACAGATTTTGCTATTTATCAACTTACCCCAACTTTAAAACAATTATTTCAAGCCGTCCGTCTTCGTACTACGAAATTTAAAATGTTAGTTTTACTTCGCCGGACAGTCTTCGCTAACTTTTTCTAATAATATCAATTCATTTAAAAAACTGGCCGCGCCAGGCGAAGCTCGTCAGAGCGAAGACTGGCGGAGAGAGAGGGATTCGAACCCTCGATGCCACTTTCGTGACATACACGATTTCCAATCGTGCGCTTTCGACCACTCAGCCATCTCTCCCTACTTCGCACTGCGAAGTTTAAACGAAAGGTTTGCTTCGAAGGGCGCGCCCCAAATTATTTTTTGGTAGAAACTTTTTTGTCTTCAGTTTTTGTGACTTCTTTTGTATTTTTAACGCTATCTTTTTTTTCTTCATGTGTTGGTTTTGCTGTTACTTTTGGTTCGGGTTTTTTAGCTTTAATTTCTTTAACTGTTGTTGATTTACTAATTACTTTTTTAGCAGAAACTTTATCGTCAGATTCTTTATCTACTTGTTTTTGACTGTTTGATTCAGTTTTTGTTTTTTGAGTTATTGCTTTAGCTTCTTTCTTTTTTGAATCGTATTCTTTTTTGCCTTCAGCAATCTGAGCTGCAAGATATTCAATAACAAAATTAATTGATCTTGGAGAATCGTCATTGGCAGGAATTACAAAATTGATGCCATCTGGATCTGTATTTGTGTCAACTAAAGCAACAGTTGGAATTTTTAAACTGGTTGCTTCTCTTATCGCGGAATGTTCTTTTTTTGCGTCAACAACAATTACTGCTGCTGGTGGATATGTAAGATCTAGAATTCCACCAATATTTTTTTCAAGTCGGGCTACTTCTTTTTGTATCATGCTTATTTCTTTTTTCTTGTAATGTCTTGTTGATTTATTTACAGCTTCTTTTAAATATAAAAGCTTTGTGATTGCTTTTTTAATTTGATCAAAATTACTTAATGTTCCACCAATCCATCTGTGAACAACAAAAGGCATTTTAAGATTTATTGCAGTTTTTTTAATTATTTCCTGAGCCGGTTTTTTTGTTCCGATCCAAAGAAAAGAACCACCGTTTTTTGCAAGTTCCTGAAGATATTTTCCTGTGCGTTCAAGCAGAAAAGCTGTTTTTGAAACGTCAATTAAATGAATTTTATTTTTCGAACCCCAAATATAAGGATTCATTGCAGGAGACCAGCGGGATGTTTTGTGACCAAAGTGAACACCCGCTTTTAGCATTTCTTTTAAATCAACCATTTTAACCTTTCGGGTTATACCTGTTACTTACTGAGGTACTTTTTAGGTTTAAAAAACTAAAAAAGTTAGACCACCCATATTTGATAGTAAGTAAGTTCAATTTACATAAAAAACAATAAAACTAAGGAGAAAGTGTAATTTTATCAAAAAGAACATAAATCGCAACCGATTATTTTTATTTGGTTTTGGCTGTATAAGAAGGTTTTGCTATATCCGTTTCGATTTGATTTTTTTGAATTGTAGGTTCTTCTGCTTTTTGTGCTGGCTTTAATTCCCGTCTTTGACCTATAATTTCACCAGAATCAACTGTTATTTCATATTTTTTGCCAACTAGAAATGAAATAACACCCCAAACACCAACAATTCCCAGGCAAAACAAAGAATCTAATCTAATTATTGAAAGATAATTAGGGCTTTGTGCAAACCAATTGAAAGTGGAACCGGATGTTTTTGATAGAGTTCTTCCAAATGAATCTATCCAGGATTTGGATTTAAATTTTATATCTTTTGTTGTTGGTATGTATAAAATTTCACGAACAGGTGTATTAAATCCGTAATGTAAAGCTCTGAGTACCACCATCACAATAAAAATAGTTATTAAACCTGGATGAAATAAAAGACTTAAAATTAAAATTATAGTTGCAATTGGAGGAAGAAGAAGGCTTTTTTTTGTTCCAATAGATTTTAAAAGTCTGGATGTTCCAAAAATGGCAAAAATAAGAGCCAAGACTTGAAAGCTTCCGGTATAAAGAAGCATATATGATGTCATACCTCCGAGTTCATTGTTATTTGCGATAGATATTAATACCTGCATCTGATAATCAAAAATTACAGATATTATTTCAAAAGAATAAACTAATCCAAAAATACCAAAAACATATGGTTGTTTAAACATAAGTTGTAATCCTTCCAAAATCCCCGTTTTTTCTTTTTTGGAAAGATTTTGTTCTTTAGAATGTTGTTCTTCGTATCCAATTAGATGTTCTTTCGGAATTTTTTTCATACCCTTTAAAAGAAATCCGGCTGCTATTAATAAAATTGCCGGAATTGCTGTTAGTATTGGTATTGTATTAAATGAGGCTAAACTAGTTTGATTTATTAATAACCAGCTAAAACCGGTTGTTAATATTCCACCAACTCTCGATACCGCAACAATTATTCCATAATTCTTTTGTGCTTTGTTTGGTATGTAAATTGAATTTACAAACGCCCAAAAAGTACTAACTATTAATGGTGAAAACAAATCAACAAATAAATAAAATATCCAACCGAATATTCTATTTACGCTAGTATTTGTGTTTGGCAAGCCAATTGTTGAATTTGTTAGAAGATACGCAAATAAAACTGATAAACCTGCATATAAAAAAAAGAAAAGGTAAACAACCTGATACCGTTTAAGTTTATCTATTAATTTGGCATAAAGTAATAGCGCGGGAATAAGTGCGAAGATAGATATGAATTTTGTTAATGGCTGATATTCTTTGCCAACAATACTAAAAAAAATTGATGTTTTCAAGGGGCGAAGAATTGAGTAAGAGCCTATTATGCAAAAAAATATTGCGGAGAGAAGAGAGACCTTTAGTATTTCATGATATTTGTCGCGATTTAAGTTGTTTTCTTCTGTAATAACTGCGCTCATAATCCTTCTTACTCCCTAATATCTTTTAATTTTTAATCTGTTTTATTACCAATGATTTTTTGATTATCAAGAGCATCCTTGAGTGTTTTTCCCAAGAAATAAACAATTACAAACCAAATAGAAATTAATCCCATTGTTAGTGCTGTACTAAAAAATAATGCAAATGCCGGAGTTGCTTTTTTCATTCCAATATTAAAAAATGATCCTCCGCCTTTTGCTATTCTTGAACCAAAAGCATCCGTCCATGCTTTTGCTTTAAATTTTATATCTTTAATTGTGGGAATATACAAAATTTCTCTTATTGGATGGTTTAATGCATAATTAAGAGCTCTTAAGGTGACTAGCGCTATGAAGAAAATTGTTGCTGTCGGATAAAAAAATGTTATTAAAATTATAGCCGCACTCGCTAAAGGAAATATAAAAAGAGAAATTCTAATTCCAAGTAATTTTAATATTGCGGTTGTGCCAAAAAATGAAATAACAAGACCAACTGAATTCATGAGTAAATAATATAAAGCGTAATATTGAGTCATTTTTCCAACTGATGGAAATGCTATATCTGCAGTAATTGCGACTCTGTAATCAATAATAACAATCATAATTTCATAGATTATTATTATTGAAAAAATTCCCAGGACGTATGGATTTTTTAAAATAATTATTAATCCCTCAAAGGCTTTTTTTATACTTTGAATAAAACCTGTTATCCAATTGCCAGAAGTTTTTTGAAGCACGCTCTTTTCTGGTTCTCTTTGTTTTTCTAATTGATAAACCTTTTCGTATCCATGCATGTAATATCCGGGAACCATTTTTATTAAAAAATATATTGATCCCGCGGCAGCAAATAACATTAGGCTTCCAATAAGAAGAGAATTTGATAGTAGAACTGAATTGCTTGTAGAAGTGAAAAAACTTATTGCAACATATAGGCTACCCGCGGATAAAATTCCACCAATCTTAGATCCAGAAACAATTAGTCCATAGTAATTTTGAGCATCTTTAGGTTTATTTATTGAATCAGCAAAAGACCAAAAAACTGTTGACAAAAAAGCATTAAAACTTTCCATGAAAAAATAAAAAAACCAGCCGGTTAATCTATAAGGGCTGGTATCCGTATTTGCTATTCCATAAACAGGATGGGATAAAAAATAATAAAGGATAATTCCACCCGCGCCATGAAACAGATTGAAACAGTATAAAAGTTGATGTCTTCTGAGAATATCAACAAGTTTTGAATAAAAAATGATTAGAGGAATCAAAAAAAACAGGCTGTAAAGTTTTGCTTCCGGAATGTAACTTGAGCCAACTATTTTTGAAAAAACAGAAATTTTTAAAGGTCTCCAGATAGCCAAGCAAGAAGACATTAGAAGAAATGTTGCAGCCTGAAAAAATACTTTTAATCGAAACTCTTTTTGTATTCCCCACAATAAATTCGAAAGAGATTTTTTTTCTTCATCCTTGTTGTCAACCTCATCATTAACTTGCATGAAAACTCCCCAAAAATGAGTAATTAATTTTTACCCCAATTTTGTATGTCTTTATCTATTAAATAGGTTATTTATTGCTTTTAAGCTTAAAGTTTCAAACATTAGACTTTATTTTTAGATGTCCCTATTCTGGAAATAAATAAAGATTCGAACTCGTTGTTATATAACTTGAATTATAAGGTTGCATATTAAAATGTCAATTTAAAAACTATCTTAAATATTGGATTTCTAAGGTTTTTTTAAAGTTTGTGCCGTAATTTTTCATAACTTGTTTATTTGATTGTTTTTCTTGCTTTATTTGTCTTTTTTTTTATCATTAAACTTTATAGTATTGGACTAAAAAATTTGGTGGGGTCATTTCTTCTTGTAACCTATTTGGGCGCTTGAAGCTTTTAGATTTCGTATTGTAAAAAATTAATTATTAAGATTATTAAATATAATATTTTAAAAAATTAGAAAGCTAATTATTCATGGAACAACAGTCATTTAGAATTTTAAATCCTAAAATATTACCTGTTTTGCCACTTAAAAATTTGGTTGCTTTGCCTAAAAGTATAATTCCGGTTGTAGTTGGCAGGGATGTATCTATAAAGGCCGTTGAAGCTGCTATGCAAAAAAATAAAGAAATCTTTGTTACCGCGCAAAGATCAATAAATATAGAAAATCCTGCTTCAGATGATATTTTTCACTATGGAACCAGAGCATTTATTTTACAAGTTGCCCGTTTGCCAAATGGAACTTTAAAAATTCTTATTGAAGGCATTGCCCGTTGTCATATTAAGCGGGTTAATTCAACAAATGGTTTTATTGAAGCTGAGGTTGAGGATTTAATTCCAGAAAAAATTGAAAGGGAAATAGAGGCTAAGGCTTTATGGAGAAGTTTATTTGATTTGTTTAAAGAATATATAGCTTTAAATGAAAAAATATCACCGGATGTTTTAGGAGCTATTAAGGGGACTGATGATCTTGATTATTTAACTGACGCTATAGCTGTTCAATTGCCCTTAAGTTTTAAAGAAAGACAAGCCTTTCTTGAAATTGTGGATCTTAGGCAACGTGTAACAAGACTCAGTGTTATTCTTAGTAATGAAATTGAGGTTTTAAAAACTGAGCGAAAAATTAAGCAACAGGTTCAAAAACAGGTAGAAAAAAATCAAAAAGATTATTATTTAAATGAACAGATTCGCGCTATTCACAGAGAATTGGGCCGGGAAGATTATCAAAAAGAAGTCGCTGATCTTTTAAATAAAATGAAAGAATTAAAGCTTTCTCCCGAGGCTGGCAATAAAGCTGAAGCAGAATTAAAACGTTTGGAACAAATGCAACCGACTTCTCCTGAAGCTACTGTTAGCAGGCATTATATCGACTGGTTATTTTCTATTCCCTGGTACAAAGAAACAAGGGATGATATCAGTTTAACTGAGGCTGAAAAAATTCTTAATTCTTCCCATGCCGGAATGCAAAAAGTAAAAGAGCGAATTTTTGAATTTTTGGCAGCTAAAAAATTTGCGGGTAAGAATTTAAAAAAAGCTCCAATTTTGTGTTTAGTTGGCCCTCCGGGCGTTGGAAAAACCTCTCTTGCTATGTCTATTGCAGATTCTTTGGGCAGAAAATTAATTCGTATTTCACTAGGTGGGATGCGAGATGAAGCAGAGATTAGGGGTCACAGAAAAACATACATTGGCGCAATGCCAGGAAAAATTATTCAGGCTATGAAAAAGGCTCAGGTTATAAATCCATTAATCGTTTTGGATGAGATTGATAAAATGTCCATGGATTTTAGAGGAGATCCTGCTGCAGCCTTGCTTGAAGTTTTGGATCCGGAACAAAACAAAGCGTTTGCGGATTATTTTGTTGAAGTTGATTATGATTTATCCAGGGTTATGTTTATAACGACTGCTAATATTATTGATAGCATTCCTTATCCTTTGTTGGACAGAATGGAAATTATTGAACTTTCCGGATATACAGAAGCGGAAAAAATGGAGATAGCACAAAACTTTTTGTTGCCAAAATTATTAAATGAATATTGTTTAAAGGCATCACAAATTTATATAAAAAAAGAAGCATTAAGACTTTTGGTTGATGAATACACAAAAGAGGCTGGTGTACGACAGTTAGAACGAGTTTTGGCCAAACTTTTACGTAAAAGCATACAATCAATTTTGAAAGACAATAAAATTAAAAAAGTTTCAATTGATGAAGAGAAACTTGAAAAATGGTTAGGTGTTCCAAGGTTCAGAAAACCGGAAAAGAAAAAAGATACGAAACCGGGCCTTGCTGTTGGTCTTGCCTGGACAGAAATGGGAGGCGATATTTTGGAAGTTGAAGTTAGTGTGCTCAAGGGTAAAGGAGCTTTAACTTTGACAGGACAGCTAGGTGAGGTTATGCAGGAATCTGCTCAGGCTGCAATGAGTTATATCCGTTCCCGGGCAAAAGATTTTGGATTAAAACCTGATTTTTATTCTGATCTTGATGTTCATGTTCATGTTCCGGAAGGAGCAATTCCAAAGGATGGTCCATCAGCTGGCATTACAATGGGAATAGCTTTAGCTTCAGCATTAACCAAAATTCCTGTTAAAAGTAAGTTGGCTATGACAGGTGAGGTTACCTTAAGAGGACGAGTTTTGGGTGTTGGTGGATTAAAAGAAAAATTACTGGCAGCATCCAGGTTTGGCGTGACTAAGGTTTTGGTTCCAAAAGAAAATGAAAAAGATATAAAAGAATTTGAAAAAGAGTTAAATTCCAAACTCGAAATTACTTATGTTGATTCCATGGATCAGGTTATTGAACACGCTTTAAAGCGAAAACCTAAACGGAAGTCTAAATAAAAATATATCCCGGATTAAACACCGGGATTTATTTTTACAATTCTTCAATGAAATTATTTAATTTTGCATTTACAATTTTTGCTTCTTTTTCCAACCAATCATGCGCATTTTTTCCCATATAAATATATTTTTTATTTTCTAATAAATTTTTAGTTTGAATAAATAATTCATTTTCATTTTTAACTCTTATTAAACCATTGTTTTTTTCAAGCTCATCAGCGATTACCCTGCAATTAGAATCATAAGGCCCAATTATTGAAAGTTTACTCCATGCGGCAGGCTCAAGTAAATTATGCCCACCAATAGGAACAAATGTTCCACCCAAAAAAAAGATATTGCAAAAAGGATAAAGATTAAAAAGTTCACCGAGTTTTAAGACGATTAATGCATCAAAATTATTTAATTTTTCAATGATTGTTATGTTGCAATATTTATCTTGCCAGGAAATAAAATTTATTTGTGATAGTCTTAATTTTTCCAATAATTCTTCTTGCCAATGAAAATGTCGAGGGGCAATTATAATTTTTAAATTAGAAAAAGTAATTTTTAGCTTTTTAAATAAATTTATGTAAATATCCATTTCTCCGGTGTGAATGGAGCCCGCAAGAAGTATTGGATAATTTAAATTAATTTTAGGCAAGATTGTATTTTTTTGTTTTTCCAGAACATTTGGAATTTTAATATTTCCCAATGTTTCAAGTTTATTTTTTTTAACACCAAGGATTTTGAATTCATTGGTATCTTTTTCACTTTGAGTGAAAATTTTTTGGGCGATATTAAAAAGATTTTTAAAGATGAATCTGAATTTATGATATTTGTTTTTTGATTTGTCATTCATTCGCGCATTAATTATAAAAAGTGGAATTTTTTTTAATTTGGCAAGGTATAAAAAGTTTGGCCATATATCAGCTTCAGCAATAATTATTTTAAATGGTTTTATTCGTTTGTAAGCTAAGTACATTAAAGGAAGAAGATCGTAGGGTAAAAAACTTATTTGATCACCAATTTTTTTATTCTGTGCTATTTTTTTGCCTGATAATGTTCCGACTGTTAAATAACAAAAAGAATCTGGAATTTCTTTTTTTATTTTATTAATTAAATCCTGAATTGAAAGAACTTCGCCGACTGAAACCGCCTGAATCCATATTATTTTTTTATTTGTAGGGCTTTTTGGAATAAGGCCAAAACGTTCTTTAAATGATCCAAATACTGGTTTGCGTTTTATTTTTCTTAGGAAAAGAAAAATAACAAAAAAAGGTAAAAGTAATATTTGTATTACCTGATATGTAATAAAAAATAGCATTTATAATTTTTATTTGGTTAGTTATCTAACAAAAGTGTCATAAGTTATAGCCGCAACAAGAAGTAGAATGATAATAATAAAAAACAGATTATTCAAGTTTTCCATTCTGGTAATTTTTCTTTTTTGTGTTTCTTCATCTAATTTTTTAATTTTTTTGAGATTTAAAGTTATAAATGCCTGGAATAAAAGAATTAATAATGAAAGGAAAACTAATAAAAAATATACAAAGTCAACTTTTGTAATTTTTCCGACTTCAGGGGATATTGCGTCAATTGCCGTTCTGAATAATACTAAAATTGGTAATGATGCTGCTACCAATGCCAATCTTGAAATTTCTGCTATTTCTATAGTTAGAGAAAGTAATCCGATTAGAAAAATAACAAACATCGGGAAATATAAAGTATATAAATTTCTATTGCTGATATTTTCAAAATCAATTGTAAAAACAACAGCTGGATATTTAATATTTAACGAAGGATCTTTTTCATTTAATTTAGATATTAAATAGCCAGATTGCACCATTTTTTGTTTTGGTTGCCAGATAGATACGAACAAATCTTTTGATAATACAAAATCATCAAGGCTGGAATTAAATATCAATTCGTTTGGTGATGTGCTTCTGTTTTCCAAAATTATGTTTAATCTGTGGTCTCCTATAGGAAAATATTTTTGTTCAAGCGGCGCTTTGAATTCAACCTGGATGTGATATGAAATCATGACATCATCACCAATTAATTTTATCATCGGCTCTGATTGATATAAAACACCTAAATTTTGAAGATTAGTGTTTCTGAATGAAAATTTAGAAATTGTGTCTATTGATTCAGTTCCAACTTCAAATCTGAATGACAAAAAAGCATCCATAATGAACTGATTTTTATCAAAATCAAAAGATGGAAAATTGTTGATGTATAATCCAACTGTAACATTATTAGCCAGTTTTTTTGTTGCTTTTTCAACTTTATTTAAAGTAAATATTTCTTCCGCATAAAAGGTTGAAAAATTTTGCCATAAAAGAAGACCGACTACATAAAATATTGCAATAATTATAGCTGTAAGTTGAAACTTTGCTGTTTTCATTAATTTAAATGAAAATTTCATATTTATCCCTTTAAAATTATTACATCTTTTCCAAAAGCATATCTTGTTTGTGAATCAAAATTTATTTTAAAGCCACCTAAATCAAAGTTTATCATGTTTTCGATCTCAGATATTATTTTTTCTTTTGTTATGGGACCTGATATCTTTTTGATTGCTTCAATAATTATTTTTGCCTGAATGTAATAAGCTAATGATAAAATATTAAAAGTTTCTTCAGGATAATATTTCTTGAGAACTTCCTGATATTCTTTTACGATTGGAAGTTCAATGTTTTTTGGGTCCGGAACGCAGGATGAGTATTCAAAGTTTACGTTTTTTTCTTTTAAAATTTCACTGACAAATAAAGTTGAATCAATTCCCAAAAAATTAGTCCCAAAATTTCCGGCTTTAAAAAAATATTCAATCATTTTGGCTGTTGGCATACTTGTACCTAAACTTAAAACGACTTTTGGATCATAAGTAATTAATTGTTTGGATGGTCTTTTTATATTCATTGTAAAACGATTATAATTAACATTTTGAACAGGTTTGATTCCAACTTTTTTTAATTGATCTATCGCAATATTTGCTGATTTTTGTGAAAAATCTCCATCAGAGCAAAAGATTCCTATCTTGGTTAATTTGAGTTCATTGACAATATAATCAATTAATTTTTCTGTTTGCGGTTCTATTAAACCTAAACCGTTAATTTGATAAGTTAAATCTTGTTGCATTAATTCTGGGTCACCTCCCCATGGAAAAAACATGGCTATTTTGCCTGATTTAATTAATGGTAAAACTTTTAGCACACCCCGTGTTCCGGTGCAACCCAAAAACATATATATTTTATTTTCATCAAATAAATTTTTTATATTTTTAGCTGCGAGCTGTGCTTTGCCTTTATCATCCAAACTTATTAATTTTAATTTTACATCACCCAGATCCCCTGATTTGTTTGCTTCCTGAAAACAGGCATCAATAGCATTTTTAATTATTTCGCCATAAGTTTTAAGTGAACCGGAAAATGATCCTGTTTGGCCAAAAATGATTTCTGTGAATTTTTGTTCCGGCTTTTCTTTTTCTTCTGGAGTTTGTTTTTTACGTAAGTTTGGTTTAGCAATAGATTTTGTATTAGTTTGTTGCATTGAAGAAATTTCATGAAAATAAAAACTGGTTATTAAAAAAGGAAGAGTCAAAAGAGATAATAATTTTTTCATTCCTTTATCCTTTTAAATTATAATGATAGAGATTCTGAATCTTTTTTTTAAAATAAATTTCAAAATTAGCAACTTTTTAATAATAATTTTTGCATGTTTAAAAATGCAATGCTTTAAATAAAAAAACGGGCGGAGTTTTTAAACTTCGCCCGTTAAAGTTTTTGTAGATAAATTTAGATTTTAATTTTGAGGTGGTATTGCATTTTCAAGAAGTAATTGTTGTATTTGTTTTGCTGTTTCTTCGATATTGGCATATGGATAAGTTTCAAAAAATTTAACTTCTCTCATTCGATTCATAACTTCTTTTACGTTTGTAATATCTACATCTTTAAACATTGTTTGCAATTCATCTAAGGTATAAGCATTTATTTGACTTAAAAAACTAAGGCCCAAAAGAAATGAGAAAAGAAAGAAATATTTTTTAAGATTCATCCTGCCACCTTTCTGAAAAATGGTTAATATTATTTTCAAATTTAGCATTTAAACGTGAAGTAAATTATATAGAAAAATATTGTTTTTCAAAGTGTTTTGTTAAAAAAAATTAATAATGAGCATAACGCCTTATTGCAATATTATTTATCCATCCCAAACTTGCCATGCAAATCCAGAGATGTGTAATTCCATAACTAAAAAGGGGCAACGGAATTCCCACGATTGGTAAAATTCCTACAGTCATTCCAATATTTATTACAACAGAAAGAATAAGATGCGTCAAAAGTCCAACAGCGATAATTTGATCAAATAAATTTTTAATCTGTAAAATAATTAAAGTAATTCTTGTAAATAGCAAAAAAAATAACAGTAAAATAAAAATTGCTCCAACAAAACCCCATTCTTCACAAATCACTGAAAAGATAAAATCGGTATGGTTTTCAGGTAAAAACGCAAGCTTATTTTGTGTGCCTTTTAAAACCCCTTTACCAAAAATACCACCAGAACCGATTGCTATTTTTGATTGTTCAATTTGATACCGGTCCTTTTGAGCTTCTCCGCCACCCAGAAGCACCAAAATTCTTTTTTGGTGATAAGGTTTTAAAATTTTCCAGATTATGGGTGTGCTGATTGCGCATGAAAGAATTAAAATAAAAAAAAATTTATTTTTCAGCCCAATAACCCTGAATAAAATCAAACCTGTAAAAAGAATAATTAAAGCTGTGCCAAGATCTGGTTGTTTAAAAATGAGAAGGAAACTTATAAACAAAATTATTGCAGGAAACAAAAAATCTTTTGATTTGGGATTAAATTTTTTATGGTATTTGGGTAAATCTTGTTCCAGAAAATAAAACGCAAGAAAAGAGGGTAAAAATAATTTTACAAGTTCTGATGGCTGAAATTTAAAAAAATAAAGAGATAACCAGCGTTTAGCACCCATCCCAACAAAACCTGCTAAATATGTATATGTAAGAAGGACAAGAATAAAAAAATATAAAAAAAATCCAAAACGACTAAGATTTCTTAAATCTTTAAATGAAAAAAATAAATAGATAAATAATCCTGTAATTGCCCCAAATAATTGTTTTTTAAAAAAAATAGAGAATGGTTTTTCAGGCGTATAAGTTGAGCTAAAAACAAATAGGAGGCCAAAGGACAACAAAAGAATCGTAATTGAAAAACTTATCCAGTCAAAATATCTAAAATATCGTCTATCGATTAACATTTTAATTTCTTGTGATTAAATTACTTTTTATTAAAATTAAGCCTAAGTTGTGATTCCAAAATATTATTTTAATCCTATTTTGTCATCCTGAATTTATTTCAGGATCTATGTTTATAATTTTTGATGGGTAAGCTTTGTAAAATGATTTACTATAATTTTAAAAATTGTGATTAGTTTAACTGAGTGTGGATCCTGAAACGAGTTCAGGATGACAAGTTCGGTAGAAAAATTAAATTTATGAATAATAATTTGAGTTGTCTATGATTCCTATAAAAATAAAGATAAAAAATTTTTTAAGTTACGGAAATTCTCTTCAAGAAATTGATTTTAAAGATTATCCATTAATTTGTTTATCCGGTAAAAATGGCAATGGAAAATCGGCTCTTCTTGATGCAATGACCTGGGCGCTGTGGGGGGAAGCAAGAAAAACTACCGCCACGATTAAAGCTGATTCAGGACTAATTCATTTGGGCCAAACTCAGATGATGGTTGCTCTGGAATTTAATTTTAATGGCAGCCTTTATAATGTTCGGCGTGAGTATACAAAAACTTATGGAAAGCCTTTGGTCGCTTTAGATTTTGAATTATTTGATGAGTCAAAAGATAAATTTATAACACTGACTGAAAAAACAATTCGGCAAACTCAGGAAAAAATTGAAAATTTAATTGGTCTTGATTTTGAAACTTTTTCAAATACAGCTTTTTTGCGACAGGGACAGGCTAATGAATTTTCCAAAAAATCACCCAAAGAACGAAAACAAATTTTGGCAAATATTTTAGGCTTGGATAAATATGAAAAATTAAAACAATTAGCCGCAGAAAAAGAAAAAAGATTATCAGATGATGCTAAATTGTTAAATAATATTTTGCAGACATCCAAAGAGGAAATTACAAAAGAAGAAAAAATAAAACAGGAAGACGGGCAAGAATCTAAAAAATTAAAAGATATAAATCATGATTTAAGTAAAAAACAAGAAGTTATTTTAGATTTAGAAAAAGAAAATCTTGTTTTTCAGGAGCAACAAAGAACTTTTTTGAATTTAGAAAAAGAGACAGAAGAACTTAAAGGAATTTGTCTTGCAAAAGAATCGGATTTTATGCCATTAGTTTCTAAATGGAAGCTTGCTCATTATAAATCTTTAAAGCATGAATCTTTAGATGAACTCGAAAAGTTAAAAAATAACCTGGCAGCAGAAAATAAAGCTTTATTAAAAGCGCAACAAGAAAATTTAAATATTCAGGCAGAGCTTCTGAAAAAAAAATCGGAATATCAAAAGGAGAGTAATCTGTTTCAATCAACATTGGAACAGGAAATTTACCGGATAAAACTTGATTTGGAAAAAGAATTACTAAATAAAAAACAGGCGGAAATTTTATCTGAACAAAAAGATAAATCTATTATTGAACTTGAAAATAAAATAAAAAATCATCAAAAAGAACTTTTAAGGTTTGAAGAGAATTTAAGGAATCAGAATGATTTTATTTCCAAGCTTGAAAAGGTTAAATCGCAATTTGAAAAAAGACGGTCTTATTATCAGGTTATTATTCAGAGAGGAAATCATTTAAAATTGCAGATTAAAGATATACAACAAAAATCAGAAACAATAAAAATCCATGAAAGTCCAGCTTGTCCTTTATGCCAGCAGTTATTAACTATTTCGCGCAAAAAGTTTTTAGCAGATAAATTTAAAATTTCAGATAAATTTTTTAATCACCAAATGGATAAAGTTTCCAGAATATTGAAAAAATTAAAGATTGTTCTTTTGGATCAACATAAACAATTACAAAATATGCAAAAAACAGAAGAAGAATACAAAAAAATATTAATTAAAAAAGAAGAACTGTTTAAAACAATAGAATTAATTAAGTTGGAAATAAAAAAAGAAAAAAAACTTTTTGAAGAATTAAATTTAAAAATAAAAGAGGCAATTTTAAAGGCCAGAATAATTCAGAATAATTTAACGGAAAAAGAAAAAGAATTAAAAAAAGGGATAGAAAATAATTTAAAACTAAAGCAAATAAGCGAGGCTCTTTTAGAATTAGAAAAATCTTTAGAAAAAAATAAATATGATAAAAGGGCGCATGAGAAATTACAAAAAGATTTACAAAAAGTGGAAGAGCGTTTGTCTGATTTAAAAAGCCTTGGTGGTGAGTTATCAAAACAGCAGGAAAGGCGTTATAAAATTTCTTTGTTTGTTGCTCAATTAAAAGAGATTAAAAATCAGTTAAAAAATAAAGAAATAAAAAAGAAAGAGTTAAATTTTGACGAAAAAAAGATAAAAGATTTAGCCCAAAAAATAACAAACGGAAAAAAAGAAATAGCAGATGTTTTAAAGGAAAAGGATTTTTTATTACAAAAATTGGGGCAGTTAAAAAACGAGCTTGACCGCATTAAAAATTTAAAAATTGAAATTCAACAAAAAGAGAAAAAAATAAATAAAATAAATGAAGAAATTCAATATTATGATTTTTTAGTTAAAACATTCAGTAAAGATGGTCTGCAAGCTCTTTTGATTGAACAGGCAATTCCAGAAATTGAAGAGGAAGCAAATAAAATTTTATCAAGACTTACAGATAATCAGTCACAAATATTTTTTGAATCTTTGCGTGATTTGAAAAAGGGTGGCGTAAAAGAGACTCTGGATATACAAATTTCAGATTCAATTGGTATGCGTCCGTATGAAATGTTTTCCGGAGGAGAGGCCTTTCGCGTTGATTTTGCGTTGCGCATAGCAATTTCAAAATTATTGGCCCGCAGGGCAGGTACACCGTTACAAACATTGATAATTGACGAGGGATTTGGTTCCCAGGATGAGGAAGGGTTAAGCCGTTTAATGGATTCTATTTATGTAATACAACAGGATTTTGCCAAAATTATAGTTGTTTCGCATTTATCAATTTTTAAAGATAATTTTCCAATTCATTTTATTGTTGATAAAACTTCTTCAGGTTCTTTTATAAATATTGAAGAGCGCGGTTAAAAATTAATTTGTTTACAGTTTAAAAAATAGTTTTTTATAATCATTTTTGCTTATATTCAAATTAATTAAGGAGAAAGGTTATGAAAAAAATTGTTTTGTTTGTTGTTTGTTTTTCTTTCTTATTTTCAAATTTATTAATTTCTAAGCCCAAATCTAAAAAAGAGCAAGAATACATTCGTAATCTTTTGCAGCAACGGATTGAAGATTCTAAAAAAAATGGAATCCTGGATTTGTCTAAATTGCAAATAAAATCATTGGATGGCATTCAGAGTGCCCTTGGTTCGACGTGCAAAAAAATAAAAGAAATTCGCATGGATCATAACAAAATCAAAAAGATAGAACGGGATGATTTGAATAGATTTAGAAACCTAGAAATACTTGATTTGTCTTTTAATAAAATAAGTGAAATTGAAAAAGGCGCGTTTGCTCCTTTGAAAAAGTTGGTACGACTGGATTTAAGTAACAATAAAATAAAGGAATTGCAGCCACAAATTTTTATGAATCAGAGAAAATTAAAAGATCTGGATTTATCTGATAATGATATAAAAATATTAAAAAGAGATTTATTCAGAAATTTGTCTGCACTGGAACAGATTAATTTGGCAGATAACAAAATAACGCATATTCCAGTTTCATTGTTTAAGCGAAATAAAAAAATTAAAGAGATATATCTTGCAGGAAATAAAGTTCCGGCCTTAAATGAGGGTTTGGGAAAACGGGATTGGACTCAAATGATTCAGGACCTAAAAGTTAAAGAAGAAGTGTTAGACTTGTGGGGTTTTAATATTTAATAAAATTTTTCTATATTTTATTAACAAACCTGTAATTAAAAGAACGAACAAAATATGAACAATTAAACATTGTCTTAAATCTGAATTTAACCAGAATGGCAAACAGGCGCCAGGAATGATTAAAAATCTTGCTTTTCTGAGAACAACTTTTACAAAAACCAGACCGGCATGTATTCCCATTCCGGCATAAAGTTTATTAGTTATGGCAAAAACGGTATTTAATAAAAAGCCGAGTAAGAATAATCCAAGGCCAAGTTTCCAGTTTTTTGTAATTAAATTTAACGGGTTTGTTAAATCGTGAGCCAGCATAAAAATTAAAGAGGCAGAAAAGAGGCTGGTTATTTTGCTGAATTCCTGGTTTATGTATTGATAAATCATGCCCCGAAAAATTAATTCTTCAGTCCAGGCAAGCATAAAAACAACAAAAAATCCCCAAATAAGTTTTAGTATTAATCCAATATTAACATTTCCCCAATTTGGGTTGTATTGTGCATAACCTAAAAAATAAAAAAGAACTAAAAGAAGAGAGTGAAGAATAAAAAATATTACAAAATAAATTAAAAAAGTTTTAACCCATTTTTTTTCTTTAAAAAAATAAAGGGATGTTTGTAAGAATTTATTTAAAAATTTTTGTGATTGGGTGGTAAGAAAAAGCAAAAGCTGCAAAATAATCATTGTTACAAATGCAACTTTTCCAATTCCCCGGCTTGCAAGAAGATTGAAATTTGGATTTAGATGCAGTGCAATTGGTTGCAAAATGATAAAACTTATCAAAATAGACAGGGCCGATAAAATTATCGGCCCTGCAATTTTGTAAACTTGTTGTGTTCTGCTCATAATTGTTTCAGAAATTATAGGGAGCGAACTTCTTCTTTAAGATGTTTGCCAGGTTTAAATCTTGGAACACTTACTGCAGGAAGTTTAATTCTTTCCTTTGTTGCAGGATTAATTCCAATGCGTGCAGGGCGTCTTGAAATCCAGTATGTTCCAAAGCCTGTTAAGGAAACTTTTTCACCCTTTCTGAGTGTTCTTTCGATGATTCTTGTGAAGGAAGCTAAAACTTTAGCTACATCTTTTTTGCTGAAATTGGTTTCTTCGCTCAATGCGTTGATGAGTTCACTTTTGTTCATATCCTCTCCTTTATAAAATAGAATTATGGTTGTTTTTACAGAAACATCCAATGGAAATGTAAATTTACTTTTCTTTTTTGTCAAGAAAAAAAGATAAAAACATTCGGTTGTTTTCCTAGATTTATTAATGAAATTATTGTGTCAGAATAATTTTATATTGAATTTAAAAGCTTTTTTGCTTATTTGTTTCTGAATGAAACTTTTAAGATTAAATTTTTTTGTATTTAAGAATGCTGTTTATTTAATTAGGTTCTTTTTGGAATTAAAAAAAGTCCCGGCAATTTTACCAATGCTGTCAACTTAAGAAGTTTACATACAAGGTCTCCTATTAATAGGGTAATTACGACAATTTTCTAGGGAAAGAGCGATTTATTCGAATAGCAACAATGGATTTTTAATTCTAGCCTTTATATAATCACAAAACTCATCGAGACCCTTGTTTAATAAAGGGTCTCGATGAGTTTGTTTTTTATAATTCCAAGAGCAATTTTTTTATTTGGTTTATATTTATATTTAAAGTTTTTATTTTTATGTTCTTTATTAACTTCTTGTTTTTTATTTCAGGAATTATATCTTTTGAGTTAAAGCTTGTTTTGTTTTGTATGCAAGAATGACTAAAAGTAATGCTGAAGCAGTTGTTAACCCTGGGTGTTGTTTAACTAATTCTAATGCGGTTGTTATAAGTGAAGCTTTTACTTCAGGTGTAACTGTTTCAATTATTTTTTCTATTTTTTTTGTAGGTTTTGTCGAAGAAAATAAATAATTAAAACCCGCAAACATAGAGGTTGCGGCTATTGCTAAAGCAGTTGGAGCAGCTACGGCTATACCACAGTACCCTCCGCCTACAGATAAGCAGATATCTTTGGCTGTTTCAGTGGCTGTTGTAACATAAGGAGTAACATATTCAGTTGCTTGTATTGCCCATGGTGCAACAAGTTCTAACATTTGTATGCCTGTCATTGGTCCATAAGCTTCAGATTTTGTTTGACTCATAGCATTCATAGCCAAAACAAGAAATAAAACCTTAAAAAGTTTTTTCATGAAAACCCCCAATAATATTTAAAATTGCTAATTATTCAAGCTTTACACCTTGCAAAGCTTACTTAGATTTTAAATGTAATATTTTTACTTTCAAAGGCATTCGTTGTAAAACAAGTAATAAAATGTCATTTTTTATGTAAAAAGTGTTTTTTAGGGCAAAATTAAATTCTGTTAGAATTAAAAAAATATTATGAAATGATTATAATTTTACGAGATGAAGAAATGTAAATTAAAAAAAAGGGTTAATTATGTTTGTTGATACGCATTGTCATTTAAATATGATGGTAAAAAAAGATTTTGACACTCCTTTAAAAAATGAGAATTTTGAAAGAATAGGGCAAATTTTAAAAGAATCTGGCAAAGTAGGTGTTAAATATTTAATAAATGTAGGAACAAGTGTTGTTGAAAGTTTGAATACAATAAAAATTGCAAAAAAATTTAATAATGTTTTTGCTGCAATTGGTATTCATCCGTGCGATCTTACTCCAAATTGGCTTGAAGATGTAAAAAAAATTGAAGAATGGATAATAAATAAACGTGATAATAAAATTGTGGCTGTTGGAGAAACAGGTTTAGATTTTTTTCATAAGCCTTTTGATAAACGCCGACAAATTGAAGCGTTTAAGTTTCATGTTGAACTGGCATTAAAATATGATTTGCTTGTTGTGATTCACATGCGTGAAGCAACTGATGAAACATTAAAAATTGTTGAAGAATGTACTGGAAAATTACGAGGAGTATTTCATTGTTTTTCTGATGGTGTTGATATTGCTTCTCTCGTTACAAAGTGGGGATTTTATGTTGGCATTGATGGGCATGTAACTTATCCCAAAAATGAAAAATTAAGAGAAGTTGTTGAAAGTGTTTCGCTGGATAAAATTCTTTTAGAAACAGATGCTCCATTTTTGCCGCCGCAACAATTTAGAGGCAAACAAAATTCACCTGCTTACATTCCGTTATTTGCAGATTTGATTGCTGAGATTAAAAAAATTTCTGTTGATGAATTGGCAGATGCAACTACACAGAATGCTAAAAAATTATTTAGATTAAATATTTAAAAAAAGAAACGCCGGAAAAAATCCGGCGTATTTTTAAGCTTGTTTTATTTTTACAGCGTCTTCGAGTCTTTTTTCTAATGATTTAATTTTATCTTCTTGCCTTAATTTTTTCCAAGTGTAGTACGTAGGATACCACATTGGAGATAGACCATATTTAAATGTATTTTTAATTGTGCCTTTTGGATATTTACCAAGGTATAAAGTATATAAAAAAGCAAGACCAACACTTGACGTTAATAAATAAGGATTATTTGCAATAGTTGGAACAATTTTATTTGCTACTAAATTTTTACCATCTTTTAATGTTAAGCATAAAGCTGTTTTTCCGCTGTCCAGTAAAACGTTCCCAATTTTTGCCAATTCACCAGTATAAGTTTCTTTAGGGCAAGAATAAAGCCACCCACATGCATTTGATTGTGTATTCGAAAAAACATTAATTGCTAAAATTAAAAACAATGTTTTGAATATTTTATTCATAATAAACCTCCAAGTAAAAATCATATAATTAAACTAATTATATTTTATTTATTACATAGCCAAGAACCTTAGATGTAATTATTGCAGGTGAACTGGCTATATTTATTCCTAATTTGGCTGTTCCTGCTACTGTATTAAATGAGGCTTTTGTTCCTAATATTACGGCTTCTTTTGTTATGTTAGTTGTTTTATTAATCGTCCAGGTCAATTGATTTTTTAATATTGCAACTAAGACTAAGCCAAGTGCGGTATAAAATGTTACTTCTGGATTTTGTTTTATTAATTCTATTGCAATAGTTGTTGTTTTACATGCAAGTTCTTTACTGTTTTCCCAATTTATATTTGAGTTAGCAATGAGTTTTTGTGTTTGAATTAATAATTTTTGAGCGAGCTCAGGAGAATTTTTAGCAAAAGTGTAAAAATTTTTCATTAATTGTTTTGAAAGTTCAGTGTTTGTAGCACTTGAAACATGTGGATTATTACAAAACCAAGAAGCGGTCCAACCTGTTGCATTACTAAGTATTCCTAATCCAAGAAAAGCATTTGATTGTGAATTTGCAAAAATATTAATTGCTAAAATTAATGATAAAACTTTACATAGTTTTTTCATGATAAACCTCCAATAAATTAATAACTTCCATTTAAGCTTATAGTTGAGCCTGGTTTTAATTTATACGTGTTATTATGTGGAATCAAAGGCTTGTTGGATAAGCAACATAAAAAATTAGATATAATAGTTATTTTTTTAGTTTAAAAATTCTAAATGAAATTAAAAATTAAATTTTAAATCGGTTAATTATCTTTCTGTTAAAAAAACGCAAAATACCATAATCCAATAGTAAGTGGGATAACCAACCTGAAATAAAGAAAATGCAGCTAAAAGTTAGATTTTTAACGTTATTTGGAAAATAAGTCCAGGTAAATGCTAAAAAAATTAAAGATAAAAGACTTAAAAACCAGAATTTATGAAATATTCCACGATGATGAACTATCATTGGGAGGAGTGAAATAGGTGTTAAAATTACAATCAATTGCCAATTTTTATCAATTATTAAGTTAATTAAGATTAAAAATATAAAAATGTAAAAATATCGTTGAATTTTGCTTTTGGTATCAATGTCTGGAAAAAGTGAACCAATTAAGCAAAAAAATAGATAAATTAACCAATTTTGATTGAAATTTGTTGCAAAGTTATTTGAGGATAAAGCAATTATTTTATTTGTTGCCAGAAAGGCTATTGATCCTCCGATTAAATGCCCTTTGTAATTTGGCATTTTTCTCCCCTTTTTTTATCCCAAAATCATGAATATTTAAGTTTGGCAATTTGCGTTTTTGGATAATAAAATTTAAGAATATTTTTATAATTCCATCCACGATTTAGAAGTTCGCGTGCTCCACGTTGGCATAAGCCAATTTGATGCCCGAAACCATTTCCTGTAATTATTAAGCGATCATTTATTTTTTTTAAATCGAAATTTAAGCTTCGGATTGTTTTTCTTTGATTTTCCCAGAAATCTCTTCCATTTACTATAGAATTTTTTTTACTTCCAATAAATTTAATTTTGTGAACAACTCCGGCTTTATCCTTTTCAGCTATTTTGATGTCATAAATTTTACCAATTTTATTAATTTGATCAGAAATTTTAGGATTATTTTTTAAATTGTTAACAAAAGAATTAAATAGTAAATCTTTTTTCCAGTGATAAAGAGTGTAGTTTTTGCAAAATACACAGCGTTCTTCTCTTGCAAGATAAGGAGCTTTTTTAAAATCTGGATTTTTCATATTTGCAGGAATTACTCCTCCACAACAAGCATCAAACATTGCAATTATTGGTTTTTTATCATATGTCAAAATTACTCCAGTTGTTTCTTTTACAGCTTCTTTTAAATGTTTCGCGTCATGTTTTCCATTATATGTCTGATGGTGATTGCTTCTTTTTATATCATATGGATTTTTAATTTTTTTGATTCTGGCTTGTCTCATGCAATGAAATGCATATGAACGGGAAGCTATTGCCTGAATTTTTTGCATATCTTTAGGCCAGGTTGGGTAACTTTCAAACCGCAGAACTGAATAAATATAATCTTCCAGATTTAAATTATTAATTATAAAAAGTTTATTTTGTTTCTCATCTATTAAGAGCTTTACTTCCCCATTAAATGATTTTCCATTAAATGAAAAATATTTTTTTACCGGTTTTATAAGAATTTCTTTCTTTTTTGCTTTTTTATATTCTTGTCCATCATTACTTAAATATAAAGAATCATCTTTTACTTTTATATATACCTTTTTGTTTTTCAATAAAATTGGAGAAGTTGTTTTTGGTAAAGTTTGAATAATAACACCTTCTTTTGATTGAATGAAAAAATTATTTGGTTCTTTTGAGTTTATTTCATCTAATAAAACCCTGATTTTATTTTTAATAATTTTAGGTTGACTATATTCAATGATTTTTTCGTTATCGTTAATTGTATCAAATGTTTCAATTGTTAAGGTTGGTTTAATGTCTGTTAGTAATGTTGAAGTTTCATTGTAGGCAAGATTTAAATTATTGTAATTTGTAAAAATAGTATTTGTGGAAGACAAATCATTTAATTCGGCGTCTAAATTTAGGTTGTTTAAAAAAATTGATTTAAAATTATCAGGAATTATATCTTTAGTGTCATTTAAATATGCGCATTTGGGTCGGGTTAATTTTAAGCTATAAAGATGATTAAAATAAATGGTTAAAATTATAAAAATAAAAAAGAGAAACTTAAAATCTTTCATGTTCCTTATATGAATAGATTATTTTTTTGAAGTAATAATGTGAATTTATGTGGTGTACCTGCTTTAGAATCAATTCCTTTATTTGCAAGCTCATCGGCTTTTGTGTTTTTTTCTCTTCTTATGTGTTGAAAGTTGTAATTTGAATCATTAAGAATCGAAAAAATCAGTGTTTTTAATTTTTTTAAAATTGGATCTTTTATCTTGTATTCATTCGTCATTTGTTTAATTAATAATTCAGAATCAGCTAAGAATTGAAAAGAATATTCGGAAAAATTTTTAATATTTTCATTAATTAAAAAAGCTGCTAAAGCAAGGGCCAAATATTCTGCCTGATTGTTTGTCTTTGTATCCAGATAAAAACTTTCTTTAATAATTTCTTTTTTCTTTTTATTATCAAAAACAAAAATTCCCGCCCCAGATTTTCCTGGGTTTCCTCGGGAAGCTCCATCTGTATAAACTGTAAAATCGTAAGATTTAATGTTTAGGACTTTTGGATTATTAAAAACTTTTAATTGTTTTTCCATTACTACTATTATTTATTTAATAAGAATTATTAGTTTCTTCTATTTCTTCTTCTTCGTCATAATATAAGAATCTGTAGCAGTTTCTGCAAAGAAGAACTCCGGATTTTTTTAATCTTTGTAGGTCTTGTCTTATAACACTATAATAACAAGCGCTGCAACAATTTTGCATAACAGGAACAATTGGATTGGTAACATGTTCTTTCATTCGATTATATTTTTGTAACCATTCATCGGGTATATTATCAATCGCATTTTTTCTTTTTTCTTCAACTTCTTTGAGCTTTAGATTAAGTTCTTTTAAATTTATTTCATGATCAATAATTTCTTTTTTAATGTCTTCTATTTTTTGATTTTTATTTTTTGATTCTTCATCAAGTAATTTTTTAGCCTGATCATGTTTGTGCCAGGATTGAATTAGAATATCCTCAAGTTCCATTCTATCTTGAGTTATTTTTTTGATTTCTTTTTCAACTGCCCGATATTCTTTTTCATTTTTGGTTTTGTCTAAAGCTACTCTTTTTTCATCTTCTTTTTCTTTAAGATCATTTGCAATAAGCTCTTCTTCGTCAACCATTTTTTTTGTTTCTTTACATTTAAGTTCTAAAACCTGAATTTCTTTTTGGATTTTTGGAATAAGAAGTTTTTTTTCTTCTATGTTTTGATTTCCCCCTAAAATTTTTTCTTTTATTTTTTTTGCTTCATTGTCTATTTCAACTAATGCTTTTAAGCTTTTCCAGAGAGGTTGTCCAATCATTTTTGCACCTCGATATTTGCTTTTTTGTATTTGTAATACTTAAAACTAGTTGGGTGATTGGGGAATTCTTGCCCTACTTCGCTCTTCGAGCTAACTTTGCTTCGTGTCAAACTTCGCAGAGTTCTCCGAAGCTTTATGCGAAGGACGGAGAAGGGCATACTTCGCTTTTTAAGTTGAAAGTTTCTTTAAAATTCAAAATCAATCATTTAAAAAATGGCTGCGCCATACGAAGCTTTAGCGAAGTATGGTGGGCCCACCAGGATTTGAACCTGGGACCTTTCGGTTATGAGCCGACTGCTCTGACCGCTGAGCTATGGGCCCGCCATTATTGATTCATTATCAATAATTAGTATTGTAGACCAACTTTTTTTAGTTGTGAAGTAAAAAATCCCTTAATCTACAGGAATAACCATATTCATTATCATACCATCCAAAAATTTTACCAAGCTGCCCAGTACATTGGGTTAAGAGGCTGTCAATTATACAAGAATGCGTATTACCAATAAAATCAGATGATACCAAAGGTTCTTCACAGTATTGAATAATGTTTTTCATAGAATTGGCAGCATATTTTTTGAATGCTGCGTTTATTTCTTCAACGTTACAATTCTTTTTTGTCTGAAAAGTAAAATCCACAAGAGAACTAATTGCAACAGGAACCCTAATGGCTTGTGCTTTAATTTTATTTTTAAATTCCGGATATATTGTTGTAATAACTTTATCCGCGCCAGTTTTGGTTGGAATAATATTAATCGCGGCGGCGCGGGACCGACGTAAATCTTTGTGGTCCAGATCCAGTAAAACCTGATCATTTGTATATGCATGAATTGTTGTCATCAAACCATGTTGTAAACCAAATTCTTCTTTTAATACCTTTACGATTGGAGCGAAGCAATTTGTTGTGCAACTGCCCAAAGAGATGATTTTATGTTTTTCCTTATCATAATCTGAATCATTTACACCTGGAATAATTGTTATATCCTCATCTGTTGCCGGAGCCGTAATTAAAACTTTTTTCGCTCCTGATTGTAAATGAAAGGATGCTTTTTCTTTTGTTGTAAATCTTCCTGAACATTCAACAACCCATTCAATTCCTAATTCATACCAGTTTATTTTTGCTGGGTTTTGTTCTGCAAATACTTTTATTTTATGATCATTGATTATTAAATGTTCTTTTTCGTATGAAACTTTTCCGTTAAATGTGTTTAAAATTGAATCATGTTTAAATTGAAAAGCTGTGTGTTCAGGATTTGCCGGGCCAACATTTATTGCTACGACGTTTATTTTTTTTGTGATTTCTTCATCACTCATTAAAACGCGCAAAAATGTTTTGCCGATTCTGCCAAAACCATTAATTGCTATTTTTTTTGACACAAATGCTCCTTTTAAAATTTATAGCTTTGTAAAAAATTCACTAATGGTTGTATTCCTTCTTTTGAGGTAGCTTTGATTAAAATGTGTGGTTCATAATCTTGCAGATTTTGTTTTAATTCATCCAGTTGTTCTTTGTTTAATTTATCAATCTTGTTGAAAACATATAAAATTGATTTTTCTATTTCTATTTCTTCTAACGTATTTTGAACCACTTTAATTTGATTTTTCCAGCATGGATTACTCGCGTCAATTACGCATAATAAAATATTTGCATATTTTAATTCATCCAGAGTTGTTTTAAACGCTTCGATTAAATGATGGGGAAGATCGCTGATAAATCCAACAGTGTCTGAAATTAGTATTTGTTTTTTGTTGTCTATGAAAAATTTTCTGGTTGTTATATCAAGAGTGGCGAATAATTTATCTTCAACCAAAACATCGCTTTTGGTTAATTGATTTAGCACTGTTGATTTTCCAGCATTTGTGTGACCGACAAGACAAATTAATGGAATGTGACTACTTAACCTTTGTTTGCGTTGTTCTTCTTTTGCGTGTTCTAATGTTTTTAATTTTTTCTTTGCCTGACGTATTTTATTTTCAAGGTGTCTTTGTAAAACTTCCTTAGCTGTCTCACCTGGTCCGCGAACTCCGATTACACCAATTTGTTGTGCGAGTTCATAGCCTTTTCCTGCAAGTCTGCTTTTTAAAAATTCAATTTCAGCCATTTCAACCTGAATTTTTCCTTCAGCTGTATGAGCAGAATTTTTAAAAATTTCCAGAATTAATTTTTCGCGGTCAAAAACATCACAATTTAATAAATCTGACAAATTTCGTTCTTGCAATGGTGTTAGAATTTCAGAAATAATTACTTCGTCGTATTTTTCTTTTTCACAAAGATCAATTAATTCTTGTAATTTACCTTTAGTTAGGAAGTTTGCTTTTTCTATATGTCTTAATTTCGTAAAATATTGTCCGTCATATTCTATACCTAAAGTGTTTATCAAACTTATAAATTCATCAAAATATGCATCTTGATTATCTAATTTATTGTAGGGCGTAAATAAACCAACAATTAATACTTTGGGTCTGTGTTCACTCGTAAGTGTTGCTTTTTTTGTCATTAAATTCCTTATTGATTTAACATATCTAGAATTGCAGTTCCAAATTCTTCTGCAAATTTTGGACCTTGCGCAGTTATTATTTTTTCATCTTTTAATGTTACAACTCCTGCATCATCAAAGGTAACTTCACATTCTTCAAAGATTTTTCGTGCTTCATGTGTTGGATAAACAGTTGCTTTTTTGCCTTTTAAAATTCCGGATTGAGCGGCGGCAACGCATGCATAACAAATGGTTGCCACAATTTTGCCTCTTTCATTAAAAAATTCAATTATTTCCTGAATTTTGGGATTGTTCCATAAATATGTGGTTGAACCAGGTCCACCAGGGATAACTAAAACATCATATTTTTCAAGATCTTCATGTGAAAGGGTATCTAAAAGAAAATCTGCTTTATGTTTATAACCATTTGCGCCAATAATCTCACCTTCTTTCAGCCCTGCAACATCTATTGTATGACCTGCTTCATAAAGTATATTGAAAGGGACAGTAAATTCTTCATCGCGAAAATCTGGAATTAGAATAAACAAGATATTTTTTTTTGCAGACATTTTTTGACTCCTTAATTTTTGGTTGGAACTATAAATTGAATTGCTTATATAAAATTTAGAGATCCTGAACTTGATTCATAACTGTCCAAAGTGATAAAAAACCTTTAAACAAAATAAATTTTTACCCCATCCGTTCGTCCTGAGGAGCTCGAAATGCGTTTAGCGATTGAGAGCGTCTCGAAGGATATTCCTTATAAAATCAATTTTTTATTTGGATTACCCTTCGAGACGAAATTTTTTCAAAATTCCTCCTCAGGGCGAACGGGAGAGTTTAATTTTATCCTTATCTAAAACATTTCAAACACTTTGGACAGTTATGAATCAAGTTCAGGATCTCTATTTATAAAAAATAATAAATTTCAAAATAAAATTTCTTCAACAAAATAAAATTTATAATTTTGATTTTATTTTGTAAAATCAGATTTTGTTTTATGTGAATTGTACATTTTTAAAATGTATCGTGTTGGTTCTCCATCTTCGTAAAAGCGGTCAACATCTTTAAAGCCGGCTTTTATTAAAGCTTTATAACTTCTCTGATTCCATAATCTGACATGCGCTATGTACTCATCTTCATCTTTATATTTAAAATAAATATCTGAAATTATTTGTATTGCTTCTTGTGCCCGCCCCTTTCCCCGATAATTTTCATTTATCGATATACTGAATTGTCCTGGATCCTCTATGTTTTTATCTTTTATTTCAATCCAACCAATTAATTTATTATCTTTGTTATTAAAAATAAAATAAAAAATTCCTTTTCCCTCTCTTTCTAATTTCATGTCATGCAAAAGCATGCTTTTGGTAAATCCGAAAGTAATTTTTTCTGGATATTCTATTGCTTTTCTAATCTCTTTGGAAAATATTTTGTGAAAATCATTAAAATATTTGAGATCAAACCTTTTTAATGTTACGACATTTCCTTTGATTTCTTTAGGGAGAATATTTAATCGTGAAACATTTAGCAATTCTTTTTTTGTGATGGATTTTAACAGTTTTGTTTGTATGTTGTCGGGCTTGAAAATAAATACATAAGAAAGATAGATAACAAGGGAAATTGAAATTATTATTAGAACTTTTTTTAAAAAAGATTTTATTATATTTGGCATAATTTTCCTTTCGCTTGTTTTTATAAATATATAAGTATTTTAAAAGTATTTTTAGTTTGTTAGCAATAGATTACTTTGTTTTGTATAGCTTTAAATTTATTTTTATTCTTATTTTGCTTTTAAAGTGATCTGTGTATACTTGACACGTAATTGTTCTTTTGTGACAATTACAGGTATTCTAGAAAGGAGTTTGGTTCTAGCAGGGGAGCAAAGGAGATCATGACTCTTAAATTGTTCTATATAAAAAATTTTATCTTTTTATTTTTTCTTTTTTTTACTTCAAAAAATATTTTTTCTTTAAATACTTCAAATGCAAAGGGAAGTAATACCGTTTATGCTTTAAGTGCAATTGAGTACTATAATATAAATTCGGAAGTTTGGGGTTGGGTAAATTACAATGCAGGTTTTTATATTTTACCAAATACTACGCTTAAACTTGGGATTGTTCCTCATGTAAAAGGGGGAAATGTTATTTTAGATAATATTGCGACCATTGAATTATTAGCTGATTTGCATTTATCTAGTTCATCCAGTAATGATATCTCTATAAATGGAGTTGCTAATTTAAAGGGGAATAAAGGAGCGTTATTTTTACATGGAGATGCTATTTTACCTGCGAGCAGCAGTTTATATATTTTGAATGACACAATTATTGATGGTCAAAGTAATTCTGTTTTTTTGGATTCAGGGTTTCAATTTATTGTTGATTCATCTGCAACTTTAACATTACGTAATTTATGTTTAAAAAATTTGCATGGTCAGGCTTCAACATCAGGTGGAATAGTGTTGACTGATGAAACAAGTTCTTTGGCGTTACAAAATGTTAAAGTTGATATTAATGGAAGTTATACTTTTGATGTTGGCTCTCTTTTTATTCATGAAGATGTTCTTTTTACCGGAAGTGTTCATGGTGATGTTATTTGTACCGATAGTATTCCTCGTTATTTTGTTCATTCATCAGACGATGCTTTGCAGGCTTATTTAAGAATTTGTGACGACTCAACTCTTTATTTTGATTCAGGGATAAATTTTGTTTACGATCATCAATCATCAATTGGAAATGAATGTAGACAACAATTAATTATGACAGATACTTCTTCAACATTGTATCTTAATGGTTCAACTTTAAGCGTTCCCGCTTACAGTAATTATAGCGGTTTAGAATTATGGTTAGGAAAATTAATTTTAGAAAATAGAGTGACTTTTAGTAATTACAGCGCTGTTAATGGTTGGCCAAATACCCAGGAGGCTAAAGGCATAACTTTTGGTCGTCCGCCTGAAGATCTTAATGTTTTTGCACTGAGTGGTTGTCGAATCGATATTCACGGAAGTTTAAATTATTATAATTATTATTAATATAGAAATACCTTTTTAAAAAGGGGGAAGAGAGTGAAGATTAAAACATTTTTTTATCTGCTTCTTCTTGGCTTTGTTTTAACAATTTTTAATAATTCTCTTTATGCACGAGTTTGCTTTTCTAATGTTGATGCGGCTTTGGGTTTAACTGAAAAAGCAATTTTAAGACATTGTGTTGGTTCTCATTTAATTGGATGGAAAAATTTATCTGTTGTTGGACTACGGGATCCAATTTATGAATTTAGAGGAGTTGTAACAGATGATTCATATCCTCCCCGGGTTGATTATACAGGTATTGATCCGGATTTAATTTACGGAGTGGAGGATGGATTAAATTGTATGAACACAACAGGAAGTTTCTTTTTTACACGCTTGCAGGGTGTTGAAGCTCCAATAAGTTATGCGATTGGCGGAATTAACCAGATGTCATTAATTGATACTGACAGTCATTATTATGAAATAGACAAAAATTGTTTTGCAATTGCGCCGATTGCAGTTTTTCCTTGGCATGATAAAGGAGCGGCCCCATTAAAAAACATTGCGCGCGGCAGAAGTGGAATTTTATGCGGTGTTGCCGGAACAACGCAACCAGGTTTTACAGCGGGAAGAATTTATAGATATGATTTTGAAAATGAAACCTGGAATGAACTTGCTCCAACAGGAATTACAGGCTTTACCAATTTTGAGAGAGTTTTTGTTGGAGACAAATATGAGATTTGGGCAACTTCGATTACCAGTCCAACAACAACAAAACCTTATAGATGGAATGAAGAATCGGCTTCCTGGATAGATGCTTCGGCCGGATCTTCACCAACAGGTTATGGACAAATTATGGATATTGGCGCAGATCATATAGCCTGGGGAATATTGAATAATGGAATTGTCAGATATGATATTAATGATAGTACCTGGAAGACTGTATCCATTCCTATTCCATCAGAGTTTTTAGAATTTGATAATTATAAAATTGTTCAAATTGTTAGTCCGAATTACGATATGGTTGGTATTATTGTTGATCTTCAAAAGATAGAAGTTGATGGAAGTGTTTCTCATTTATATAAAGGTTATAAATTAAAAGACATAAATAACGCACCACCGTTTACTGCAAATTTAATTTGGATCAAAGATAATCTTATAGATCCTGAAGTTGGCTATTACGGCGATATCTGGTTTAAAAATCCAAGAACAGAAAAATGTTATAGATTAATTGGTGGAAACATCAGATCACTTGCAAATTTCATTGCAGATTTACCAGATTCATTATTTTTAGAATTTATTTTAAGCGTTTTGAGTGGGGAATATGAAATTAATGGTCTTGTAAGTACGAAAGGTTTGGATTTGGATCCTGATTCTATAATTACCACAGGACCTGGTACAAGTATAAATTCTCCGATTAGTTTAAATGGTGGAACTTTGATTTTGGATGGTGATCTTTTGTGGTCTTCAACAACCAGACTTTATACCGGTGGTAGAATCGATGGAAGAGGTGGAGCAATAAAACTTGGTGGAAATTTAACAATTCCTTCAGGTGAATCATTAAGATTTACTTCATCAACAATTATAGATGGAAAAGGCCATTCTTTAATTCTTGAAGATAACGCACAGTTAATTATTGATAGGTTGTCAACTTTAAGTTTAAGAAATCTGGAATTAAGAAATTTAAAAAGTGGCGTGAATCCTGGAATTGTGATGTTGGATTCAACAAGTAAGTTGGGTTTGCAGGATATAGAAGTTGCTCTTTCAGGAGATTATACATTTACTCAGGGTGGATTACTTATAGATGATGATGTAATAATAACAGGAACGAGTAAATTTATTTATGAATCTAAAGAACAATCTAACATTAATCGTTTTGCAACTTTTTATTTTGATTTGGGAACAACATTTTCTTATGTTCCGACAAATGGAAGCAGAACTTTATTGCAAATGTCTGACGCATCTTCGAATATTTATTTGAACGGATGTATTTTTTCTGCTCCATGTAATGCCGTTCATAATGGTATTCAATTAACCGCAGGCAAATTAATTTTTGATAATAAAGTTGTATTAAAAAATTTAAATGGAACTACTCCTAATGCGGATATAAATAAAGCAATTACTTTGGGAGATGGCGCAACCGATTCAAATAATGTTGATACAAAAGTTCTTTCAGGGGCTTTTGTTGAAATAGAAGGATATTTAAATTATGATCCAGCTTAATAAATTTTTTTTAAGTTTTTTTGTTTTATGTTTTATTTTTTCTTTTAATTTATTTTCTTTAAATACTTCAAATGCCCGTGGAAGTAATACTGTGTATGCTTTAACACCACAAGAAGTTTATAGCGCTTCAAATGATGTTTGGGGTTTTGTCACATATCAGGATGGTTTTAGTGTTAACTCTTCTGTTACTTTGGGTTTGGGTCTTGCGTCCCCAATTAAAGGCGGAGAAATAAAACTTTCAGATGGTTCAGTTTTGGAATTATTAACAGATTTGGATATTGGTTCAACATTAAAATTTACTATTGGTACATCAGGGGGTGATACCGCTTATTTTATTGGAAATGAAGGAGTTCTTCTGTGTGATAATGGACTTAATATTCCGGATAACAGAAATTTAAAATTTATTGAAAGCAATGCAATAATTGATTGTAAAGGAAATTATTTAAATATTGGATCAGGCTCACAATTAATTGTTGATAGTGGAGTTACTTTAACTTTAAGAAATATGATACTAACCGGTTTATATGGTAATGCGAGTGGTGTAGGTGGAATTAGTTTTGTTGATAACAGTTCAGCGCTTTGCCTGCAAAATGTGATTATTGATTTGCAAAATGATTATGATTTGGATCAGGGCTGGTTATTTATTCATGATGATGTCTGGGTTTGGGGTGATGGATTTAAGTTTAAAAGGTCGTCTATTTATGATTATCCAAATCAAAAACCAATTGTAATCGCTAATGAATCCTGGTTGAATTTTGAAAGAAATTCAATATTTGAGTATGACTATTGCTCTTCAGTTACTACACAATGTAGAGAAAATTTAATTTTCAAAGATACATCGTCTGTTCTTAGATTAAGTGATGCTGTTTTGAGTGTTCCTTCTGATCTAACAAATTATTCAGGATTATTTTTAAAAAATGGATCTTTAATTTTGGAAAATAAAGTCACCTTTAGCAATTATACTTGTGGTTATGTTAATAATGATCCTCAAAAAGGAATAATTTGGGGAAATGTTCAGGATACAAGCGGCATGGTTAATTTAAATTTAAAAGCTTTATCTGATGTAAGAGTAGAAATCTTTGGAAGCTTGGTTGTAACAAAAGCAAATTTTGTGTAAATAAAAAATTTGCCCAATAAATTTTTATAAAAAGGGGCGCAAGGATGAAAGGAATATTTCAAATAAATCTTTTTGCGTTAAGTCTGATCTCATTTTTTTCACTTAATGCGTTGCAGGAATATAAAACTCCTTTTTCAAATATTTCATCAAGTTTGGTTTTAAGTGACACAACATCGCAATTTTGTCTGGCAAACGGAAGTTCTTTAATTGGATGGAAAGGTGGCACACTTGTTGAATTTACCGAACCGGACAGAATAGTTAATTATAAAGATCAGACTGTTTTTAATGCTCTTGATTCATTAAGGTTAAAAAAAGAATATGTTTTTGAAGCAAGGTCTTATTTGAATTCTTTTAATTTGGCGGGTATTCCTTATTACGATAAAGCCTGGGGTGGAGATGTAAGTCAAATTAGTGTTGGCTCGGCGGCAAATGTTTGGGCAATAAAGGGTAGTAAATTTTATTTTATTGATATTGATGGTGAAACTCAGATTGAAGATCAAAAATTTCCATGGCATGAAAAAGGAGACGCGCCTTTATTACTTTCCGCGGGAAGAGAAAATACTGTCTGGGGAATTGGCGGAGCTTATGGTGGTTTGACTTCGGGAGCTCCTTACGCCTGGGATGACAAAAATTTAACATGGATAGCAAAACCTGTCCCCGGGGCAATTAATGATTTTTTTGATTTGTCTGTTTGTGATAAAAATCATATTTGGGCACTCGGGGTAAATTATGGTGGTCCAACTTATTATGTTTATAATTGGCACAATGAATCAAATCAGTGGATAGACAGAAGTGTGGGCGCTTTGTATCCGGATAAATCAATTTCAGTTGGTGGAGATGGGTTAATTGATATAATTATTTTAGGTGTTCATGGTGATGCAGGGGGAGATAAATTAGTAATTTGGGACCGGACAACAGAAGCCTGGAATGAAGTATCTTTAGGATTATCAGGTCACACAATAGATAATATTTCTGTTGGACGTAGAGATAATATTGGAATAATTATTACACCAGGTGGTTCGCCTTATCCTATTTTTTATAAACTGGAAAAACTTTCCAAAACAGCTCCTTACTCGGCAATTTTGACTGAGGTTAGAAAAGAAACGTCATTGACTGAGATGGGTTATTATGGTGATGCATGGTGTTTTGATCCTTACCTAAGTTATTGGTATAGATTGGTTGGTGGAGTTATTCGTTCTGTTATTAATTATTTGGCTCAAATGCCAAACATAACTTCTATGACAGGATTAAGATCTGTTCCTTCTGGTTATCACGAAGAAGAAGGTTTTACTACAAATTCTGATACAACATTAGAAGATCCGGAAACAATTTGGGTAGCTCCTGAAGCATTAGAATCTCCATTGTCACTTAATGGTGGAACAATGCAATTGCAATCGGATCTTTATTTTTCTTCAACAACTTACATTATGACCGGCGGAAAAATTGCAGGTTCTGGGTATGCAATTTTTCTGGGAAATGATTTGTCTCTTTATGAAAATCAAAGTTTACAATTTACAGATACAACAGTAATTGATGGTTTAGGAGCCGCTTTAACTTTGCATAAAAACGCGAAATTAAAAATTGATAATGGTGTCACATTATCATTAAGAAATTTAGTTCTTAAAGGTTTGCAGGATGCAGCCAATTCAGTTATTGAAATGTCTGAAAATAGTTTTTTATCTTTTCAAAATGTTGAGATTGAACTTTCCGGAGATTATACATTTACTCAAGGGGTTTTATTTTTAGATGATGATTTAAAAATAACAGGTACTTCAAAACTTATTTATGAATCAAATATGCCGTGGTTTATTAATCCACATTCAACTATTTATTTTGATTTGGGTACAACATTGTCCTATGTTCCAAATTCTGGAGCGAGAGATTTATTTAAATTAAGCGACGCGACATCTGTTTTATATTTGGATCAATCTACTTTTGCTGCTCCTGCTAATGGAACTTACAATGGAATATTGCTTACAAAAGGAACTATGGTTTTTGACAATTACGTTAATCTGAAAAATTTAAATAATGGAATTCCAAATACCGATATAAATAAAGCAATAACTTTGGGAGATGGTGCAGCAGAAAACAGTGTTGATACCAAAGTGCTTTCGGGCGCTATGGTGAACATTGCAGGGTATTTGGATTACAATCCAAATTAATAGGGTTGATTATTTGAAAGTTATAGAGATATTATTTTGTGAGTTGATGTTATGCCATAATGTATCTTTATTCATAGAATATTAACTCTATCCGCTCGTCCTGAGCGTAGTCGAAGGATTACGAGCGGTAAACTAAATGAAATAAAATTATTGAAATGAACAATATAAAGTTTAATTCTACATTAAATAATTGGTTGTTTTTAGCTTGTCGCTCGATATCCTTCGACTTCGCTCAGGACGAGCGGGGAGGAACATTAAGATTAATAAAGGTGAGTAGTTATGATAAAAAATAAATTTGTTTTGTTGTTTTTAATAAATTTATTAATTCTTTTTTATTCTCTTGATGCCTTAAACACTTCTAACGCAATAGGAAGTAATACCGTTTATGCATTGGGTTCAGAAGAGCAATACACAACAGCTGGTGGTGGAACTTATGATGTTTGGGGAATGGTTGATTATCAATATGGTTTGCATGTTGACCCAACTTGTACTGTAAATCTTGGTCTTGCGTGTCCAATTAGAAATGGTTCAATTAGATTGGATTCTGGTGCTCAGATTGGTCTACTTTCTGATTTACATATCGGTTCTTCAGTTGATTTGCAAATTGGTGCTGCTGCGGGCTCTACAGTTTATATTAAAGGAAATGGTAACAGTATAATTTGTCATGGAAATTTAACAATTCCTGCAAACAGAAAAATTAGATTATTAAATGATATAACAATTGATATGCAGGGAAACGAATTATATTTGGAAGACGCGGCTCAATTAATTATTATTGGTTCTAATAATTTTATGATAAAAAATGCAGTTGTAAAAAATCTAAAGGGTGGGGCTGCTTATATAAATGGAGGAGGAATAGCGACTCAGTCCAATACATCGAAAATTTCTTTAGATGATGTGATTTTAGATTTAAGTGATACTTATTCTTTTGATTATGGAAGTCTTTATATTTACAACGATGTAAGAGTTCGTGGTGAAAATAAAATGTTTGCATTTGCAACATATTGGAAACATCCTAATTTATATCCATATTTCCAGGGCGTGATGCAAATTGCGCCTAATTCAACTTTTATGATGGATGTTGGAACAATTTTTAAATATCATCAGCCATGTGAATATTTGTGGCTGGGTAGTCTTTGGATTATGGATTTGTCCCAAAAAAAATTGGTGATGGCAGACAGGTCTTCCCGCTTATTTTTTAATAATTGTAGAGTTCAGATTCCTGTAGATACAATTCAACTTTATTTAAGTTATCCAGCCGCTGGAAATGAGTGGCCCGCTCTGGGAGTTCTAAAAGATGTTGGTGGAATTGTGTTGACTAAAGGGACAGTTATTTTTAATAACAGAGTTATTTTGGAATGCCTGAAAAATGATGGAAGTATTCCAGATACATGGACATTTTCTCTGTTTCCTTTTCCAAATGTTCCTTATTATCCTGTAATCCAGTGGGGTGATGGTTCAGATCCAAGAAATGATATTGATATGGAAATTTTATCGGGATGCAAAATAGAAACATATGGAAGAATATATGGCTGTAATACCGATTAATTTTTAAAAATAAAAAAATAAGGTGGGTAATGATTAAAATAAAATTAAAAATAATCTTTTTAGGATTATTTATTTTTAATTTTTTTGTTAATGGAAAAATTCAATTTTCTCAAACCAATTCAAGTTTTGTTTTAAGCGATACTTCTTCAAAAGTTAATATTCCCACATCTTCAAATTTGTATGGATGGAGTAACGCCTCAATTGCTAACGGATCATCGGAAGAGGCAAAGGATGATTATGATTATTTTACAGATGATTCTGGCGGAAATGTTCATGAAGAATTTATTTATGAAGCAAAACAGGCTTTGGGTTCTCTGGCAGAAACGGGATTTCTTTTTTATGACAATGTTGCAACTGATACAGGGATTGAGCAGGTTGCGATTGGTGGAGCGTCTGAAATTTGGGGAGTAAAAAATAATCTTTTATATATTTATGATGTAAATGGTTATACACAAATTCCCGGACAAGATTTTCCATGGAAGCTTGTAACTAACGGTATGTATAAAATTTCTGCCGGTAAAGATGGATCTTTGTGGGGGATTGATAGCTCTGGTGTTTCATATAAGTGGAACAGATTAACTTTATCCTGGGAAGTTATGCCAAGTCCAACATCAGATTTTACCCGTTTTTGGCGAATTGCGATTGGACACAGAGATCATGTTTGGGCAATTGGTCACGATGGTTCACTAAATCCCAAAGTTTACCAATGGAATGGTTTGAGATGGAATGATCAGTCAAAGGGTAGTTGGTATCCAAATACACTTGATGAACATTTGGTACAACAGTCTTTATCTGTTGGTGGTGATGGTTTAGTTTTTGGAATTCGCTCAACCGATACAACTGCAACCGGAACAGGAACAGACAGAAGCCTGGTTAAATGGAATCCTGATTTGGATACATGGGAAAAAATAGATTTAAAAGCTGTTGATCGTTTAACATCTCAGGTTATGACATTAACTTCAAATTATTTAGGTAATATTTCTGTTGGAGAAGAAGGGTCAATTTGGGCAAATGTTAATGAACCATATTTGCCACAAACCATTTATGATCTTTATGGGACTCTTTACAATGCAAACAGAATGGTAATTCTTGATGATGGAGTGGGAGGCAAAGAATATATTTTAAGACCTCAAAAAGTTACAATTGATTTTCTTGAGGCCGGATATTATGGTGAAGTATGGATGCATGATTCTATTCGGGATGACTGGTATAGAATGGTTGGTGGCGCAATAAGATCCGGGGAAAATTATTTTACTGAATTGCCAGATTTTAGAAAATTTGCCGAAGATTTTGTTTTTGATTATGGAGCAAGTGAGGTTGCCGATTATTGTAAGATGAGAGGAATCACTCTTGATAATGATGCGTTAATTTATATTGGTATTCATGTGGCTGTTGCTTCTCCTATTGATTTGAATGGTGGAACAATGATTTTGCAGGCAGATTTAAAACTTTCTTCAAGTTCATATTTTAAATCTGGTGGTTCTATAAGTGGACATGATAAGGCGATTGTTTTTGGCGGTAATGTTGGTATTTATCCAAATGCAGGCCTTAAATTTACAAGTAACACGATTCTTGATGGTAGAAACGGAACTTTAGTTTTTGATAATAATGCTCATTTAATAGTTGATAGTGGTGTTACAGTAACTTTAAAAAATATGAAAATTAAAAATATTCAGACTTTGACTAATCCAAGCTTTGTAATGCTTGCTCCTGACAGTCAGTTAGTTTTCAAGGATGTTGAAATTGCAATGTCCGGAAATTATACATTTACCCAGGGAACAATTTTTGTTTACGATGATGTTACCTTTACGGGAACATCAAAATTTATTTTTGAATCAGACAGACCATTAATTATCAACCCACATGCTTGTCTTTGTTTTGATCTTGATACAACATTTTCTTTTGCTCCTAGAAATAAAAATAGAAATTTAATTGAAATGAAAGATGAAGTATCGAGTATTTATTTAAATGGTTCAACATTTTCTGCTCCCGCTGATACAAATGGTGTTTTGCTGACAAAAGGTAAATTAATTATGAATAATAATGTTAATTTAATTAATTTAGATGGCGGTATACCAAATTCTAATCTTAATACCGGTTCGGCCATAACTTTTGGTGATGGAATTAATTCTCAAAATAATTTGGATGCTTATGTTTTATCCGGAGCTCTTGTCGATACATTGGGATTTGTTGATTATAATCCGGCATAAAATTAAAATTTTTTATAAAAATAAAAATAAAAGGAGAAAGGACGTTTATGAAAAAAATTAGTTTTTTTCTTTGTTGTTTTTTGTTAATTGGAAATTTAAATGCAGCTGAAGGAGTTTTGGATTTTTCCAGTATGAGTTCTTCTTTGGCTTTAAAACCAGACTCAAGTGTTAGATTGAAATATACAGGTGATGGCCGTCAGTTTGGCTGGAGTCATGCTTCTATTGTAAAAGCAACTGGAGATTATCCTGTAAATTGGGAAGAGGCTTATCCTGATGGAGTTATAATATCTTATAACATGGCTCCATATCCAGATTATTCTGCGACAAGTAGTCATCCTACTGTAATAGGAGAAAGTGGTTTTGTTGGTCCCGATGAATCTTTTGAATTTGGAACAAACACTTATATAGATGGAAATGGCTCGACTCTTATTTTTGCCGGATCATTGAATCCTCAATTTATTATTTCTCCTGGAAAATACGTTATATTAAATAACATAAAAATGTTAGGAATAACTCAAAAAACTTTTTCTTTAATGTCTGATTCATCGCAACTTATTTTTGGAGAAAATGTTGTTTGGGGATTGGATGAAAGTATTACATTTACGAGAGGCAAATTTCAGATTACAGGTCAAAATGTATTTACTATAATGGGAATAGGTGGACAAAAACGTTTGAAATTTACTCCTGCTGATCCAACAAATACTCCAATGTTTAATCTTGGTTTAGGAACTTTAGCTTTACAAAATATTGAATTAACGGGACTTGAATATTTTGCTTATCAAACATCAGGAAATGTTATAGGTGCGCTTGGTCTGGTTGGGAATACGGCAGTTAATATTGAAAAAAGTACAGGTATGTCATTTTATATTGAAAGTCTGGATAACACGTTCAGATTACTTGAAAATAATGTATGGTTTAATGGATTTTTAAATTATGCAGAAACGGGAGACAATGTTTTACATTTTGATTTTGTGCTTCGATCGCCGATTGAAACTTCGGATGCGAAAGCTCAACTGGAAAAAGGAAAAGTTCCGGTAATAAATTTCGCAACAAATTTTATTTATCTGACGTCTACAAACGGAATAGCCAGAATAATTTTTGATGATGTGATTGTAAAAGTTAATAATCAGGCAGATGCATTTATAGTCATTGAAAATTCGTATCTTGGTGCGAATAAATTGCAGGTTTCTGGTGATCCAATCTGGGATGCTTCAAGTAGTACCGCAAAAAATAGATTTGCGGTGGAAGCAATAGAACTTGAAGCTGTTGGGTTTACAAGTAATATTATTCCGGAATTTGGTATTCCAATTATTGTTGATTCAGGTCATCACAGGTCAATTATTGATGATTTAATGTTAACACGCTTTGATCTTCTTGATATTTTAAATGAAGAAAGACTTCGATCTGCAATTGAATTAGGAAAAGGTGTTTCAAGAATTAAAGATGGTTCTGCTATTATTTTTAAAAATTAATTAAAATTTTAGTTAATAAAAGAAGAAGGCGCAACTTATCGTCGCGCCTTCTTCTTTTTGTGTTAATACAAACTTTGAATTGTTAGCCAATGATAAATCTACAAAAACTATAGATGCATTTTTTGATCTGTTTGAATTTCTTGGGACTGATTCACAATTTAATACCAAACTAACTCCTTATCATTTACATATAAAAAATTTATGTAAAAACGTTTTGGAAGAACATACATTACGGCATTTTGATACGCTATACTTGGATAGAGCCTACGCACAAGGACGTTCTAAAAAAATATTAGAAAAAATGAATCAAAAATAATTAAAAGTCGAAGTAATGATGAAAGGTTTTATAGTTTAATTGCATAAAGTTTAAAATAATTAACTAAATTTTTAATTTTTATCAAAAAAAACCTGATAAAATGTCGGGTTTTTTTGCCTTTTTAAATTTTTTATTTAATATTGTTTATTCTTTTTTTACAAAGCAGAAAGTTAAACGTGCGTTTTTTTTATCTATTTTTATTTATAATCATACTTTTGTCGAATGTTAATTATTGTAAGCTTAATTCATTACGTTTTAGCAGTGATGCACCTGTAACTTCAATGTTATATTATGCTGAATATTCACAAAATGTTTATAAAATTTTTGAGGCTCAAAAAAAATGTGTTAATTCAGTTTTGAGTTTTTCCAGTGATGAAATTACTCCATTTAAAAGTTTGGAAATAGATCAATTTAAACTTATCTTAGAATTCTTTTTTTTAATGTATTTTTCTTGTTTGAATCCAGTAGGCGTTACTGAAAAAGAATTTTGCGAACAAATAAAATCAGATAAAGAACTTTATTTAGACGCAATCAAAGGATTGTTGATTGTAATTAAAACGTTTTATTGTCGGCTTAATTGTATATTTTTTGATTTGAATTATTTATATAATATAGTTTATCATGCGGATTATTCTTTATTAAATTTTTGTTTAAATAATTTTTTTAATTCAAATTATACCAATAAAATTATAAACAAATTGTATGAACTAGATGTGGGGGGTAAGTTTTTTAATGTGACCTTGTTAGATATTGCTCTTTGGTTGTATTTTCAATCAGAACCCGGATTTGTTAAATCGCAATACCTTAAAATAGCAAAATCTTTACATACCTATTGTGGGGTTTCTACTTTGTTTCCCAAATTAATTTTTTAATGAGGAAAAAAAGATGAATATCAAAAAATATTTTTTATGTTTTTTGTTTATGCTTTTTATAAATAATATTTTTGCGATTAAAAATGCGCCTGTTTATATGAATCCCTGTAAAGTAAACGGAGTTGTTTATACTCCATTTGATGTAGGTGTAATGGCGTATTTATTCTGTGAACAAGATTATATTGATCTCAATTTTGAAAAAAAATTATGTTATCGTTATACATTTTCTTTATTCACTATATTTTTTATGAAAAATTCTTTTAATCTTCTCATGAGCAGCTATAATTCTTTGTTTGATAAGCAAGAACCATATAATATTATTTGTTACGACTCTAAAAAAGCGGACTCTTTAGTTTTTTATAGAAAAGCGATTTTAGGGTTATTTACTTTGAGAAAAGATTTATTTTGTTCTTTAAACAATTATTATTTTTTATATGATATTGTGCTCCATGCGGATTATAGGTTGTTTAAATTGTTTATGGAAAATATTGTTCCCAAAGATTTTAAAATTGCTTTTTTGAATATTGTTTGTACAGGTCGCCAGGAAACCTTTTTAGATGTTGTTGTAAAAATGAAATATATTGTAAGAAATGCATTGATTAAAAAAGAATATGAAAAAATAGAAAAATATTTACGAAAAAATGGAGGGTTGAGTTTTGTTGAGATTTGTAATATTCAGAAAGCCTTTGTTGAACCTTTAGAATGTGAAGAAAAGTTGCTGGAAGCAAAAGAACAATTAAGTATAAAAAATCTTTTAAATCCGAAATCATAACGGGATGTTGCCGTGTTTTTTCTTAGGCAAATGTTCAACTTTATTTTCAGTAATTTGCAATGCTTTAATTAAATGATTTCTTGTTTCATCAGGTTCAATAATTGCATCAATATATCCATATTCCGTGGCAATAAATGGATGAACAAATTCTTTTTCATATTCATTTTCCAATTTTGTTTGCAATTCAACTTTCTCTTTTTCATTTTTAATTTCATTTAATTTACGTCCGTGCAAAATTGTTACTGCTGATTTAGCTCCAAGCACTGCAATTTGTGCTGTCGGCCAGGCAAAATTAAAATCCGCGCCAAGTTGTTTGCTGCCCATAACTATGTACGCGCCCCCATAGGCTTTACGTAAAATTACAGTAATTTTTGGAACAGTTGCCTGAGCATAAGCATATAAAAGTTTTGCACCGTGTCGAATAATTCCGTTGTGTTCTTGTTCTAATCCCGGCATAAAACCCGGGACATCAACAAATGTAATAATTGGTATACTGAAATTATCACAAAAATTTATAAAACGGGCCGCTTTGCATGATGCATCAATATCAAGAACACCGGCTTGTTCTTGCGGTTGATTTGCAATAATCCCAACAACCTTGTTTTCAATTCTTGCAAAACCGATAACAATATTTTTTGCAAAAGAATCCTGGATTTCAAGAAAACTATTTGAATCAACAATTCGGTTTATAACTTCTTTTACGTCGTAAGCATGATTAGAATTTTCGGGTAATATGTTTTTTACATCAAGTTTTGTTTTTCCCTTTTTTAAAAAATGAGCCTGATCTGATTCAAAAAGATTTGTAAAATCGTTTTGTTGTGATTGATTATTTTCCGGTTCACATAAATAATTTTTTGGCAAATACGACAAAAGCTTTTTTACTTTTTCAAAGCATTCTTCTTCTGTTTTTGTTTTGAAATGTGCAACCCCTGATTTTGTTGTGTGAACTGATGCTCCTCCCAACTCCTCTTTTGAAATTTTTTGATGAAGAGCTTGTTCGATTACTTGTGGTCCTGTGATGAAAAGATTACTGATATTTTCTGTTGTAAAAATAAAATCTGTTAACGCTGGAGAATAAACCGCTCCACCTGCGCATGGGCCTAAAACTAAAGATATTTGTGGAATAATTCCGGAATAGCGAACATTGCGAATAAAAATTTCTCCATAACCGGCTAAAGAATGAATTCCTTCATCAATTCTGGCGCCGCCAGAATCCAGAATTCCGATTATTGGACAACCAATTTTTGCTGCCATGTCCATAATTTTACAAATTTTTTGTGCCTGATGTTTTCCTAAAGATCCTCCTTTTTGTGTAAAATCCTGAGCATAAATTGCAATTTGAATGTTATTGATTTTTGCAAAACCGGTTACAACTCCATCAGTGTAATTTTTGGTTTTTAAAAACGGAGAGCAGACTAAAAGATCAGTTTCTTCAAAACTATTTTCATCTGTTAGTAATTTAATTCTTTCTCGTGTGCAACGTTTTCCAAGTTGTTTTTGTTTTTCCTGTTTTTCTTCCCCTCCGCCAAGAAGAGCGGCTTTTTTATTAACCTTCCATTTTTCAGTTGCAATATTATTCATTTTATTTCGTTCCAGAAGGGTCTTTTAAAAATTGTTTACTAAACTATTTCTTTAAATAGATAAGAATTATATCATTACTTTATCCCTGTTTCAAAGGGGTGGCTTATGAAAATAAAAGGCCTGTATTATTATGGGCGGAAAAAAGGAGAGTAGTGATGAAGCAACCCGAGCAAAATTTGCAGGATCAGGAAAAACAACAGTCAAGTATTGCTTGGTTTAAGTTAGCTGAGCTTGTAAATCGTGGAGAAAAAGAAAAAGCGTTAACTTTTTATCGTTTACTGTCGCATTCATTTGATGATAAGGCTTATGTTTCTCAACTTGAAGGAGATCTTTTGTGGTTTTTCCAAGATCGCCAAGCTTTGGAAAAATATCAGCATGCAGCAATTTTATATCAGGAAGAAAAAAAATTATTATCTGCTGTTTTTGTCTATGAACATTTGCTAACTCTTGAGCCTGAAAATTCTGATTATTTAATTAAAGCGATTAATTATTACACAGAACTTGACTGGCCAGAAAAATTTAATGCCAAATTTGTTGATTTGATTAATTTGTTTGAACAACAAAAAATTTCAAGTGAATTAATTTTTGATTTAATTCAAAACATTTTAGATTTTGTTCAGGAAGATAAAAATAGACAAAAATGGGTTTTGAAGGAGTTGAAAAAAATTACAAAAATTATTCCAGAAAATTTATCCGAAAAGATTTTGTCTAGTTTGTGATTTTTACATTAATTCCTAATTCTTTATTTATGTAGTCAACTAACTCTTTTCTGTCTGTTTGCCATGGCGCAAAAGGTTTGAATAATTCCATTGAAATTTTAAAGTTATTTTCGATTGCTTTTGTGATTTCTTTTTTAAATTTATTTTCATTCATTTTATTTTTTTCTTCTATTTTGTAATTGTTGTAATAAAAAAAATTATTTTTTTTATAAAAAATATCTTCTTTTTCAGGATCAGTAACTACATTTTTGTATGTCATATCTTTGCTTATGATTTCTTTTACTATAAAGATTTTTCCTTCTTCTTCTTCTTTAAAGTAATCGATTATCAAGTCGAATGGATCAAATTGTTTTACATTTTCAACCACAATTTCTTTAAAAAAATGTATCGTTGGTCCAGGATCAAGAGAATAAATTAGAGGTGATTTTTTTCCCGTAATTTTAACGGGAACATCAACAATGTTTGGATATACAAAAAGAATGTTTACATCTTTGGGAATTTCTATTTCTTTTTTTTCGATTTGATGCTTTTTAAGCAAAACATTGTTTATTACAAATACTCGTGGATTTTTTCGAATACTTATAAAAAATTTTGAATTAGGAAATTTAATTAGTGGAAAATTTGAAGATAATATATATTTTCCAATTTTATTTTTTACCAGTTTTAGTAATCCATTAATTGGATCAGGGCCTAAATTTTTTTGCTCTTCAGGCGGCAGCTGAAAAAAATTTAGCAATTCATTTAAATTTAAAAATAAATCAAAATAATTTGTATCTACGACTTGACTTACAACGCTTCTTGTTGTACCTGAGACAACCATGAATTTGAGAAGCGGTACATCAATTATGGATTGTTTTATTATTTCATATGCTTCTACTAAATTTGTTCCACCTCCAAAACAGGTGTCATAATAAAAGAAAAAAGTGTTTATATTTGGTTGATTTAAAAATTGCATGAGACTTTTAAAATCATTTTTAGTCATACCAGCAATAAATTCTTCGGGGGCTCCGTGACCAGCTAAAATAATATTCCACCAATAATCAGAATCTTTTTTGAATATTTTTATGATTCCTTCAAGCCAATTATCAGTCTCATAATCTCCTTTATCATTTGGCCACTGATTTTCTTCTAATCTTTCTTTTAAATATTCAAGATCCTTTTTTTGTCTTGCATCAATATTAAAAGCTTCTTTAAAATTTATTCCTTTTGGTAACAATAAATACAAATCACTATCATCAATTTTATAAAAGGCGTATATTTGGGGGATTATTTTTCTGCCAGGAATTATTTTGTCTCTTTCTAGAAAATTTTTTAATACTGCTCCAGAAACTAAAATTGGACTTAAATTTTTGAGATTTATATCCATTTCATCTAGCATCACATCTTGTTGTATTTGTTCAGGAGGTATCTGATTTTCACGATCTAAAATAATTACAATATTGGCAGCTTTTTTTGTTGCTTTTTCTATTTCAAAATCATAGTAACCAGTTATTTTTAGATCTTTTTGTGATTTAAGGTCGTATGGTAAATATATAATAGATTCATTGTTGTCGAGAAATAAAAAATTTAAATTTTCAAGATTTTTTATTTTTGGAGAAATAAATCCAAGGTTGTTGTGTTCGAAATCAAGAGTTTCAAGTTGACTGAGTTTTTCGATTTTGTCCGGGATATTTGTTAGTTTGTTGTATGAAAGATTTAATATTTTTATAGGATATAATTTATTTATTTTTAATAAATACGGAAATAAAAAAGATAATGTTTTGTCTGTTATATTACAATTTTCTAAAAATAAAAAATTATCGTTAATTATTTTTTGTTGGTCTAATGCTTTTTCTTTTGGCAGAAATTTGTTTATTTCGGTTATGATTTGTTTGATTTGGTTTTGTTTTATATCGCCAAATAATTGATTATTTAATGTAGATATACATAAAAACAATAAGAAAAATTTTAAAATTTTCATTAATTTCTCCATTACTCCTAAAAATTTAAATCTTTAATAAAAGAGTAGTGGAGTTAAAATTTGTATTCAACAATTTGTATAATTAAACAGAAAGCTGAATTTTTATTCCTATTTGTTCAAGATTTTTTAATGATTCCTGATTAACTGTTATTTTTTGATTTGTTTGCAGAATTAAATTTTTGCCATTTTCATTAAAATTAAAACTTATTGGAATATTTCCATGGTGAAAAGATTCTTTTATTTTTGTTAATGCGGATTCATCAAGATTTGATGGAAGTTCAAGGTTTAAATTGTTTATATTTTTTGTATTTTCAAAAAGATTTTCAAGCGGTATTAGTTCATTTGCAATAATTTTACATTTGTCTGAAGATGTTAAATCCAGGTTTCCTTTTATTATAAAAACATCATGTTGGCTTAAAAGATCGGATACTTTCGCGTAAGTTCTGGGAAAAAGTATTACTTCACTGTGACCTGTTAAATCTTCAAATTGCGCAAAAGCCATACGGTCTCCTTTTTTCGTTGTAATTTCTTTATAATTTTGGATTAATCCAATTGTTGTAGATTCAATTTTTTGTGTTTGTGGTGGATTTTTTAAAATATCTAATGATGCTGCAAATGTGGAGGTTTTAAGCCAGCGTAAAACTTTATAACTTTTTAATGGATGAGAACTTAAATAAAAGCCGGCGGCCTCTTTTTCTTTTTCCAGTTTTTCTTTACTTGACCAGTCTGCTAATGGTGCAAATTCATAATATTGTTGAGGTACTATTTCATTTTTGGTGTTGCCAAATCCAAACATACTCATTTGACCTGTTTTTTCTTCTTTTTTTGCCTGGTTGGCAAGATCAATTATTTTTTCAAGTTCATTAATTTTTTGAGCTCTGTTGCCAGGAAGTGAATCGAGCGCGCCAGCATAAACCAGATTTTCTATAACTCTTTTATTACATGTTCTTAAATCAACGCGTTTGCAAAAATCCAATAAATCAAGAAATGGTTTTTCCTTGCGTTGCGTGATTATGTTTTCAAGGGCAATGAGACCTGCATTTTTAATTCCTTTTAATCCAAATAAAACTTTATTTTTTTCGGGTGGCGAAAATTCAATTTCAGAAGTATTGATGTTGGGTGGTAAAATTTCAAGATTCATCTCGCTTATTTCCTGAAGATAAAAACTTAATTTATCAGGATCATTTGTTTCAAAAGAGGTGAGAGCCGCCATAAATTCTGCTGGATAATTTGATTTTAGATAAGCAGTTTGATAGGCAATTAATGCGTATGCTGTTGAATGCGATTTATTAAAACCGTAACCGGCAAAATAAGCCATTAAATCAAAAAGTTCGGCAGCTTTTTTTTCGTTAAAATTTTTTTCTTTTGCACCATGCAAAAATTGCTCTTTTTGCAATTTCATTACTTCCACTTTTTTCTTTCCCATTGCTCTTCGTAAAATATCGGCTTGTCCCAAACTATAACCGGCAATCGCGGAAGCAATTTTCATAACCTGTTCCTGATAAACAATGACACCATAAGTTTCAGCAAGAATTGGTTCAAGTTCATCAAATAAATATGTAACTTTTTTTCTTCCGTGACGTCTGTCAATAAAATCATCAACCATTCCGGAGCCAAGTGGTCCTGGGCGATAAAGTGCGTTTACAGCAATTATGTCTTCAAATTTTTCCGGTTGAAGTTTTCGTAAAACTTCTTTTAATCCATCAGATTCCAACTGGAATATTCCGTTTGTTTTCCCTTTTTTTAATAATTCAAATGCATTGTTATCATCAAGTGGAAGTTTATCAAGATCAATTTCTGTTCCATGATTTTTTTTGATGTAATTTAGCGATTGTTGTATTACAGTTAAGTTTTTTAATCCAAGAAAATCCATTTTTAAAAAACCAACGCTTTCAAGATCTACCATTGAATATTGCGCAACAAGATCAGTTCCTTTTGATGGAACATAAAGAGGTAAAACTTCGCGTAATGGTTTTGGTGAAATGACAATTCCAGCGGCATGTTTTGACGCGTGTCGTGTTAACCCTTCAAGCTTGAATGAAATATCAAAAAGCTGTTTGATTTTTGGATTATTATTTATTGCTTCCTGTAATCTTGGTTCTTGTTCTATTGCATCTTTCAGACTTATTCCTAATTGATCTGGAACTAAATCTGTAAGTGCGTTTGAATCCTGAAATGGAAAACCCAAAACACGGGCAACATCTTTAATAACACCTTTGGCCATCATTGTTCCAAAAGTTATAATTTGACAAACACAATCATGCCCATATTTTTCTTTTACATGTTTTATAACTTCTTCCCGACCCTCAATGCAAAAGTCGATATCGATGTCGGGCATACTTATTCTTTCAGGATTTAAAAAACGCTCGAAGAGCAAGTTATATTTAATTGGATCAACGTTTGTAATTTCCATTGCCCATGCAACTAACGATCCTGCAGCAGAACCTCGGCCAGGTCCGACAGGAATATTTTGCTTTTTTGCCCATTTTATAAAATCGCTAACGATTAAAAAATATCCGACAAAGCCCATTTTGATTATTAAATCCATTTCAAGTTTGAGTCTGTCATCATAAATTTGATATTGGTCGTTAGGAATTAAATCTTTTTCTTTTAGATCCTTTAACCCATCTATACAAATTTTTTGAAAATATTCTTCTTCCGTAAATTCTTGTGGAATTGGAGCTGTCGGGAAAAATAATTTTCCAAATTCAAATTCAAATTCACATTTATCTGCAAGTTCTCCGGTGTTCCAAACTATTTGCTCATTATCTTTAAATATTTCTAACATTTCATCAGTTGTTTGCAGATATGCTTTAATATCTCCAAAACTCATCCGGCCAGAATCAGTGATTTGTTTTTTTGTCTGAATCGCGAGCAGAACTTCATGAGCTTCATAATCTTGTGGTTTCATGTAATGTGAATCTGTTGTTGCGATACATTTGATGTCATATTTTTGGCTATATTCTAAAAGTAATTTATTTGTGACAGCTATTTTTTCAATGTCTGGTGGCATGATTTCAAAATAAAAACGGTCGCGTCCAAAAATATTTAAAAACCATTCAATTGCTTTTTCACCTTCCTCAATCCGTCCTTTTCTTAAAAGTTTTGGAACATATCCACCGATACATGCTGTTCCAACTATTAATCCTTCATTAAATTTTTCCAGCGTTTTTAAATCAATCCGTGGTTTGAAGTAAAAACCTTCCTGGTATGCATAAGCCATTAACCGACAAAGATTTTCATAACCTTTTTTATTTTGAACAATTAATAAAATGTGATAGTACTTGTCATTTTGATTTTTAATTGTCGCGTCCGGGGAAAAATAAAGTTCAGTTCCAAGAATAGGTTTGATGTTTTCCTTTTTTGCTTTTTGAAAAAAATTTACCGCCCCAAAAATATTTCCATGATCAGAAATTCCTACCGCTTTCCAGTCCTGTGCTTTGGCAAAATTTAATAAATCTTTTATTTTAATCGCGCCATCAAGGAGTGAATATTCAGTGTGGATGTGAAGAGGTACGAAATGTTTTGTCATATTTTTGTCTTTTATTTTTGGGGGTTGAAAAATAATATGTAAGGATTTTATAAAAAATGTTGCGATTAATGAAGTTGTTTTTATTTTTCTTTTTTTGTAAGGTGTTTCTTTTTTGCGGTTTTTGCTAAATTAATAGCTTTAAGATCTTTAAATTTAAATGAAAGGAGTGACCCGTGGGGGCACATTTGGTTTTACAGATTGTGATATTTATTTTTTCTTTTGCTGTAATGTGGTGGGCTAGCGATAAAGTAATAGATTATGCTATTAAAACTTCAAAATTGTTTAATGTTTCAACATTATTTGTAGGATTTATTTTTATTGGTTTTGCAACAGCATTACCTGAAATTGCAGTAGTATTGACTTCCGCTTTTGACGGAATTCCTGAGATGGCTGCGGGCAATATTGTGGGCGCAAATTTTAATAATTTGTCATTGGTTCTTGGTATTGCAGCTTTTTGGGGCAACGGTCTTTTTGTAGAAAAAAAATGCAGAAATAATTTATTGTTTATGATTTTAATAATTACAACTATTTTTGCATTTGTTTTTGGAATAGGAAATTTATCATTTTTCCATGGTCTATTTTTAATCGGAACATATTTTTTTACGTTAATGTGGATGTGGAAAAATAAATCAATGGTTGAATGTGAAACAAAAGAAGAAAAAGAGATTGTTGTTTCAAAAACATTGTATGATAAATTAATTGTTCTTTTTAAATTTTTTCTTAGTGTTTTTGTTGTTTTAATTGCTGCTGAATTGGCAGTTAACCGGTCTGAAGTTATTTCAGAAATGCTTCATCTGTCAATAACAACATTTGGCGCGACAATTTTTTCAATTGTTACCACTGTTCCGGAGTTAGCTTTAAGTATCAATGCTGTCAGAAGAAATGAACATGGAATAGCATTGGGAACTTTGTTGGGTTCAATTTTGCCTCATTTATGTTTGTGCTTATCCTTTTTGACAATATTATCTAATCAGGTTATTAGTTTGGCAAAATTAATGAGTTTTTCCTGGTTTATTTTTTCGGCACTTTTAATTATTAGCATTTCTTTATGGCGACAATATAAGGTTGGAAAAGTTGCTGGATTGTTATTATTAATTTTATTTTGTATATCGTTTATTTATCATTTGTTGATTTGATAAATTCGGGATAATGATTTTTAAGTATTAACCCAATCCGCTCGTCCTGAGCGTAGTCGAAGGATTGCGAGGGGTAATTGAAAACAATAAAAATTATTGACTTTGTAAATGTATATGCGATTGTACAATTTACAATTCAATAAGTGATATTCTTAATATTGGTGCTCGATATCCTTCGACTGCGCTCAGGACGAGCGGTGTATGTCAATATTCTAAGCTTTTATGATAATAAATTATCCTGAACTTACGTTAAGGAGAGAAGAGTGGAGCTTTTTATTTTTCTTTATTTTTTATATCTGGCTTTAGGGTTTGCTCTTTTATGGGTATCGGGGGAAATGTGTGTCCGGTATTCAGTTAAAACAGCACACCTATTTAAGGTTACAACTCTTTTTATCGGTTTTTTTTTAATTGCTATTTCTACCGGTTTCCCTGAATTAGCAGTTATTTTTATTTCAGCGTTTAAAAAAGTTCCTTCAATTGCGGTAGGAACAATGATTGGGTCAGTTATTGCCAATATTGGTTTTGCTTTAGCCATACCGGCATTTCTTGTTAAATCAATTTCTGTTACAAAAAAAGAGAGCAGAAATTTGATTATTATGTTGGTGTTTTCATTGATTGCGATAATATTTGTTTTTTATATTCAAAATCTGGGCAACCTGGCAGGTTTGATTTTAATTTTTTCTTACATAATTGCTATTTGGTGGATTTATAAAAATCAAACAACGTTGAGACATGCAAAAATAAAAAAAGAAGACGCACGGGTGGTTGCTAATAACCAACCGGGTTACAAAATTTTTTGGACATCCAAATTAGGAGTTTTAATTAAATTATCTGCAAGTTTAGGGTTATTGTTTTTTGCTTCTGAAATAACGGTTAGAGCGATTATAAAAATAGCTGAATATTTTTCTCTTTCAATGTCAATTGTGGGAGCTACAATTTCCGGAACTGGAACATCTTTGCCTGAACTATTATTAAGCATTCAGGCAGTTAGGAAAAGAGAATTCTCTTTAGCTCTTGGTAATATTGTTGGTTCTGTTTTAGAAGTTGCAACATTTTTATTAGGTGCTGCAGTGTTGGTTAGTCCAACAATTGTCTCTCTTAAGTCATTAAATTCGATGATTCCTTTTTTAGTATTAACTTTAGGAACTACTATTTTTGCCTTGGCGAAAGATAATGCTTTTAAAAGAATTTATGGAATTTTGGTATTTTTAATTTTTATTATTTTTATGATTTATCATTTATTTTTTTCGCGGGAATTGTAAATGTTTTCTTTATTTTTAACAATCGTTCATTTAATTTAGAAGATTTATTTTCAGCTATTATTTATTCTAAAATTTCAATTCCTGCATTTTGAATTGTTGGATCGGTAGATTGGAGTAATAAATAAATAGCTTCATCAGGTTCATTTAAAATTACTTCTATTAATTGGTTTGCTCCAGAACGAGCAACAATTTTTAATGTATCAATATTGGCAGAATTTTAATACTTATAAAAAAAGTATGTTAGAGCAATGTGATAATTTCCGGTAGTTGGGCAAAGTAAAAATTTCCTGTTGTGGCAAAATTAAAAAGATAAAAAATTTTTTTTTAACAATGCTAACAAACAGGAAACTATCGTTGTATGATACACTGTAATTATAATATCCTATTCCTGATGTGTCTGTGGCTATGAATTCTGCTCTTAATCTGCTT
>JBDRFY010000049.1:0-5438 GCA_043818275.1 bacterium | reverse complement strand
AAAAAAAATGGTTTTGCTTGTTGGGCCGCGACAAGCCGGGAAAACATGGTTATCAAAAAATGTTGCCAAAGAATTCAAAAACAGTGTTTATCTAAATTATGACCAAATTTTAGATCGCGAAATTATTGAAAAACAAACATGGTTGCCAGATACAGATTTGTTAATTTTGGATGAATTACACAAAATGGATGGTTGGAAAAATTATCTTAAAGGTGTCTTTGATACTAAACCTGAACATATGAAAATTTTAGTAACGGGAAGCGCGAGATTAGATATTTATAATCAACTTGGAGATTCGTTAGCCGGTCGTTATTTCAGGCACCGATTATTACCTTTTTCGTTGTCTGAATTTATGCAACTAAGCGAACCATTAAATATGCAACGTTTAATTGAAAGAAGCGGTTTTCCAGAACCATATCTGGCCGAAAATGATACCGAGGCAAATAGATGGAGATTACAATATATTAACAGCATGCTCAGCACAGATATTTTTGAAATAGACAAAATTCAAAATGTAAAAGCGATGCAACTTGTTTTTGATATGCTCAGAACAAAAGTTGGTTCTCCGGTTTCTTATCAATCGTTAGCTGAAGATATTGCGGTTTCACCAACAACCGTAAAAAAATATGTTCAGGTATTAGAAGCTTTATTTATTATTTTTCGGGTAACTCCATATTCAAAAAATATTGCGCGCAGCCTTTTAAAAGAACCTAAAATATATTTTTTTGATACCGGTCTTGTTCAAGGTGATGAAGGAGTTAAATTAGAAAATTTAGTTGCGGTTAGTTTGCTTAAAAATATTTACGCGATGAATGACTATAAAGCAAAAGAATGCGCTTTGCATTATTTAAGAACAAAAGATGGCGTTGAAGTTGATTTTGCTATTTCATGCCAAAATAAAATTGAATATATAATTGAGGCAAAGCTTTCTGATGATTCATTGAGCAAAGCATTAACCTATTTTCAGGAAAAATATAATTATCCAGCTATACAATTGGTTAAATTTTTACGAAATGAATATGAAAAAAATGGTATAAAAATATTAAAAGCAGAAAAATTTTTGTCACAATTATTTTTATAACAAACAACACTTTTTATAATTTCCACAAATACAAGGATCAATTCAACAAATAGAAACAAGTTTGGATAGTACATACAAAAAGTCATCATTAAGAAGAATGAATCAAATATTGATATAACTTCTGGTTTAACGAGTTTTAGCAAGAATAAGGCTTGAAAAAATAGTAAAAATCTTGCAAAACGTCCCCAACGATGCCACATTGAGTCTCAATATGGCATCGTTGGGGACATTTTGTATTAAAAAGAGAGGTGTAATAATGCAATTTATTAAGCGTTTTTTTAATAAACCAGCTCAAAGTTTTTTTCTTTTTGGTCCGCGTGGCACAGGAAAATCGACTCTCATTCGAGCGCTTTATAAAGATGCGTTATGGATCGATTTGTTGGATCCGGAAGCTTTGAGGTCTTACAGCGCTCGTCCTGAGCGTTTGTTTGATTTAGTGAGAGGAAATCCAGAAAAAAAAGTTATTGTTATTTACGAAGTTCAAAAAGTTCCGTCTTTATTGAGTGTTGCGCATTCCTTGATAGAGGGTATCAAAGAATTACAATTTATTCTTACCGGATCAAGTTGTAGAAAAATTAAGCGGGATGGCGCGGACTTGTTGGCTGGACGCGCGCTACAACGTAAGATGCATCCTTTCATTGCGGCAGAGCTTGGCGAATTGTTTTCTTTGGATTGCGCGCTTCAGATAGGAATGATTCCTGTAATTTGGGGATCAGATAATTCACTTGATTCACTGCAGGCGTATGTTGGACTTTACCTAAAAGAAGAGATCCAAAAAGAAGGCTTAGTTCGGAATGTTGAAAACTTTTCGCGCTTTTTGGAAGTTGTTAGCTTTTCTCATACAACAGTTTTGAATGTCACAAGCATTGCAAGAGAATGTGAGATAAGGCGAAAGACCGTAGAAAATTATATTGAAATTTTAGAAGATTTGTTGTTTTCATATAAAGTTTCTGTATTTTCAAAACGCGCAAAACGTAAGATGAGCGCGCATCCTAAATTTTATCTTTTTGACGCGGGGGTTTTTCGTGTTTTACGTCCCAAGGGACCTTTGGATAGAGTTGAGGAAATAGATGGAGCGGCATTAGAGGGACTTGTTGTCCAACATCTTAAAGCGTGGAATGATTATAGCTTTGAAAAACACGAAATTTCTTTTTGGCGAACTCGTTCTGGTGTTGAAGTTGATGTTGTTGTTTATGGGCCACTTGGTTTTTGGGGGATAGAAATAAAAAATACAGCAAAGATTCATAGTGCTGATACAAAACCGCTACAATCTTTTTTAGTTGATTATCCAATGGCGAAAGGGATTTTGCTATATCGAGGAAAGGAACGATTGCAACAAAATGGTATTTTATGCATTCCTTGCGATGAGTTTCTTGCTAACTTGCGACCAAACGAATTGTTGTGGAAATAGAAATTGTTTTTTATAACAAACAACACTTTTTATATTTTTTATCGCTTCCGCAGGGACAAGGTTCATTTCGACCAATTTTTGGATTTGTAAATTTATCTGCATTATTTTCGTCAAGCTCAAATTCATCCTCCGCGTCTTTTCTGAAGAGCCAAGCCATATCCTCTTGTAAATCATTGATAAAATCATATGAAGTATTTGATTTAAGATTTTCCATTGCTTCTTCTCTGGTCAGAGAAAGCCGTTTCTTGATTTCTTCGAAGCCAGTGAAAAACGGGTCAACAAGGTTTCTATCAATAAAAAAATTGATTTTTTCTGATAATTCTGTTGCATGCATATCGCAACATATGGAAACAAGTTGAGATGGCACATATGAATGATCGTTATAAAGTTTATTGAAGAACGAATTTAACGTTGCTATAAGGTCTTTTCTCGATATTTTATTGTGTTTGTATAAATGACCATAAACTTGAAGAACTGCGCCGCGCGCGAATTCATAAAGTTGTTGGTTAATTACAATTGAATGTAGAGCTTCAAGGTTGCCATCAAATGTAGATGCTAAAATAGAGTGCATAAATTCAGTTGTGATATCGCCAAGAAAATCTTCTATGTCATCTCGTGGAATTTTGCTGAGTTTGATGGCATAAGGAAATGCTTTTTTTTCTCTTAATTTTGCCAGAATAAAAAGGGCTGTAGCTCCCTTAAGCCATTCACTATCTTCCATGTCGTGTGACCAGTTTTCAGTAAATTCTTTCAGACTTTCTAGTAATATTGGTGTTGTCCATTTACTTTTTTCAATTATTTTTTCAATAAGTTTTTGGGGATATCTTCCTGATCGATTTCGTAAGAGGTACTCCAGTATTTCGATTAAATCAGCTGGAGCTGCTTGTTCAAGGTTTTTAGTTCTAATTGATGTATCCAATTGTTTTATTAAGCTTTTATAGTTTTTTACATCTTGCAGGTTTTTAGAATTCAGAACGTCAAGCCTTAATTTTAATAACCATTCGATTTTTTCTTTTACGTTTAAATAATCCATGAGAAAATCTCTGATTTCATCTGTTGTATCTGTTACGCCTCTTTCAATATCTGTAATGATAGCTTTGTACATTTTGTCTGTGACAAATGACCTTGTGATTTTATCATTTGAGCATTTTTCTAAAATATGACGAATTAATTTTGTGTTATTGTCAATGTCATCCATTGTTTCTTCGAATTCCAAATCAATGTCACAATATACTTTTAGTGTTTGAGTTATTATTGTTGAGGTTACTATTGCAGATTCGTGATAGTTATTTTTTTCGAAGAGCTCATTTGCTAGCGTTGTGTACCTGGAAATATGATCAAATAATGTATCACCCGTAGCTTTTCCTTTTACAAATTGTTCGAAAATTGGTGTTATTGCAAAATCGTATCTTTTTACAATTTCGTTAAACGTTTCTGTGTTCATAACTCTTCCTTTTTAAATTGTTTTCTAAGATTTTAAAATAGTAAAAAAATTTATTTTGTCTATTCTATTTTTTGTCTTTGTATAGTACAACAAAAAAAATTTATGAGGTGTAATAATGAGATTACCTTTATCAGATGCAAAATTATGCATATCTTTACTTGATGATTTGGATATGTTTGCGTTAAAAATTTTTGATATTGCTAAAAAGGGAGACATCGTTACTGATTTAAATGATTTGCGCGCAACTCTTCGTGAACATTGGCAAAAGGATTCAAATTTTATTGAAAAATTTATTTCATCACAAAAAAAATTAAGTGAAGATAAAATAAGAATAATAAGAGACTGGAAAGGTTATTATAGGCAAAATTATATTATTATGAAACATTATAAAGAATATTCAATTTTTTCTCCCCACAATCAAAAAGAAGAAGATAAATTTTTTGGAGTTTTGGGGTTGACGCAGAGTATTAAATCTGTAATACCACAAAAACCACCAATTTTATTAGAGACTAGTTTGTTGCCGTATAAAGGACAAATAATATGGGATGGCATTGTTAGGGTTAGCAATTTATTATTTGGTAAAAATATGACCAAATCTTTCCGGGAGTTATCTGATGAAACGAAGGAAAATGGAGAAGTAATTTTACAATTTTAAAATTAATGAAAGATGGAAAGAAATATGCACAAAGATAAAAAGAAAAAATGTGGATTGTGCGGAAAAAGTAAAAATTTAATTCGTACAGAATGCTGTAATAATTGGATTTGTGATGATGAACATAAGTACGTAATGTTTTCATTTGCCAGAAATAGTTGTTCAAGAAATCATAGGCGACAAACTTTATGTGGATTTCATTACGTCGAGGGACATTCTGGGAAATGGCAAACGTGTGTGAAATGCAAAGAAAGTTTTAGTCCTGAAATGTATGTTTATTACGGAACTGGAGATTATAATTTTGAACAACTTCCTAATCCACCAAAATATAAAGCTTTGCGTTGTGCGAAATGTTCGAGCTACATAAAATTGGGTGATGAAGAATGTTTTATTACTAATGAAGGGTATTTATGTTCGAAATGTGGACCTTTTTAGAGATGTTTTAACAATTGGTTTATGAGCTTTTCAAATTTTTATATCTTGCGAGCAAAACTTTATTTTGATGTAAAATAATGCCTGCAGCGGCTAATCTAAATTCTTTTTTCATTTTTTTACCTAATTTAATTGTTTAACAACTTCTTTTGGTTCTTCATGATCAGTATATGAAATTTATGAGTATGGTTTCATATGATTGCTCTTTAAATATTAATAACTGATGTTACGCATAATCTTAATTTTTTTATTACGCTCAAATAAAAAATATCCCACACCGCTCGTCCTTGTATGTTAAATATCAACATTGATATATTGAAATAAGTTGTTGTAAAAAGCGCCTTCAATTCTTGAACGCTTGAATTGAGGGGGCTGATAACATCTCGCTTCGTCCTCGATAAAAAATATCGTGCTCAGC
>JBDRFY010000048.1:0-2025 GCA_043818275.1 bacterium | reverse complement strand
AGTCCATTATGTATTTTTCTGTTCCTCCAATGCAGGGAAAAAAATGATGTGATATATGAAGTATTTTCATTTTTTCACCTTAATTAAACCCCAGATTAATCCTGTGCAGAAAGCAAATGTTCTGAAAAAAATTATTTTTGGCGAGATTAATCCAATAAAAAAATCTTTTTTTAGTGCTTTTAATGTAAATGGAATCAGGGTAACCAAAAAAATTAATAAAAATGCATAAAATGGAATAAAATTAATTGGAATCACTAGTTCTGTTATTAATCCAATTATCATTGCATACATCAAAATTATCTGGAATTTAAGAATCTGCGGGGTGTAAGAATCTTTAATCATTTTATCTTGATGATTTTTATACAGCAGTATTCTCCAGTATCCCCTGAAGAATTTTATTTTTAAATACTGTAAAAAACTTTCAGGATGTTTATGATAAACTATTGCATTTGGATTGAATTTTAATTTCAGTCCTTTTTTTTCTATTCTATAACTTAATTCAGGGTCTTCTCCTGAAGCACTAGGAAATTTTTCATTAAATCCTTTGAATTCCAAAAAAACTTTTTTTCTGTAAGCGGCAGAATAACTTCCAATAAAATCAATAAACTCTTTTTTTTTCATTAAATCATATCTGTCTTCTATTTCAATCTGAACAAATTTAGCAGTTAAGTTTTTTTGTTTTGTTTTATATGCTCCCTGAACTCCAACCACTTTAGAATTTTCAAAGGGCTTAATCATTTCATCTAACCAGTTTTTTTCCGGAACACAATCTGAGTCAGTAAAAATAATTATTTCTCCTTTAGCGTTTTTAGCTCCAGTGTTTCTTGCAACTGCTGGGCCTGAATTTTTTTCCTGCTGAATCAGTTTTATTTTATTGAATTTTTTTATTTCTTGAACAGTTTTATCTGTTGAATTATCATCAACTATAATTAATTCAGTTTCTTCTTTTGTTTCCTGCTCCTGAATTGCCTGAATGGTTTTTGCAATTGTTTTTTCTGAATTAAATGTCGGAACAATTATTGAAATCATTTTTTCACTTTTGAATCATTTGATAAAATGGATTTTCCCAAGTGTTTGATTAATATTGTTCCACCTTTTGCTATTCTTATTCCTTCTTTTGGATTTTTTATTACTTGTTTAATCATTTTCAGCCAGTACTTTGGATTTTTTGCATAAAATTCTATTCTTGCTTTATTGCACCATTTGACTAATTCTTCTGCACTTAATTCCGGTCTGTTAATCACTGTATTATGCAGTCCTTCTTTTGTAATCCATTTTCTGTAATCTTCTGTTGAAACAAAATTGTTTTCTTTTGCCCATTTGTAGGCGGTTGTTCCTGGGTAAATCATTAAAGGATAAAATTGTGCAGTGTTTGGGTTAAGAAATTTTGCAAAATCAATTGTTGCCTGCATTGTTTCTGGTGTATCGCTTGGCAAACCTAAAATAAAACAACCGTTAACTAAAATACCTGCTTGGTCAGCCCTTTTTTTAAAGTCTACCTGCATGTTTTTTGTCTGTCCTTTAAGAATATTATTCAGTACATTTTGGGTCGGAGTTTCAAATCCAACGCAAACTAACCTGCATCCTGCTTGTTTCATTTTCTGCAGTGTTTCAAGGTCAGTGTTGACTCTTGCATTAGTGCTCCAAGTAAATTTTATTCCTTCTTTTATCATTGCATTACATAAATCAATTGTTCGCTGTTTGTCTGCAGGAAAAGTATCGTCTTCAAGCATTATTTCGTTTAAGAAAGGCATGTTTTCCTGAATGAATTTGAATTCTTTTATTACATTTTCTATGCTTCTTGTTCTGTAAGATTTCTTCATTGGAATATTGCAGAAACTGCATCCATTAGGGCAACCTCTTGCTGTAAGAATCTGGATTTCTGGCCAGTTAATTGAAGCATAAAAATATTCCTTAATCTGCTTCTCTCCAAAATGTCTTAAATAAATTTCTGAAACAAAAGGCAGGTCATCCAGATTTTCAACTAATTTTCTTTCTTTTGTTTTAATTATTTTTTTTCCTTTT
>JBDRFY010000047.1:0-2026 GCA_043818275.1 bacterium | reverse complement strand
TGCTATAAAAAATGGAATTCATCCCTCTGAAGTTACAAAGAAAAATACAGATATGTTTCGTAGGCAGTTGAAGTCTTTTGGGCCTTCTTTTGATTGGTCAAGAGAAATAAATACAACTGATCCAGAATATTATAAATGGACACAGTGGATTTTTTTGCAGATGTTTAAAAAAGGTTTGGCTTATAAACATAAGTCTACTATTAACTGGTGTCCAAGTTGTAAAATTGGTTTAGCTAACGAAGAAGCACAAGGCGGAGTGTGTGAACGTTGCGGAGCAGAAACTGTAAAAAAAGAAAAAGAACAATGGATGTTGGGAATTACAAAATACGCAGATAGATTAGATAAAGATTTAGATTTAGTTGATTATCCAGAAAGAATAAAAGCACAACAAAGAAATTGGATTGGAAGAAGTGAGGGAAGTGAAATTGAATTTAAAATAAAATACAGCCCATCCCCAGCCCTTCCCGAAGGGAAGGGTGAAATGCTTGGTTACTTAACCGCAGATCCAAAAAGTTATAAATTACTTTATGAAAGTTCTGTTGAAATGAGAAAAAATCCGACTGAGGCAGAAGATAAATTGTGGCGGATTTTGAAAAAAGAAAGAGTATATCATTTTAGAAGACAACATATTATAAATAAATTTATTGTTGATTTTGTTTGCCTTTCAAAAAATTTAGTAATAGAAGTTGATGGAGATATTCATGATTTACAAAAAGAAAAAGATTTTGAAAGAACAAAAATTCTTGAAACTTTAGGATTTAAGGTTATTAGATTTAAAAATGAAGAAGTTTTAAATAACTTAGATAAAGTTACAAAAAAAATAGATGTAGAATTAGAGAACCCTTCCCTTTGGGAAGGGCAGGGATGGGCTGAAAGAATAAAAGTATTCACTACTCGTGCAGATACTTTATTTGGTGCGACTTATGTTGTGTTGGCGCCTGAACATGAATTAGTTAAAAAATTAAACTATCAAAATAAAAAAGAAGTTGAAGATTATATTAAATTAACTCAAAGTAAAACAGAGATTGAGAGAATGACAGAAAATAAACCTGCCCGCAATGCTTCCAGCATAGCTGGTGCAGGCGGGGAAAAAACTGGAATAGAATTAAAAGGTGTAAAAGCTATTAATCCTGCTAATAATGAAGAAATTCCAGTTTGGATTGCTGACTATGTTTTGGCACAGTATGGAACTGGTGCAGTAATGGCAGTACCGGCGCATGATGAAAGGGATTTTGAGTTTGCGAAGAAATTTAATTTAGAAATAAAAGAAGTAATTGCGCCGTTTTTGAATATAATAGACGGTGAATTTGGTTATAAAAATGAAAAAGAAATAGTAGAAAGAAAATGTATTTTAGCTATTGTTAAACATTGGGAAAAAGACGAATATTTAATTCTTGAGTCAAAAAAACATGGTTGGAAGACGTTTGTTATTGGTGGAATTGAAGAAAATGAAGATATTGTAAAAGCAGCTGAAAGGGAAATAATAGAAGAAACAGGTTTTTCTGATTTAAAATTTGTAAAAAAATTAGGAGGAAGTATTTTTGCTAAACATTTTGCGCCACATAAAGATCAAAATCGTTTTGCTGAGTTAACGGGTTTTTATTTTGAATTAAAAAGTGGACAAAAAGTAGAAGTTGATGAAGTTGAAAAAGAACATCAAGAAGCAAAGTGGTTTAGCGCTAAAGATGTTCCAAATACTCTTTATCCAAAAATAACCGATTGGGTTTTTTGGCAAAGACTAATGAATAATTCTGATTTCGCTTTTATTGATGATGGAATGTTAATAAATTCTGAAAAGTTTAGTAATTTAACTTCTGAAGAGGCAAGAAATAAAATCACAGAATTTGTTGGTGGAAAAATAGTTACGAAATATAAATTACGTGATTGGATTTTTTCAAGACAAAGATATTGGGGAGAACCGATTCCGCTTATTCATTGCGAGAAATGTGGTTGGGTTGCAGTTCCAGAAAAAGATTTGCCAGTAAAATTACCAGAAGTTAAAAATTACAAACCGACTGACACAGGC
>JBDRFY010000046.1:0-29895 GCA_043818275.1 bacterium | reverse complement strand
AAATCATAAAAACTGTGAACATATTTTAACGCGAATTCGATAATTAATTTTAAGCTTTGTTTAGCAATGTTTTCACCAGATGGTCAATTAGTTTTGACTGCTTATGACGATAACATATCCAAAACGTATAGCATAATAATAAAAGGCGTCCAAGCAACAGACGTCGGCCAAACAATATATTGAAGAACTAAAATTTGGGTTGATTAGATACTTTTTTTGTAGGTGAGTAATTACTATAAGATCTACAAAATTTATCATGGGAATTGTTTCGATTGATTTCTTTACAAAATATTTTAGAAAAATTATTAAAAATCTGGTATACATATAAAACTGCTTAGTTAAAAGAATTATTGTTTTAATCAATAAAAATTAAATTTCTAAAGATAGCCACATCGGGCTAAAACCGGAAGGAAGACAATGGAAGTATATTTACTTAAAGATGTTGAAAATGTTGGATTGGCAGGGCAAGTTGTAAAAGTTTCCGATGGTTACGCTAAAAACTTTTTAATCCCTAGAAAGCTTGCTAACAAAATAGATAAAGCTAATGAAGCTTTTTTTAAATCCAAAATTAAAAAAATAGAAGTCAATAAAAAGGTTTTGAGTAACAAAACCTCTATGCTTGCTGAAAAAATAAAAAATTTACATTTAATAATTAAAGAAAAAATACATGATGATGGAAAACTTTATGGATCTGTAAGTGCTGATGAAATTGTTGAACTTTTAAAAGAAAAAGAGATTTCTGTTAATAAAAAACAAATTGATTTTCCAAAAGCAATTAAAAAAATCGGTGAACATAAAGTTATTGTAAAATTATCATCTAAATTAAAACCTGAATTTATATTAAAGGTTGTAGAAAAATAATTAAAAGGTCCTTTTAAACTAGCTATGTCAGAATACAGGGCAAGGGGAAGCCGTAATAAGTCATCGTTGAGTAAAGTTCAGACAGAAGAATTTTTAGGAAAAAGCTTGCCTGTAAGCATGCAGGCGGAAACAAGTGTTTTAGCTGCTGTACTACTTAATGATGAAAACCTTACATTAATATCAGATACTTTAAAACCATTAGATTTTTATGATAAATCACATCAATTAATATATGAGGCTATTTTAGAATTGGCTCAGGCCAACAAAAAAATAGACCTGGTAATTTTGCAGGATCACCTGGCTTCTAAAAAACAGTTGGATTTAATTGGCGGAATAGAGTACTTAATTGAATTGCAGGAAGATATACCTGCAATCGGATTAATTGAACAACATGCCAAAGTAGTAAAAGAAAAATCTATATTGCGGGAATTAATTCATTCGGCCGCAGATATAATTTCAACTTGCTATGATCAAAAATCAACGGAAATAGACTTTGTTTTAGATAATGCTGAAAAAAAAATTTTTCAGATTTCAAATAAATTAACTTCACCTTCTTTTTTAAAACTGGATACGTTGCTCAAAAAAACATTTAAACAATTGGCTGAAATTAAAGGAAGTCGTGAAGGGGTAACCGGGGTGCCAAGCGGGTTTGCTCAATTTGATAACATGACGGCCGGTATGCAAAAAGGTGATTTGTTAATTTTGGCCGCTCGACCTTCTATGGGTAAAACAGCATTAGCTTTAAATATGGCGGTTAACGCATGGAGTAGTGGACACGCAGTAGGTATTTTTTCACTTGAAATGTCATCAGAGCAATTAACATTAAGAATGTTATCTTCTGAATCTGGTATACCACATCAAAAAATAAGAAATGCAACTGTATCTTCCGAAGAATGGATGGAACTTACAAATACTGCGGCGCGTCTGGCAGAAGCAAATATTTATATTGATGACACACCAGGTCTTAGCCTTATGGAATTAAGGGCTAAGGCGAGAAAATTAAAGTCTAAACATGATATAAAGTTTTTTGTTATCGATTATTTGCAACTTATAACAACAACCAAATGGCATGAAAACAGAACACAGGAAATTTCAGAAATTTCACGCTCGCTTAAAGCTTTAGCCAAAGAACTGAACGTACCAATTTTAGCTTTATCGCAATTATCCCGTTCACTTGAAAGTCGGATGGACAAAAGACCATTACTTTCAGATCTTCGCGAATCTGGCGCGATTGAACAGGATGGAGATGTAATCTTTTTTATTTATCGGGATGTGATTTATAATCCTGATACCGACAACCCAGATGTTTCTGAAATAATAATTGGAAAACAAAGAAATGGTCCCGTTGGAGTTTTTCAGGTTAGATTTACCGGAGAAATTACCAGATTTGAATCTGTTAATGATGGAGAGATTTATCAGTAATTTATTATAAATTAATTTTTTTAAAAAGAGTTTATTTGGGGAGAAGGAGTGAAGGACTTTGTCATCTTAGGAATAGATCCAGGATTTTCTGTAACCGGTTTTGCTGTTCTTTCATGCAAAAATAATAAAACAAGTATTATTGATTATGGTTTTTTAAAATTTAAATCATCAGATCATTTAAGCATCCGAACAGGGCAATTTTATACCTCTTTTCAAAATAAAATGAATGAATTCAATATAAATCAAATAGCGCTTGAAACATCTTTTCTTGGTAAAAATGCTCAAACGTTTTTAAAGCTGGGATATCTTCGGGGAATTTTATATCTTTTGGCGGATCAGCACAAAGCGGAAATTTATGAATTTTCCCCACGTCAAATTAAGATGTCAGTTACAGGATATGGGGCAGCAAGCAAAGAGCAGGTTGCTCAAATGATCTTGCGTATGGTACCTAAACTTAATGAATTACCTAAAATTGAAAAAACTGACGTTACAGATGCGATGGCAACCGCCATTTGTGGATTATGGGAAAATCAGCAACGGTTTTTTATGAAAAGAACATAAAAATAAACAGATTAAAAGGAGAAAGAATAAGAATAGGAATAAAGACAGAGATTGCCGGTAACGTGTCTTATGTTAACAAAACTATATTGATAAACATTTAATTTTTTAACACAATTCAGCAAAACTATTTTATGGATACAATTTTTACTGTTGTATCCATTTTTTATGGGTAATCTCTTTAAAGCATAATTAATAATACTTGTTAAAAAATAAACCGCCACATAAGAAACTCATGTGGCGGAAAAAGGAGAAAGGAGAGTAGTAATGAAGCCTTGTTAAATTTTTAGTCAGGGATAACAATATCAACCTAACTTTTCTTTATTATAATTAATTCTATAAGAATATCAAGCGCAAAAGCTCTGTTTTTTGCGGTCTACAGGCTTTTTTTAGATTGTTTCTACTTGTAATATTTAGCCTTATTTTCCATCTAAAATCTTTAAATTTTGATATTCCTTACATTCAAATAGAATTCAACATGAAAAATAATGTCAAAAAAAATCAATTTTTTAAGTGTGAGCCTTGGATTATATCGCTGAAAAAAATAAAAATCAACCTCTTAAAAGTGCTCTAGAAAACGCCAAAAATTACAGTATAATGGTTTGTATTTCGGATTCTTTGGATATTTTAGGAGAAAGATAAGATTTAATTGGACATGTTATAAAAATTTGACCCTTAATTTTTTGTAAGATATCAAGACAACTTTGCATACGATTTTCATCAAAATCTGTTAAAAAATCATCGATAAGAAAACCTGGTTGGCCCCCCTTTTCCTGTAACTCAATTACTTGCGCTGCCTTTATTAAAAACAAAATTAATTTTTGTTGCCCTCGTGAAGAAAAAGAACGTGCCTTTTTTTCCTGGAAAACAATTAAAAAATCATCCAGATGCGCGCCAAACATACTTCTGCCCCACCGCAATTCTTCATCTTTAATTTTAGTTGGATATCTTAACCAGAAGTTTTCAAAAGTTTCTGCCGCGTTTATTTTTTTAGCTTTGTATTCAAAGCTAATTGAAAGATTTTCATTTTTTAGATATGTATCCAATAAATCATTAACTTTAGATTCTAATAGTTTTAAATAACTTATTCGACGCTTTTGAATTATAATTGTTTTATCCCAGAGCTGTTTTGACCAAATATAAAATTCACTATTTTTTTCAGTTGATAGATCTTTATTTTTTTCTGTTGCATTTTTAATAATTTCATTTCTTTGTAACAAAATCTTTTTAAATTCTTTCAGTTCATTTATTACTTCTGGATCTTGCAACATCAAAAATTGATTTAAAAACGTTCTTCGTTCTTCTGGTGCTCCCTGAACAAGAGAAAGATCATCTTCAATAAGGCTTATAACTTTATATTTTGAAATAATTTGTTTATATGAAGTTATTGGATTTTTATTTAATTTTATGAGTCTTCCGTCAATCGCTGATAAAGCAACCTGAATTTGATTTGTATTATTAAATTCATCTTCAAAATCAAATTCTGTAAAAAAATAAGCATCCTCTATTTTGATAAGATCTTTAGGTTGATTTGTTCTGAATGATTTAAAAAAACAGGCATAATAAATACTTTCAAGCAAACTGGTTTTACCTGAGCCATTTTGCCCTTCTATAATTACTATTCTATTGTTAAATTCAAATTCTTGTTGATTAAAATTTCTGAAATTTTTTAGTTTGATTTTTTTTATAAACATTTAGTTTTTTAACCCTTGATGTATTTCAACTATTTACATTAACGAGTTATATCGATTAAAACGAGATCCTGAACTTGATTCAGGATCTTTTATTTTTCTTTATCCTTCTGTTGCTGATACCGGCATAACTAAAAAAGTTAAATGATAATTATCACTATTAGCTTCAAAAATAATTGGTTTAGAATCATTTTTTATGAAAAATTGGACATTTTCATCGGGAAATATTTGTAAACCATTTAAAATATATGGCGAATAAAAACGACTTTTAACATCCTCACCTTTAAAATCTTTTAACGGTAAAGATTCATCAATTTTTCCAACTTCCTTATTATGCAAACTGACATCAACAATTCCCTGCTTGAATTTAAAGTTTGTTGATACAAATTGTCCTGCCAGCAAGCAACTTGTTCTTTTCAAGGTTCTTACAAATGACTCACGACTCAACTTTGCCGGAATAAAACCTTCTTTTTCCATAACCGGATCATATTGTGGAAATGGGTCTGAAATTAATTTTGTAAAAAAATTAAAATTAGATCCCGAAAAAACTAATTGATTACCGCATGTTCCCAAAAAAACATTTTCATCTTCACTTTCTTCAAGAAGTTTTTTAATCTCCAAAACCGCTCTTTTGGGAAGCAGCCACTTTTTATCTTCCGGCAAACTGTATTTTTTTGTCTGAACTTTAGCCAGACAATGTCCATCGGTTGCAACAAAAGACATAAATCCATCTTTAAACTCCAAAAGCATACCGTTTAACGCAGCGTTTGAATTATTTTGCGGAATAAGAAAAGCAACCTTATTTAAAAGACTTAGTAAAAAACTTGCGTCAATTTCCATTAAATTTTCGATGCGTTCCGGAAAAGGTGGGAAATCCTGAGAATTTTTAATATTTAAAGATAAATCAACATTTTCGGCTTTTAAATTTAACTGATTATCTTTAACGATAAATTCAATTGTGCCATCTATTTCTTTAATAAGTTCAAAAATACGTTTACCTGAAATCAGAAAACTTATGTTTTCCAGAAGATCACTTTCTATTGCCAAAGTAGATTGCAAACTGATTTCCAGATCAGTTCCTTTCAACGTTAATTCTTTAGGCGCAACCTGAAAAAAAATGGTTTCTGTAACATCTAATGTTGTTCTTTTACTACAAATTGGCTGCATGGAGCTTAGCATAGATAAGAGATCTTTTTGTTCTACTGAAAATTTACCCTTCATAATTCTCTCACTTTTTAATGAGGTTTATATTTAAATTAACGAAAACAATTATAACTTGTTTTGTATAAAATATCACTTATAATTTTGCTTAAAATTTAAATTGATTAGATAAAATGAAAACAATACTAAATAAAATAAATTTACCTAAAAAAATTCTAGAACAAATTGAAAATCGCCTAATTTCTTTTTCAAAAATTCATAATAAAAATTCTCTTGCCTGGTTTAATGAATTATGTTTTTGCATTTTAACCGCAAACAGCAAGGCCTTAATAGCTTTAAAAATTGAAAAAGAAATGGGTGAAAATGGTTTTTCTCAAAAATCAAAAAATGAAATAACTTTAATCCTTCAAAAAAATAATCATCGTTTCTATAACAAAAGAGCAGAATATATTATTGAAGCGCGAAAATATATAAATATAAAGGAACATTTAAGAGATTTATCTTCAACAGATGCGCGTAAATTTTTAGTAAAAAACATTAAAGGCTTAGGATATAAAGAAGCATCACACTTCCTAAGAAATGTTGGATATACAGATGTTGCAATAATTGATAGACACATTTTGCGTTTTTTATATAACGAAAAACTTATTTCAAAAATTCCAAAAACAATTACACAAATATTTTATTTAAACTGCGAACAAATCTTATCTGCCTTTGACATACCACAAAACAAATTGGATTTAATTTTGTGGGCACATATGACAGGCAAAGTTTTAAAGTAAAATTTTGCTTGTAAAGTAAATACTTTTTGGTATATTTCATGAATTCAAATTTAAAAATTTTAATTCAGGGAGATAACATGAAAAAATTACTCTACACCACACTACTTCTCAACATACTTGCAATAAATTTAAGAGCGCATGAAAAATGCGCCGAACTGCAAAAACGGGTAGAAACAAAAACTAATCCAGTAATAACAAATTCTCCTGTATTAAAAGAAGATTCAAAGAAAAACGAAAACATAAAACAAAATATATATTTTGATTACGAAAAACTTGTTAAAGCAGCTACTCTTGCCCGTGAAAATGCGTATGCTCCCTATTCAAAATTTAAAGTTGGAGCTGCGGTATTAACTGAAGATGGGAAAATTTTTACCGGTTGTAATGTTGAAAATGCTTCCTACGGTTTAACCGTTTGCGCAGAAAGAAATGCTATTTTTAAAGCTGTGTCTGAAGGATATACAAAATTTGTTGCAATAGCTGTTGTTCTTGATGATAAAGATTGCGGCAGACCGTGTGGGGCCTGCCGACAAGTTATTTACGAATTTAATTCCCAAATACCAGTTATTATGTCTAACCTTGAAGGTAAGGTGGAAATTGAATCTATTTCGGAACTTTTACCAAAATCATTTGACTTGGAACAAAAATAAAAAATTTATTTTTTCATGAAAAGTATCTTTTATTTCACAGCATTTTTAAATGCTTATTTTTGTTCTAAGGCAGTAACTCTACGTTCTAACACTGGTATTTTTTGAAAAAATGTGTTTATGTTTTTAAGATATTTTTCTATATTAGCAACTGTTTGTTCTAAATTTTCTACGCTTTTTTCTAAATTTATTAATTTATCTGTTAATTCATCGCTTATTTGGCTTTCGCCTAATAATCTTTTTAGTTCCAACCCTTGTATTTCTTTAGTAGCGCTTTCTCCTGCATAATCTTTTAAATCACAAGCAATAAGTTTTGTTATTTTTGTACCTTTTACAACATTGATAGAAAGTTCAGGCAGGATATTCAATGTTAGATTATCTAAAAGCTTTAATTTTTTTATAAAGTCAATATTGTCTAATTTTTTAAATTGGCTTATTGATAATGTAGTAAGATTCGGAAATTTGTTTGCAATCCAGGAAAGATCGGTTACATTGTCCTCCTCCCTGATTCCCGAGCCACCTATAATAGCAAGTTCTTTACATTCTTGCATTACAGGAATAGAAGACTGTTTAAACGAGTTATAAAAAAATGTAATTGCCTCTAAGTTTTTCAGTTTAGTAGGAAACAAAGACTCATCATGTCCGTAAAAAGTTAATTCTTTTAAAAAAGGAAATTGCTTAATATTGCTAGCAAGACGTTTCAAAGCCGCTTGTTGGTTTATTTCACCTAAGAATTCAACTTTTTCAATCTTATTATTGAGCTTGCTTAAAAGATCTAAATCATTATCGCTTCTAAGACTAAGAATCTTTTCATTGATAACTGCATGATTATAAGAATAACCAAAAATTAATAAAAGCAGCAGCAAATAACTACAAAATTTCTTCTTCATAAATTTCTCCCTTCTAAACATAAAAAACACACTTTTTTTACTTACGTAGTCTAAACAGGATTCTATAACCAAAAGCAATAATTTTATTATTATTATTATTATTTGATAACCGTTTAAGCCCTGGGGTGTTTTTTATCATAAACCTTGCGAATCTGACTGTTTTCAAGATGAGTATAAATCTGAACCGTTGAAATTTGCTCGTGACCGAGTAAAAGTTGTAGAGATCTAATATTGGCGCCATTTTTTAAAAGATGTGTCGCCAAAGAATGCCTTAATGAGTGTGGTGAAATGTTTTTATTAATTCCCGCAGACATTAAAATTCTTTTTAAAATTCCCCACAATGCCTGGCGCGTAAGAGTTTTTAGTTGATTTTTGTAAACACAAATAAATAAATAATTTTTATTAGTTGTATCAACTTTACAATCTTTAACTATATTTTTATGAACAAGATCTATATAAAAACGAAGAAGATCCAAAACATTTTTGGGCAACGGAACCATACGTTCCTTATTTCCCTTCCCTTCCAGCTTTATAAATCCGGTATCAAATTCAATTTGCTCAATTCTTACATTAATTAATTCAGAAGCTCTCATACCAGAAGCATAGAGAAGATAAAGCATAACTTTATTTCTTAATCCTTTGGCAGAATCATCCTGATTGGCACTTTTAAAAAGTAATTGTATTTCCTTTTCCGTCAAATATGTTGGCAGTTTTTGCTCAAGCTTTGGAAAAATAAGGCTTTCCGCAACATTTTCTACTCCAAAACGTTCATTTAAAAAAGAATAAAAAAGTTTTAATGAAGAAATTTTTCTCGAAAGAGTTTTTGCCTGAAGACCTTGTTTTTTGTACGTTTTTAATAATTTTTTAAGAGTGTCTATTGTACCAGTTTTTATTGTTTGTTTTTCTTTTTTCAAAAAATCCAAAAATTGATCTACATCTTTTTTGTATGCAAGGAATGTATTTTTTGAAACTCTCTTTTCCGCTAAAAGATATGTTTCAAAATGTGCAAGAAAATTACTTTGATCATTCATTTATCAAACTTAATAAGCCTTGGCTACTAAAATGTCTTTCCCAGATTTTTTACCACACACAGCGCATTCAGAATGTTTATTTTCTTCTAAAACACATCTTATTGTTGCCTTATAATCTTTAAACATTTTTTCACATTCTGAACTACCGCACCAACCAGTTTGATAAAGACCGGCCTCTTTTTCAAGTTTTGGACCAAACTCTTTAAGTTTGTTTCCCTGATACCATTTTTCTTTCAATCTTTTTTGCGCCCGTTCAAATAATTTCGCTTGTAAACTATCAAGATTTTTTAATACTGTTTCTGTTAACTGATCAAAAGAAACTTTTTGTTTGTTTTTTTCTAATCTGTCAACAAGAATAACATGATTATTTTGCAAATCTTTTGGTCCAAGTTCTATTCTTAATGGAATTCCGCGAATTTCCCATTTATAAAACTTGGCCCCTGGAGTTATTTGTTCATCATTATCAATGATAACTTTAATATTTTTAGCTTTTAATTGATTTTCAAGCTCTTCAACTTTGCTAAAAATTAAATTTTTATCTGTTTCTGTTTTATAAATAGGAATAATTACAACTTGGATTGGCGCAATTTTTGGAGGAATAATCAAACCGTTTTGGTCACCATGTGTCATTATTAATCCACCAATCATTCTTGTGGTTACACCCCAAGAGCTGCAATAAGGAACTTTTAATTCTCCGTCTTTATCCTGAAATTTAATATCAAAACTTTCCGGAAAACTATGTAATAAAACATGTGTTGTTCCCATTTGCAAAGCTTTGCCATCCTGCATTAAGCTTTCTGTTGAATAAGTATGCGCGGCACCGGCAAAACGTTCACCCGCCGATTTTTCAGCGGCAATTACCGGAATAGCCAAATAATTTTGCATAAAATCTTTATATAATTCCAACGCTTCAAGCGCCATTTTTGTTGCTTCCTCTTTTGTCGCATGAGCGGTATGCCCTTCTTGCCACAAAAATTCCGTTGTTCTTATAAATGCGCGGGGCCTGAGTTCCCATCGGACAACATTTGCCCACTGATTAATTTTTAAAGGTAAATCACGCCAGGAAGTAATCCATTTTGCAAACATTGAATAAATAATTGTTTCAGAAGTTGGTCGTACAACCAGAGGCTCTTCCAGGTTTTTTCCTCCAGCATAAGTAACAACTGCCAATTCTGGAGAAAATCCTTCGATGTGTTCAGCCTCTTTTTTTAAAAATGATTCTGGAATAAATAATGGAAAGTAAGCATTTTGCGTACCTGTTTGCTTAATTTTTTGGTCAACAATTTTTTGCATGTTTTCCCAAATTGAATAACCATACGGTCTGATAACCATAGAACCTTTAACGGGGGATGAATCTACAAGTTCAGCTTCGTAAATTACATCCTGATACCACTGCGCAAAATCTTTATTTATATCGGCCAATTTTTTCATAATTTTTTCCATTAAATTAGTATAATCACTTCACAACGTAGTTATTCATTATACCAATTAATAATTTTATTTAAATGTTGATTATTGTTACTAAAACAATTCAAATAATTTACAACGGCTATCATTAAAGAAGAATCAACATAAATAAATTTTAGGCAAAAAAATAAAAATAATAATTTGGTAAACTTTCATTATAAAATAAGTTAAAACAAGCGATCATTATCAGACGCAATTTGTTTATAAAAACAATAATTATTTATTTGGTATAATAAGGTTTCTACAAATATGTATTTAGTGAAAAGGTTTATAATGAATAAACAAGGAAAAATTTTTATAATTTCAGCTCCTTCTGGGGCCGGCAAAACAACATTAACTCTTGAAGGTTTAAACCGTTTAAAAAATAAATATCCAATAAGTAAGGTCATTACTTACACAACCCGCAAACCACGGCAAAATGAAAAGCATGGAAAAGACTATCATTTTTTATCTGAAACTGAATTTTTAAACAAACAAAAAAAAGGGTTTTTTCTGGAAACGACCAAATATCACGATAACTACTATGGTTCCCCCACTGACATTTTAGACAAAATAAAACAAGGCCAGTCGTTTATAATTGTTGTTGACTATCCCGGAGCCCAAAATTATTTAACATTAATACACAATCCAATCTTAATATGGATTGAACCACCAAGCTTATCTGAATTAGAAAAGCGCCTCAAAAAAAGAAACGATTCTGCTGAATTAATTAAAACAAGACTGAAATTAGCTGAAAAAGAAATGATAACAGAAAAAAAAGAACATTTATTTAAATATAATTTAATAAATGATGATTTTGAAAAAACGGTAAATAAACTAATCTCCATTATCGAAAAGGAAATTAGTAATGAAGATTCTTAATAACATTTTAAAGGATGCTGTCAAAAGATATCCGAATACTCCAGCTTTGACAATGAAAATTAGCCATAGAATCCAAACTTTAACATTCAGGCAAGTTTATGATATGGCCAGACAAATCGCTTTATTTTTACAAAAACAAGGAATAACTCACAATGATAAAATTTTAATTTTTGCACCAAATTCTCCTTATTGGGGGACCATTTTTTGGGCAACAATTTTAAATAAAAACATTTTGGTTCCAGTTAATATTCAAAATACATCCGCACAAATAAATAAAATTCTTGATCAGACAGAAGCTAAATTAATTTTTCAAAGTAAATTTTTAAAACGTGACATCGATCACAATATTAAACGTTTTGATATCGAACTTATTGAAGAGTTAATTAGTGAATTGAATCCAAAAGATTTTAAAGAACCGGAAATTCATGAAAATGATTTAATAGAAATTTTATATACTTCAGGCACTACTGGGGATCCAAAAGGTGTAATGCTTACACATAAAAACATTTATTCAAATATTCAGGCTGTAAGCCAACTTGAAATGATACAGGAAAACAAAGATCGCTTGCTTTCAATTTTGCCGCTAACTCACATATTCGAACAGACAATTGGGTTTTTTCTGCCCTTTTATTATAAGGTTCATATAATTTACACCCATTCATATTCCGCGATTGCGGATTTATTACAACAATATAAAATTACAAAAATGATTGCGGTTCCTGAGTTTTTAAAACTTTTAATGTCTAAAATAAAAGATGAAGCAGAAAAAAAGAAAAAATTAAAACTATTTAACAAAATGCTTGAATTATCATTCAAATTTAAAAATAAGATGCTGGCAAAGATATTATTCCACTCTGTTCATAAAAAAATAGGTGGAAAACTTGATACGATTGGATGTGGTGGTGCATTTTTAGATCCAAATCTAGAAAAAGAATGGAATGCTTTAGGAATTACTTTATTACAAGGATACGGATTAACAGAAACCTCCCCTCTTCTAACTGCTAATACATATAAACAACATAAATTTGAATCTGTTGGAAAACCTGTAGGTGATGTTCAAATAAAAATTAGCGATGAAAGTGAAATTTTGGCAAAAGGCTCAAATGTCTTTTCGGGTTATTTTAAAAATGAAGAAAAAACAAAACAGGAATTTACGGATGACGGCTGGTTTAAAACTGGAGACATGGGAGAATTTGATAAGGACGGTTTTTTGTTTTTAAAAGGTAGAAAAAAATACATTATTATTGGTCCCGGAGGACAAAACATATTCCCAGAAGATATTGAACTTGAGTTAAATAAAATTGAGGGCGTTAAAGACAGCTGCGTTTTAGGCATACATCTTCCTTCTGGAATGGTAGAAGTTCACGCTGTTTTACTTTTAAAAGATCAAAAGTTCGATATAGAAAAAATTATTAATACTGCAAATGAAGATCTTGCTACGTATCAAAGAATTACAGGTTATTCTGCTTGGCCGGATGATGACTTTCCCCGCTCTGCTACAAGAAAAGTAAAAAAAGAAGAAGTATTAAAAATTTTACAAAGTAAAAAAGACGCGTCACAAAAAATAAAAAAAGATACTGATGGGCCTGTAAAAAAAATATTAAGTCAGATAACCGGTGTAGAAATTGATAAAATTCATGCTCATTCAAAACTGATCGAAAATTTAAAAATAGATTCTTTAATGTGGGTGGAAATCGTTGGAAGAATTGGACAAGATTTAAACGTGGCAATAGATGAAACAATAATAAATCAAAAAACTACAGTAGCTGAACTTGAAAAAATTATAGAAAAACATGAACCCTTACCAAAACTTCCACCATTAAAAAAATGGTCGCGAAGTTTTTTTGCCTCCTGGATAAGAAACGCGGGACAATTTTTAACTTTTTTATACTCAAAATTTTTCATAAAATTAAAAACAGGCGGACTTGAAAACTTAAAAAATATAAATTTGCCCGTAATTTTCATGTCAAATCATATAAGTTATATTGATTCAATTCCACTTCTTATGTCACTTCCATTCAACATTAGAAAACGAATAGCAATTGCAGCAGCAAGAGATGTTGTTTACGAGGAATTTAAACACGTCGCGTGGTTGGCAGAACTTTTTGCAAATACTTTTCCACTTCCAAGAAAAGAAGGTGAAAATATAATGCTGGGATTGGATTATATGGGGCAAATGCTAGATGATAATTATTCTGTAATTATTTTTCCAGAAGGACATGTAAGTGAAAGCGGAAAATTTCAGGAATTAAAACGTGGAGCCGGGTTAATTGCTGTTGATATGAATTGTCAAATTATTCCTGTAAAAATTACTGGTACAAACGACATTGTTCCTTATGAAAAACTGCACCCACGAAAAAAGGGAACAGTCGTAATTAAATTTGGCAAACCAATTAAATTTAAAAAATCAGACTCCTATGAATTTGCCAGAGAAAAAATAGAAAATGAAATGAAAATACTCTGATGAAAAACGCTTTAGTTCAAAAAAAAGAAATAATTGATGACTCTTTAAAACAATTATTTCTTTTACACTTTAAAAACAATTCAGAATTACTAAAAATGATTTCTTATGCTTTTTTCCAAGAGGGAAAAAGATTACGGCCAATTCTGGCAATAACAATTAATGAAATTTTAGGTGGATCATTAGAAAAAATAATTAATTCAGCTTGCGCAATAGAACTATTTCATGTTGCAACTCTTTTGTTAGATGATTTGCCATGTATGGATGATGACGATTACAGAAGAAATAAACTATCTTTTCATAAAAAATTTTCTGAGCATGATGCAATTTTAACCTCTTTTGGTCTTTGTAAAAAAGCTTTTGAAATTTTGGTAACAGAAACAATATCAAATAATATAGATCCGCTAACTTCATTAAATTTAATTAAGCAATCTGCGATACATATGGGTTTTGATGGAGTAACCGGCGGACAAAAAGTTGACCTTGATATGCAAAAAACATTAAGAGTACCAAAAAATAGTTTTGGTACTCTTAATTACATTGCTCAAAATAAAACGGCTAAACTTTTCAAGCTTTCCGCGATTATCGGAACAAGCTTTACAAAAACAAGTGAAACGGATAACGATGCGCTTATCCAATACGCAGATAATCTTGGTTTTGCATTTCAGATTCTTGATGATCTGGCAACACCAAAAGAGCAAAATCCTTTAACCTTTTATAAATTATATGGCTATGAAACTTCTGTAAAAATCATCAAAGAAAAAATTAATACAGCAATAAAACAAATAGAACCATTTGGAACAAAAGCAATTTTTTTAAAACAATTAGCATTAAATATTATTTACATGACTGAAAAACAAAAATCTAAATTCAAGCAAGCTCCTGCTTAAGTTTCATTTCATCTTTATAAAAAACATATAAACCAATAGCGATGCAAAGCAAAGCAAAATAATAATGCCAGGAAATATGCTCTCCAAGAAAAAACCAGCCTAAAAAGGCCCCAAAAACAGGACATAAAAAACCGGCAAAAGTTACAAATGTTATTGAATAATGTTTGATTAACCAGGCATAAAGATTATAACTAATGATATTGGCCATCAAAATTAAAAATAAAACCCAAAATAAAAAAGGCCAAAAATCAAAAACAGGATTTGTTTTTACGCCTTCAAAAATAAAAGATGTTAATAAAGAAAAAATTCCTCCTACAAACATCGACACTCCGTTAATCACAACCAATGAGTAACCCTTGATTAATAATTTTTTAATTATAAACCAGGCATAAGTTGCGGAAAAAACAGCCCCTAACAAAACCAGTTCTGGTAAAGAAAAGGAAAATAGCTCCATAGAACCTTCACGGGGATCAGTTTGAGTTAAAAAAATAGGAATTAAACCAAGCAGACCAATAAACATTCCTATTGTTTTTTGTCTTGTTAGTTTTTCTGCAAAAATAAAATATGCCAGTAAAGCTGCTATGAAAGGTGTAGCTGAGTAAATTAAATTAGTTTTTGCGGACGTTAAATATTGCAATGCCCAAAACTCCGGAATAAAGGCTAAATAAATATGAAAAATGGACGCTTTTAAGAATAGCCACCAATCACTTTTATATAAGGTTAGACTTCTTTTGTCTGTTAAATATTTAAAACCAAGAAGCAAAATTCCTGCAAAAGTCATACGAATACCAATAATAAAAAAAGGTTTGGCATAAAAAAGAGTTGCTTTTGCAATTGTAAAAGTTGAAGCAAGAATTAAATACTCAAGAATAACTAAAAACATCTACTCTCCTACAGGTTATATTTCCACTTATATGCAAACATTAAAATAAAAAACATTGCAACTGGAAGTGTGTATAAAAAAATTAAAGCTAAAGCTGGGGAGCCGAAAACACAAAAACCAAGATTAACAGAAAAATAAAAAGACAAAAACAAAAAACCGGAAAGAAGAACACTAATTAATAAATTACTCTTATTTCTGGCAAACAATAAAATTAAAAATAATGATAAAAAAGGGAGCAAAAACTGCCACAACGTTTGAGCTATTCTTTTATGAAATTCAAAAAAAACCTGTTTCTGCAAATGTTTATTCTTTAACAATTGACCTAATGTAAAAAATTTTAAATGAGTATCCTTAGACTCTTGCTCATCAAAAAAAAACCGTTTCAAATTAATCTCTGTTTCTTCAAAATAAGCTGTATAAAATTTATCTTTTCCCATATTCTGAATCATTCCATCTTTGAGATACAAAATATTTTTATGAAAATAACCCCCCTTGGAATTTATTAAATATCTGTCTTTATTTTTTTCATTAAAAGTAAGTAGCAGGTTATAAAATTTAGGTTTATCTCTTTCAGATAAATCTTTTTTTTTAAAATATAAAGTTAAATTTGGCAAAATATTATGCAGCTTTTTCTCTTCTAACTGGTAAAATTGCTCCTTTGCAAAATTAACAATAAAATCTTTTCCTTTTTTATAGCTGTGAGGTACTAAATGAAAAATAAATGGAATATATAAAAACAAAAGAGTTAATGAAAAAACAAAAACTGTTTTATAAATAGTTTTTCTTGCGGATGAAAAATAATGAAAAAATAAAACTTCATCTGTTGTATACAAATTTCCTATTGATAACTGAATGGCTATACAAGATGCGATAGGTAAAGCCATTGATAACATCAAAGGCAGCATATAAAAAAAAACCCAGGCGGCAGATGTAAATGTTGGTAACATTGAAAGCCGAACAAACAAGTCACCTGAAACAAAAACGAGAGAAAGAATGATTAAAAAAATACAAAAGTTTTTATAAAAATTTTTGTAAAAATAAAATGAAAGAAACATAAATTAAACCCTTCGAGACACCTTTATTCCTGAGCATTGTCGAAGGATCAGGGCGAACGGGATGGTGTTTTGTCTGACTTCAACATCTCCTGAATTTCATCATCAACAACCTTAACTCTTTCTATTTTTAATGCTTTTCCAGAATTTGTGTCAACATCAACAATTGCGCCAAACAAAACCATTGGTCCTTTAATTTCCACTTCAAATTTGGCTGGCATTTGCGTTAAAAAATGACGCAGAATGATATCGTATTTATCTCCAATAACAGAATGCTGCGCGCCACAAAAACCTAAATCAGAAATAAATGCTGTACCTCCGGGCATAATTTTTTCATCTGCTGTTTGCACATGTGTGTGCGTTCCTAAAACGGCTGATACTTTTCCATCTAAAAATAAACCCATAACCTGTTTTTCTGATGTGGCCTCAGCATGAAAATCAACAAAAATTATATTTGTTTTTGTTCTTAGAAAAGTCAAAATTGATTCAACAGTACGAAATGGACTATCAAGGTGTTGATGCATAAAAATCTGTCCCTGCAAATTTATCACAGCAATACTGAAATTATTTTTTTCAAAGATTGCAAAACCTTTTCCGGGACATTGCGCAGGATAATTCGCAGGACGAATAATGTCATTTCTTTCATTCAGGGTTTCAAAAATCTCTTTTTTTTGAAAAATATGATTTCCTGAAGTTATTATATCAACTCCGCAATCTTTAAAAAATTGTACCAACTTAGGCCCTATCCCCTTACCTCTATTAGAAGAATTTTCTCCATTAACAATAAGACCATCAAATTTATATTTCTCTTTTAATTTGGGAATCCATTTTTGAACCATCGCGCAACCAGACTGACCAACAATATCACCCAAAAACATAAATCTTAAATTTGGCATTTTTTATTTCCTTGTAAAATTTATCCTTCCTTTAACTGGAAAGCTTGCCCCGAGCTAGACGAGAGGGGTTACTTCGCAAATTCTATTGCGCGCTTTTCCCGTATAACAGTAACTTTAATCAAACCTGGAAAGTTTACTTCGCTTTCAATTCTTTTTGCCAAATCTCTAGAAAGAGCAATAGCCTTTTCATCATCTAAATTTATTTCATCAACAATTACACGAATTTCTCTGCCGGCCTGCAAAGCATATGCTTTTTTAACACCATCAAATGAATTTGCTATTTCTTCTAATTGTTCTAACCGTTTAAGGTATGTTGCCAGGGTTTCTCTTCTTGCCCCTGGACGGGAAGCAGAAATCGCATCGGCAATATGCGTAATTAAACCATAAATACTTTTTGCCGCGACCTCTTCATGATGACTCGCGATTGCATTGACAATAATTGGATCTTCACCATATTTTTTTGCCAATTCCGCGCCAACAATAGCATGTGGCCCTTCGACTTCAGCAGACACTGCTTTTCCTATATCATGCAACAATCCACATCGGGCTGCAATTGTTTCATTTAAACCCAATTCAGCAGCAATCATACGTGCAAAATAAGCAACTTCTTTACTGTGAACCAGATTATTTTGTGTGTAACTTGTTCTGAAATGCAAGGTACCCAAAAGTTTAACTAATTCCGGGTGTATGCCCCGAAAACCAAATTCCACTAAAGCTTGTTGTCCCATTTCCTCAATATTAGCCTCTAATTCCGATTCACATTTTTCAACTGTTTCTTCAATCCGGGTAGGATTTATTCTTCCATCTTGTATTAAATAATTTAAGGCCCTTTTTGCAACTTCTCGTCTAATCGGATTAAACCCTGAAATAGAAATAACCTCTGGAGTATCACCAATTACAAATTCCATCCCAGTTGCCATTTCTAAAGCTTTGATGTTTCGGCCTTCTTTTCCAATTATCCGGCCTTTCATTTCCTCATTTGGAAGCTGAATAACACTTGACGAATGTAAAGTAACCTGATCAGACAGAAACCTTTGCATGGCGGTAGCGATTATATCAATTGAGCGTTCTTTCGCATCAATTCGGGCTTCTTCTTCAATTTTAAAAATATACTTTTGATTTTCAGCTTCAACTTCTTTGTGTAAAGAATCGAAAAGAATTTTTTTTGCTTCTTCCTGAGTAACACCACTTAATTTTTCAAGTTTTGTAATTAATTCGGTAAAAAGTTTTTTTAGTTTTATTTCATCTCTTCCTAAAACATCTAATCTTCGGGCTAACTCTCGTTCTTTCTGTTGTGATTCTTTTCGCAATTCATCAAGCATAAATTCTCTTTGCGCAAGCATATCCTCTTTTTTTTGATATTTATGCTGCAATCGTTGTTCCTCTATTCTTGATTTCTTTACCTCAAGTTCAAACTCGCTTCTCTTTTTATAAATTTCATTCTTTAAATTTATTATGGCTTCCCGGCGTTCTTGCTCTAATTTTTCCTTCGCTTCTTGTAAAATTCGTTTAGCATCACCTTGAGCTTTTATTACGCGTTCTTTTTTTAACTTGAAGAAAAAATAAAGAGCCATAAATCCCGAGAACATGCCTATGGTAAAAATTAAAATATATGCAAATTCTATCATGGCTCGTCTTTCAATAATTAATTAAAAAATAAACAAAACACAAAACATCTGGTTCAAAAAATTATTACCTGAACCAAATTTTCGCAAAATTTTGCGAAAATAAAAAATTTAAATATTAGTATGGAAAATTTAAAAAGATAATTTATCTGAAAAACAACTTAATTTTATATATAACTTTTAAGTTGTTTTAAATATCGAAACAATCTTAAATTTCTTTTGCATCAATTAAAATTAATTTGATCCAGCGCGTTATTGTCTAAAAACTTAACGCTGCAAAATTAAAAAATATAAAAATTTATAAACTATCATTAAGCAAAGAGTTTAACTCTTTTAATCGCGAATCATTTGATTTCAATATACCTGAATTTTTTGTTAAATCTGTTGCAAGTTGCAACGCCACAAGTAAATTTCGCTGAGCTTCACCAATTGATGGAGCTTTTTCATTATATTCCTGTAATAAATTATTTAACAATTCAGCGGCATTTTTAATACAACTTTCATCTTCATCTGTTGTTATTGTATATTCTTTGCCTAAAATTATAATTTTAAATTTCTTTTTGTTTTCCATGATAAACTATCAAAATTAAGTATTTTTACTGCTTGCTTTTTCTAAAGCTTCCATACTACTAAGCAGCTCTTCTATACTACCCTTTATCTCATCTCTCTCTTTGTTTAAATTCTCTAAATTGCTATTATTTTGCATTGAAGTTGATTCTAATTTTTTATTTTGCTCAATAAGATTACGTTTAACTTCGTGCAATTTAGAAATTTCATTTTGTAGATCTTTGTTTTTCTGTATCAATTGAAGAACTTTATTTTCTAACTCTTCTAATAACTTCATTTGAATTTCCTTTTTCTTTTTTGTTTAAACCCCTACACCCCACAATATTAGAAGTGTAACTAGAAACATTTTTAAAATTCAAGAAGTTTTATTTTGATACAGATTTTACAATCGTTTCAAATGCTTTTGGTTCAAACACAGCCAACTGACTTAACATTTTTCTGTTAAGTTGCACGTTAGCTTTTTTCAAATCATTAATAAAACAACTATAAGTTGTATTATTAATTCTGCAGGCAGAATTAATTCTGGAAACAAACAATGCTCTAAAATCTCTTTTTTTCTTTTTTCTGCCGATAAAAGCATTTTCTAACGCACGCAAAAGAGTTTCTTTTGCCCGTTTAAAAACATTTTTACGCTGCCCCCAGTAACCTTTTGTTTGTTTTAATAGGCGCTTACGTCTTTTTCTGGAAGCCAAACCACCTTTAATTCTACTCATAACAATTAAACCTCAAATTCTAATCTTAAATTAAAAACATTAAATAAATTAATAAGGAAGAAGCTTTGCGATATTTTTTTCATTCGCACCCGTTAAATAATCAGCCTTTCTTAAATCCCTTATCTGTTTATGCGTTTTTGCCCATGCATGGTGTCTTTTATAAGCCTTGGATCTTTTAATCTTACCGGTACTACTTTTCTTAAATCTTTTTTTGCTTGTTGAATGTGTTTTCATCTTTGGCATTTTTAACTCCAGTCAAAATTCATAAATTTTCTATAAGTAACGTTTTTCCCTTTATTAAAGGTAAAAACTATATTAACCGATTTTATTTTATTTTACAAAATAAATTTTAGTCCAATAAGGGCCAATCTTCTGATCTTTTTCTTCTATCAGGTTGTCAAAGCCTTGCTCTTTTAAATAACCTGTTATTCGATCAAACATCTGTTGTCCCAATTCACTCTTAACCAACATCTGTCGACCACGAAACTGCAACGTAAATTTAACTTTTTTTCCTGTTTTTAAAAAATTAGCTGCCTGTTTCATCTTCGTATTATAATCCTGGTCACCAATATTTGGTCTAATTTTAATTTCTTTTACCTGAAGAACCTTTTGATGTTTTTTTGCATCAGCCATTTGTTTTTTTTTGGCGTACAAAAACTTACCAAAATCCATTATTTTTGTAATAACCTGAGCGTCATTCATTCCTACCTGAACCAAATCTAACCCCTCTTCAACGGCCATTTCCAAAGCTCTTTGTTTTGGAAAAATTCCTTTCTTTTCTCCGTCACTCCCAATAATAAAAACCTCCTTAGCTTTTATATCTTCATTTACAAGATATTTTTCAGCTAAATTATCGATTTGACTCTTAGGTCCCTTTGCTTTGTGCTTATTACTCACTTATAAACCTCATAAAACAAAATTTATAATTTAAACTTGCTATAAACGTCATCACGAATCTTCTGGAACAATTTTTTATCTTCCTTAAGCTGAATCAGGCAATTATCTCTTCCCTGAGCAATTCTTTCCTTACCATAGTTAAACCATGCTCCAGATTGATCAACTACTCCAAAATTAATCGCTGCGTCCAATAAGTCAAGTTCCGGGCTTATTCCTACTCCAAAAATAAGATCCGCCTCTATTCTTTTAAATGGTGGAGCCATTTTATTTTTTACAACCTTAACAGCAACCCTATTACCAAAAGCTTTGTCATTTTTTTTCAATGTGGCAATTCGCCGAATCTCCAATCTCACCGAAGCATAAAATTTCAAAGCATTTCCACCAGTCGTTGTTTCATTGTTTGCAAAAGGCATGCCGCCAATTTTATGTCGAATCTGATTTATAAAAATTAAAACAGTTTTTGATTTATGAACAATGGGAGTAAGTTTTCGTAAAGCCTGGGACATCAGTCTTGCCTGTAATCCAACATGCTGATCTCCCATCTCACCTTCTAATTCATGTTTAGGAACTAATGCGGCGACTGAATCAATAACTAATAAATCTACAGCTCCAGAACGAATTAACGTTTCAGCAATGTCCAAAGCTTGTTCACCATAATCAGGCTGTGAAATTATAAGATCATCAACCTTAACACCTACATTTCTTGCGTATTCTGGATCCATTGCGTGTTCAGCATCAACGAAAGCACAAATTCCACCTTTTTTCTGCGCTTCCGCAATTGCATGCAAAGTTAAAGTTGTTTTTCCTGAAGCTTCCGGTCCATAAATTTCTGTAACTCTACCTCGCGGTAATCCACCAATACCTAACGCGTGGTCAATTAAAATTGATCCGGTCGAAACGGTATCCGCCTTAACCGCGGGTTTTTGGCCCAAAAGCATTACTGATCCTTTTCCAAATTGTTTATCAATTTGGGCAAAAGCTATTTCTAATGCTTTTTGCTTTTCAGAATTCTGTTTTACATTTTCAGAATTCTTTTTTACATCTTCAGAATTCTGTTTTACATTTTCAGAATCTTGAGCTTGTTTAATAGCTTGTTTTTGTGTCATTTTAAATATCTTTCTAATAATCAGGGTATTCTATTTCTTTTGTTTGTTGAATTTTATCAAATCGTTCTATTTTTGAATTTCTCATTAATGATGAAAGAAATGCTTCCAGGATTACATTTTTTTCAGTCTCTTTAATTTTTTCTAAAAGTTCTTTTTTTTCTTTTTCAAATTTTTCTTTTGAAAAATCTTCCTGATTAATTAATTGAACCAGATAATAATCTTTATTTATTTTTTGTTTCGCAACCTGATTTTTATCATTCAATATAAAAATTGCATTGCTAAAATCAGATTCTTCCGAAATACCTGAAATTTTTGCGCCTTTTTCAATCATTCCGGTTGTTTTAATTTTTAATCCCAAATCCGCAGCGATTTCAGCAGGCCTTTTTTCGTTTAATAAAATTTGTTTTTTAGAATTTCGCACAATTTTTTTTAAATCTTTTTTTGTATTTTGTTCATATAAATCCTGTAAAATTTTATCTTTTATATCTTCAAATTTAGGAATAAAGCTATCTTTTTTTTCATTTAACAAATAAACGGTATACAAAGAATCATTAACCAAATATCCGTAACTTTTCTTTGAAGCCTGTTTTGAAAAAAATCTTTGAGCCAAAAGATTTTTTATATTTTCTCCATCAGTATCACTATCTGAAAGCCAATCGGTCTGCTCTTTTTTTATATTGTTTTTATTCATGAATTCAGCAATTTCTTCTATATTTGTACGGGCTTTATAAAGCAAACTTTCTATATCTCCTTTTAAATTGTTTAACCCTTTTTTCGCTTTTAATGTTTTTATAATCTGATTTCTGACATCTTCCAACGGTTTTTCTGCTGCAGCAATTCTGTCTACCAACTGAATAATCTCTAAACCATCTCTTGTTTTTATTGTTTTGGAAATCTCATCTTTTTCTTTTAATCTAAATGCAGCTTTTTCAAACTCCGTGTCATATTTACCCTTTTGGAAAAAATCAATTAAACCATCAGATCCTTTAGTTTCTTCATCCTGTGAATATTTATTAACCAATTCCACAAACTTACCTGGATCGGCTGCTAATTTTTCCTCAATCTCTTTTGCTTTTTTCTTAACTATTTCTACCTGATCCGGAGTAGCCATTTCAGGTATACGCAAAAGAATATGTCGAACTTTTACCTTTGGCGGAATCCTGAAAAGGCTTGACTTATTTCTTTCATAATAATTTTCTACTGCCCCATCATCGATTTTTACTTTCTTTTCATAAGAATCAACATCAAGAACCCAATAATCAATTTTTACTTTTTTACCAACACGATAATTTTCTTTATTTTTATGAAAAAATTCTTTTATTTCTTTATCTTCAATTTTATTGCTTTTTGTTTTATTTAAAAAATGTTCAAATGGAAAATGTATAAATTGAAAACTTTTCTTTAAATTATTTTGCGAAAAAAGTTCCTGCGCATCACTTTCAGAAGAATAAGAACCAACTCTTACCGCATTACCAACAATTTCTTGAGCAAAATGATCTTTCATCGAATCTTCATAATCTGAAACTGTTATACCAAGACGACTATTTAAATAATTTCTGTAAGCTTTAATATTGATTTTTCCTGTAGCATCAACCAAATAACCTGGAATTGTTTTAGCTAATTCCTCATTAAATATTTCATCATTTAACTGAATATTTAAAGAATCCTGAACCCCTTCAACTAATTTACCTCTTACACATTTATCAAATGCGGCCTGTTCAGGATTTGATAAACCAAACATGTTTAAAAACATATCAACTGGAGCTCCATATGCTTTTGCATAATTCTTGTACATATCAATTGTTGTTTTAATTTCATTTAAAGATGTTTGGTATTCCTTTAAACTTATTTCCTGACCGCCAACTTTTCCAATCGGCATATTTCGGGGATCGTGTCTACGAACAAATAAAAATGACGCGCCTCCAATAACAAAAGATGCCAAAACCAACCATAAAACATTTTTCCATTTACGCATCTCTTTTCTAAATATATAAATCATCTTAATCCTTGCAAAAATGTATTAAAAACTCCTTACTCTTATAGGTAAGCAGTCTACTGTACGAGTAGTTTTTTTCAACTTAAATTTATTTAAAAATTAGATAAAGCATCCAGATCGGCTAAAATATCCAGTTTAATTTTTTTAATTGTTTTTTCAGATAAATCATTTATCACTGAAATTTTTATTCTTTTCTGAACCTGTTGCATACTTTTTTCTAATAATTTCTTAAAGGCTCTCCAAAAAGTTAATTGTCTTTTTGCATATTGCCATGTTTTGGTCTGAATTATTTTAATTAAAACATCTAAATTTTTTTGCTCTCCCCTTAACCATTGAATAATTTGCGCATAACCAATTAACTTTTTAACTTCTAAAAAGTTTTCCCAGTCTGTTCCTAGTAAGTTCTCAACTTCTTTGATCCATCCACCTTCAATCATCTTTTTAGTTCTTGTATCAATTCGTTCTTTTAATATTTTTTTATCTGGATTTAAAAATAAAATTCTTGATTTAAATGGAGGCTTAAATTTAGGTCTATATTCTGAAGGTTTAATTCCTGTTGTCTGCCAAATCTGCAGCGCGCGATTAATTCTATAGGCATCATTTTTTTCTATTTCACAAGCTCGTTTTGGATCCACTTCATTTAGTTTTTCCCAAAGCTGTAGCACGCTTAGATCTTTTAGTTTGTCTGTTTGTTCAATTTTAACTTGCGCTAACTCTTGTGGCTGAAAAAATAAAGATTTTATATAAAACAAAGAACCACCAACAAGAACCGGAATTTTTTCTTTGGTCCAAACTTCATTTATTTTGTGTAAAACTATTTTATTAAATTCATATACAGATAAATCTTTTGGCTCATTAATAATGTCAAAACAATGATGTGGTACCAACTGATTTTTCCAGTCTGGTTTAGCGGTTCCTATAGATAAAGGTCCATAAAACTGCCCTACATCAATATTAATAATTTCGACATCAAAAAATGTACTTATTTTTAAAGATAAATCGGTTTTACCGGACGCTGTCGGCCCGGTAATTATTAAAACATATGGATTTTTTTTATGTGTTAATTCTTTCATTCAATAGTTTAAGTAGAGGAAGATGAAACAAGTTTAAGGTTTTTATGATCATGAAAAAAGAATTGTTTAAACGGCATTCTTAATTCTTGCAAAACAATGTCCTTATCACATTTTTTAACTTGCTGAATTTCTTCAGAAATCAGTTCCTCAGTTAAATGAAGAATATTTCTTTCGCCAAAAGAAAGTTCTTTTTCATAAGATGTATGCATTAAATCTCTATAAATTTGAAGCATCTCAATCAATAAGCCATCCTGGATTTTCATTTGATACTCTTTGTTTCTTCTGTTCCAACCACTAGGAGTGATATCTAAACCAATTAGTTTTTTTGTTGGTGGTTTATATAGTTCTTTTAAGAACGTTTCTAATTCTTTATGTGTACTTAAATAACGAATTCCAGCTGTTTCTATATTTTTAATGGGAACTAAAATTTTGGTCTCTTTGAATAACAGCCTTAACTTAAAAAATTTTATGGACATTCCAAGAACTTTTTTCTCAACAACCTCCTCGATAACAGCCACCCCATGAGCAGGATAGACTACGTTGTCACCTACTTTGAACATAAATAATCCCTTCTTTTTTTCGATTGGTGTGAGTTTAAAAAGATCAGGTGCTTTTTATATTACAAAAAACAAATTTTTTACTCAAATAAATATAAAAAACCACTAAATTAACCCTTTTTACAAAAAAGCCATTTGACTTGCGCAAGTTAAGGTATTATATCTGAAAATATATGGTTAAATAAATATTTAAAAAAAAGAGTTGACAATGATTAATCTATTAAAAGATTTAGTATCAAAATTAATTATTTTGTTAATTACAATTTTGATTATCACAAAAATCACCAAAACAAACATTCCCAAAATTTACAAAAATCAAAAAAGTGTGATTATTCCTTTGATTAATCCAATCGAAACAAATAATCAAACAAAAGAGAATAAAGAAGAGGTTATAAATAATTTGGTTGAAAAACTGAACGCTCATATTGATGAACAAGCGTATTTGTTATCTTACTACATGGAAAACGAGCTAGACGAAAAAAAGCTACAAAACGTACAAACCAATATTGCTGAAATAAAAAAAGATGCTTCAAATAAAAAAATTATACATTTAATAGATATGACCCAATTACACGAACTTGAAAAACAACTATACATTTACAATCAAACCTTAAAATCAAACAATAAGAGCTAGGATTTTTTTCCTAGCTCTTATTGTTGTTCACCCCCCATCCCTCACATCACCTTCATAATAATATATAGTAGGCATTAAAGTTAATTTTTTTAAAAAAAATCTTTTTGATATCTGGAAATCAAAAAAAACCATTTTAACTTTTCTCCCTGAATCCTTAAAAAAATTAATCCGTCCCGCTTATTTTCAGGCTGACCACCTAAAATATTTTTATAAAATATAAAATAAAGTTAGCGTATTTACAATTTTGAAATATAATTATTTTTCTTAAATAGAATTTTCCTGGTGCCTGCCAAATACACAACCAGAATAAACTGTCAAATTATTTCAAATAACGAATACCTCCAATTAAATTACAAATAACATACAAGTCCATACTGTATCTATTTGGATTTTAATTTTTTTAATTTTTGGCTATCAGAAAACCAACTTCTGATTAAAAACAACTCTGAAACAATCCATCCAATCAATATAAAAATGGAATTTGTTCAAATTTCACAAAATTTACAATTCTTTTTTGCATATTCATTAAATATTAATGTTTACAATTTCTTTCAAAATTTCAAACCCTCGAAAGCATACATTATTAAAGGCCTCCAGAAGGACATAAATCACAAATGCTTATTATATTTAAATAACCCATAACAATAGCTATGGAAAAAAATATATAATAAATTTACTAACATCAAATACATATTTATAATTAGACTTTATCTTTTTAAATACGAAAAAACAGACATGAAAATAACAAGTGATTTTTATTTATCTTCATTGACCCAAAAAAAATTCAACTTTGCTTTTCGCTGGAATGTATTTGGAAGTATAGCTTTTGAATCATTAAAAATTTTTTACCATATTTTTTTGATAAAAATCTTAACATCAAATCAGTTTGGATTAATGGGAGCAATTTATTCCATTGCATACTTTTCTATTTATTTTTCAGACTTTGCTGCAACAACATCATTGCCGCCTTTTTTAAGTTATCTGACAGAAAGTAAAAATAATTTTAAAAAACTTTTTACTTTTTATTTTTTTCCCCAAATTCCATTACTTATCTTAGCTGCAATAATTGCTACGTTTTTTTATCAAAAAAGTATTTTTTATCAGCCGACTTCTCCATTTTTATTAACATTACCATTATTAATATTTATTGAAGGTATACGAATTTTTTTCAGAACATTTTTGCATTACATTTTTTATTCCCGCCAGGTAATAATTTATGAAACAATATTTACTGTGTTATATTATTTATTAATTTTGTTTCTTTATTTTTTTAACTTTCAAATAACTTTAAACACTATTTTTATCCCATTTTTAATAAACTCAGCTATCGCTGTTTTTACATTTATTTTATTTGTATTTCAGTTTTATAACACTCTTCCTGAATTGGAAGAAAAATTACCTTCAAAGATATACAAACGAATTTTGAAAACCCGCTTATTTGCATTTCCAAATCAGATAATTAAAACATTTTTCACCGGTAATTTTTTGACCCCAATTTTTGCAATGCGCATAGGAATACCACAAGCTGGAATTTTAAAATTTGCCAGTTTAATTGCAGATTCAGCAAAGGCTGTTATTAAAGCGGCAATAAGCTTTTCAGGCAACGCGTTGCTAGCAACAACAAAAAAATCTACGCTGGAAATCAAAAAAGAAGTCTTTAATTTACTTTCACGCAAACTTAATAATTTGATGTATTGTATTTTGATATTTTTAATAATTAATTACAAAAACTTACTAGGACTTAAAGTTTCGCTGGATCACGTTGCTCAAACGGCCATATCATTTTCGTTTGTTTTTTTAATGATTGTTTTAGCTGAACACTTTTTTATCGTCTACGAACAATTTTATACACTGGAAGAAAAACCCCAAAAATTTTTATTTTTCAAACTTTTTGAATTTGCACTTTTTTATTTATTTGTTCTGACAAAATCAACCACGCCTATCATTACTCTTTTAAGTATAATTTTCATTCAAGTTCTAAGTTTTTTAATTCTTTCAATCCACGCGCATTATAAATGGAAAATAAAACCAACCTTTAAAAGTAGGCCATTATATATTTTATTTGATGTTGTAATAGCGCTAATTTTTTGGACTGTTTTAAAAATAATTTAAACACAAAATTGGGTGCGTAAATATTCAGCCGCACCCAATTTTTCATGTCTCAAAAAATTCACAACAACAACCAATTCAAATTCAATTTCATTGCAAAAACAATTCCAATTTGATTATTCTAAAAAAAGTCAAAGTTTGAATTTAATCAAAGGAATCGGAATGAAAAATAAAAATATTCTATTTTTGCTTTTGTTGATTTTATCCATAAAAAATTCACAACTTTTAAGTCAACTACCAAAACCAATGGAAGTTGAAGGCTCGGAAGAAGATTTAACAAAATTGCTTCCGCAGGAAATTTTTGAACAAATATTAAACAAATTAACAACCGAAGAACTAATTGAGAAAGCTTCAGGTGTAAGTAGAAGATGGAGGGAAGCTATAGAAAATCCTGATATCTGGAACAAAAAAATCAATGCCATCACCGGTCTGAATCGATTTTTTCCGAGTAACAGCATGGGTTATTCTTTATCTAATATTGATGAAGCAGGGAAAATTTTAAAATTTTTAGAAAAACTGAAAGCCGAAAAAGAAAAAAGAAGAGACAAAGTTGAAAAGAAACTTAGTTATAAAAATGAAGAACTCACAACAACAGGATATTCAAAACAACGTAAAAGAAAAAAAGAGATAAAAGAGTCGAGACCAAGAAAAAAACGTCTCCTGGATGAAAAAACAGGAGTGAAATTAAAGGGAAAAATAGATCAACTTCCAAGAGAGATAAATTCGATTAAAAAAGCAATAAATTCTTTACTTAAATATTTTCACACACCACAAACAATACTTAATAATCTTTTAAAACTAGAAAATGAAAATCAAGTCAAATTACCGGAAGATTTACCAGAAGGAGTACAACCAGCATGGCCTGAAAGCCAAATTCGAATTAACTGGAGAAAGGAATGGCAAGATCTTGATAGAAAATGGGAAGAGTTAAAAGATCAAGAAACAATTTCATCTGCTGATTTAAACAATCAACTTTTTGCTAGATTGTTAATTGTAGCGAAAGCATATTTAAACAAAAATAATAACCAGATAAATATAGATGAAAAAGAAGGCAATGAATTATTTAAA
>JBDRFY010000045.1:0-2002 GCA_043818275.1 bacterium | reverse complement strand
AATATCTTGCCATTTCAACGTTCTTTTTTTCCGGTTCATCCAAATAAGCATAAATCACCATTGAATTCTGTTTTTCAAGCAAATCAGAACCAAAAATCAGATAATCAGAATTATATTTTTCAACTAATGCATAAGCTGTTTCCTGATCAGTGCTTAAAATAAATTTAGCTGCATCAATATCGGCATTTAAATCACTGTTCCTATTGTCTTCAATCACAGCTCTTTCCCCAATAAAAGTAATCCAATGTCCTTCATCCCACCAATTAAACATTTTTGCATCTTCTGGAGTGTTTTCTTTTAACCAGTTTAATGCAGGTTTCCATCCATAAGTATATTCAATATTTGGAGCATTTTGAGTCATAAAAAATGTTCCTGAAGCAATTCCAACTAATAACATAAAACCTAAAAATAAACCAACAACTTTTTTTTCAAATCCAGTTCTTGATTTCATAAATTCAAAAATATAGTAACCAACTAATCCTGCACCTACCGCAACTCCTAAACCAAACACATAAGTGAACTTTAGTTTGCTCCATGCCATAAACAAAGTAATTGCAACCCAATAAAACACTATAAAAGTAAAATATTCCGGATTGCCCCATTCTTTTTTTTCCTTTAAATTAAATACATAATTGATTATTGGAAAAATAAAAAAATTATATAATACAATCAATAAAGCAAGAATTGGAAAAATAATTAATGCATTATATTTTGTTCCAAAATACTGTATTCCGGTATTTTCTTCTCCTACAGTAACCCCAAAAATTCCTTTTCTTTCACTATTTTCTTCTCCGGTAAACCTGTTAACATTTTCTTTGTTTATTGGAATATACTTTACAATATAATTGATATCTTTGTAAACCCATTGTCCGTCATCTTTTGCTGTTGCAATAACCCCAAACAAAATAAACACTATGGCAAAAATTTTTATTAAATACATTATTTTTTTTGTTTCAATCTTGTTAAACCACATCAAAACACAAGTAGTGATTACATAAAACACTAAAATTAAGGGAATCAGCATAAACATTTCCCAAGTCCAAGCCATTACCCCAAAAAACAATCCAGCTAAAATTGCATTTTTTATTGATTCTCTATTAAAATTCATTTCTTTTACTGCTTTAACAAAAAAATAAAATCCAATTACCATCCATAAAAATCCTAATGCATCGTCTTCAAACTGCCCTGCCATAGTTCTGTAAACAAAAGCAGGAGTAACCGCGGCAATAAAAGAAGCAACATACCCTGCTTTTCTGTTATAAATTTCTTTAAATAAAAAATACATTGCAACTGAAATTAATGCTCCATAAAATGCCGGCAAAAACTTTACAAACGCAATCCATAAGTTTTTATCATACCCAAACAACCCCAAAGTAAAAATTGAATAAATTGCAGTGGACAAAAACCAGAATACAGGAGATATTTTCCATCCGATAGCTGACCCCCCCATTTGATAATAAGCTAAAGGATCTTTATCCGGCACTCCAATTCCTTGTAAAATATATGAACCTACTCTTGCATGCCAATAAGTGTCAAATTCAAAAAACAATTCATATTTCATTAAATTAGCTCTGATTCCAAACGCTAACAAAAACAATAACAATAAAATAATGAGATGTTTTCTTTCAATTGAACTGATTTTATTGCGTAAATCTAACCCCATTAAATAACACTTAAATAAAAGAATTAAGTAAATGATTTAAATATACCTTTTTACTTTGGAAAAATAAGTTTTTTAACAGAGTCTTTATTTTAAGAATATTTTTAAAGTGTTGTTTGTTTCCTTTATTATTCTGCAAAAGAATGTGTTGCTTCTTTTAATAAAGTAAAGCAAAATTGTGATAAATTATTTAATTGTTAAGTGGTTTTATGAAAAAACTTGTTTCAATTATTGTTCTTACATGGAATTCTTTTGATTTAACTAACCAATGTCTTGAATCAATAAAGAAGAACACTAATTATTCGCCTTATGAAATAATTTTGGTTGATAATGGCAGTAAAG
>JBDRFY010000044.1:0-4745 GCA_043818275.1 bacterium | reverse complement strand
TAGCCTCGGGTTTTAACCCGTGGTAAAATAATAACCCATATATTTTAGCCCCATTTTATGGGGCGGCAGAAATTAATTAAATTTTTATCTACCGTACCCTGAAAGGGCACGGAATTTTTATGGATAAATTATTCCACGGGTTAAAACCCAGCTTGTCCGCCGAAGTGCCGCTATTTTCGGTACGTAGGCTGAAGGCTAATAACTAAAACCCCAAAAAGGGGTTTGTAAATAAAGTTTTATTTTAAAAAAGAAAAATTATGAATCCAAATTCCAAAATTTATGTTGCCGGACATGATGGACTGGTTGGTTCATCAATTATGCGAAAATTGAAACAAACTGGGCATAAAAACATAATTACAAGATCATTTAAAGAATTAGATTTAAGAAACCAACAACAAGTAGAAGATTTTTTTGAAGCGGAAAAACCGGAATACGTTTTTCTTGCTGCCGCAAAAGTTGGCGGGATTTGGGCGAATAAAACTTACGTGGCTGAATTTATTTATGACAATTTAATGATCGCGACAAATGTTATTCACGCAAGTTATAAATTTGGAGTTAAAAAACTTTTAAATTTAGGCTCCTCGTGCATTTATCCAAAAATGGCGCTGCAGCCGTTAAAAGAAAATTATTTATTGTCCGATTATCTTGAGCCAACAAATGAGCCTTACGCGATTGCAAAAATAGCAGCGATAAAATTATGCAGATATTACAACGAACAATATGGAACAGATTTTATTTCTGTAATGCCGACAAATATGTATGGTCCGAATGATAATTTTAATCTTGAAACCGCGCATGTTTTACCAACTTTATTACGCAAATTTCATTTAGCTAAATTATTAAAAGATAAAAACTACGATTTATTAATTAGTGATTTGCAAAAATATTCTTTAGGTTCAAATTTAGATTCAAAAATTGATTTTGAAAATGTTAATTCAATAATTAACGTTTTAGAATCTATTGGAATTACAAAAGATTTTGTAAAACTTTGGGGGACGGGAAAACCTTATCGTGAGTTTATGTTTGTAGATGATTTATCTGATGCCGTTTTGTTTTTAATGCAAAATAAATCATACGAAGAGATTGGTGAGTTTATAAATATTGGAACAGGAATTGATCTTACAATTAAAGATTTAGCTTTTTTGATAAAAAAAGTTGTTGGTTTTAATGGATGTATTAAATTTGACGAAACCAAGCCGGATGGCACACCTAAAAAACTTTTGGATGTTTCAAAAATAAATTCTCTTGGTTGGAAACATAAAATTGATTTAGGTGATGGGTTAAAACAGGTTTATGATTGGTATTTGAATAAGACCATGAAATGGTCGATCCTTCGATACTCTGCGCAAAGCACAGCACTCAGGATGAGCGGGATGTGTGACAAGCCTATGAAATAGGCGACATATGTTAGCCCAGTGCAAGCCAAAGGCGCAGCTCTGGGTAAGGGTGTATTTCCATAAAATTAGCCCCGCTTGCGGGGCGACAGAATTAAATTTGAAAATTATGTGCCGCCCCGCAAGCGGGGCTTGGGTTGTGGTGGATTTTATAACCCAGAGCTGCGGAAATAAAATTTCCTTGCACTGGGCTAACATCTTTCACCACTTTCAGTGGTTTGTCGAATAACATTAGAAGCACAACTTACAAAGACAAGCTTTATGAAATTTAATCTAGATTCTAAAGCAAGTTCAGGATCTCTAAATTAAATGATAATTAGGAGTTTGGATGCTTAGTGGAAAATCAATATTAGTTACAGGTGGAACAGGTTCGTTTGGAAAAGAATTTATTAAAACAATTTTGAGCGATTATCCTGAAATTGAGCGAATTGTTGTTTTATCTCGTGATGAATTTAAACAATTTGAAATGTCAAACATGCCGGAATTTAAAGATAACTCCAAACTTCGTTTTTTCATTGGAGATGTTCGAGATAAAGACAGACTTTTTCGTGCCTTTGATGGAATTGATATTGTAATTCACGCTGCAGCATTAAAACAAGTTCCTTCTTGCGAATACAATCCATTTGAAGCAATTAAAACTAATGTTTTGGGTGCGCAAAATATAATTGATGCCGCCATTGATAGAAATGTATCAAAAGTTGTAGCTTTAAGTACAGATAAAGCGTGTGCGCCAATTAATCTTTATGGCGCGACCAAACTTTGTTCAGACAAACTTTTTATGGCTGGTAACGTTTACTGCGGAACAAGAAAAACAAAATTTTGCGTTGTCAGATACGGAAATGTTTTGGCAAGTCGCGGTTCTGTTATTCCGTATTTTCAGGAATTAATTAAAAATGGTGCGACTGAATTACCAATAACCGATTTGCGCATGACTCGTTTTTGGTTAAAGTTGCATGATGCTGTAGATATGGTTTTACTTGCTTTAGAGCAAATGCGTGGAGGAGAGCTTTTTGTAAAAAAAGTTCCTTCAATGAAAATAACTGATCTCGCTTCTGCTATTGCACCAAATTTAAAATTAAAAGAGGTTGGCGTTCGTCCCGGAGAAAAAATACACGAAATGTTAATTACAAATGAAGATGCACGCAATACAATTGAATACAAAGATTATTATGTTATAAAACCATTTTTTAAATTTTGGGGTGCAACTTTAGATAAAGAGGAGGGGATTTACGTTGATCCTGGTTTTGAGTATCAAAGTGGGAATAATGATAGATGGATTTCTGTAAATCAGATGAAAGAGATTTTAAGTAACATTTAATATTGTATTTTATTTTAAATAAATCTTGAGAGGTATCTAATATGATTTCTAATAAAATTGTAGAAGAAATTACATCAAAGTTAGTTGATGCTTATAAACCAATCGCAATATATCTTTTTGGATCTTATGCTTGGGGAAAGCCTGATAAAGAAAGTGACCTAGATTTGTTGGTTGTTGTAGAACGATCAGATCTTAAACCTCAAGAAAGAAGTGAGATTGGAGCAGACGCTTTGTGGGATTTAAAAATTCCAAAAGATCTTTTGGTTTATACAAAAGATGAATTTACACAAAGAGTTAAAGATTTTTCAACTCTTTGCCATAAAGTAAAAAAGGATGGAAAGGTTTTGTATGCAAAGGCATGATGATTGGTTAAAAAAATCATTAAGCGATTTAAAGATGGCCAAAAAGGGATTAAAGGAAGATGATGATACTCTTGATTGTGCTGTTTATCATACTCATCAATGTGCAGAAAAGGCTTTAAAAAGTTATTTTGTTTTTAAAAATAAAACAATAGAGCGAACTCATGATCTTGAATATTTATTAAAAATATGTTGCGAAATAGATTTTGATTTTTTGGCACTAAAAGAGGATGTTAAAAAATTAAATCCTTTTGGAGTACAATCCAGATATCCGGATGATAGATTTTGTATTAATAGAGAAGAAGCTGAAGAAGCTGTGAAAAGAGCTAAAAAAATATTTGATTTTGTTAAAAATAAAATAGAAAATCCAGATAAAAATATGAACATATTTAAGAATTAATGTTAGATGAAAAAATATAATTACGGAAAACAAAAAATTACCCTTTCTGATATTTGGCAAGTTATAAAAACTTTAAAATCCTCACATCTTACTCAAGGTCCAAAAGTCAAAGAATTTGAAGACGCAATTTGTAAATACACTGGCGCAAAATATGCTGTTGCTGTTTGCAATGGCGGCGCGGCATTACATTTGTGTTGTTTAGCTTTAGGTTTAAAAAAAGGCGATACCGTCATAACAACCCCAAATACTTTTTTAGCTTCCGCAAGCTGCGTTTTATATGTTGGCGCAGATGTTAAATTCGCAGACATCGATCCAGAAACTGCAAACATTGATCCAGAAGAGATCAAAAAAATCCTATCCGTTCGCCCTGAGGAGCGAAGCGTCTCGAAGGGAAATACCAAAGCAATAATACCAGTTCATTTTGCGGGACAATCCTGTGATATGGAAAAAATTTATAACATCGCAAAAGAACATAATTTATTTGTAATCGAAGACGCTGCGCATGCAATTGGTTCTGAATATAAAAATAAAAAAGTTGGAAATTGTAAATATTCCGACATGACAATTTTTTCTTTTCATCCAGTTAAAACGATAACAACCGGGGAAGGTGGAGCAATAACTACAAACAATAAAGATTTATATGAAAAATTATTAATGTTACGAAGTTATGGCGTCACAAAAGATCCTAATCTCATGACAAAAAATGATGGCCCCTGGTATTACGAAATGCAACATTTGGGCTACAATTATCGCATGTCAGATATTCATGCCGCACTTGGCATTTCTCAATTAAAAAAACTTGATAAATTTGTAAAACGCAGACGAGAAATTGTTGAATTTTATAAAAAAGAATTGGGACCGGATCCAAGATTTTCTTTTTTACAGGAAAAAGATTATTCCAAAGCTTCTTTTCATTTATGCCCTCTTTTAATTAATTTTGAAAGTGCGCAAAAATCTAAAAAAGAAATTTTTAATGATCTAAAAAACGCGGGACTTAATTTACAAGTTCATTACATTCCCGTTCACCTGCAACCGTACTATCAACAATTAGGATTTAAAAAAGGTGATTTTCCAAAGGCAGAAAAATATTACGAGCAAACAATTTCTTTACCGCTTTATCCAGATTTGAAGGATTTGGATTTGAAACGAATTATAAAAATTATTAGGGGGATTTGCTGAAAAATATCTCTTAGATGTTTTTGATGTCGAAATATCAAGTTTTTTAAAAAAGTTGCTTCAGTTCAATTGTTTCAATATGCTCTACTTGTGAGAAT
>JBDRFY010000043.1:0-2669 GCA_043818275.1 bacterium | reverse complement strand
GTTATTAAAAAATTATTAATCCTTTTTTCAAAGAGAAGTAAAAAATATGATGTTGCAGGGAAAATTAACGAAGAGGAGGCTCTGCTCCTTGATTCATTAGAACAGGAAAATTAAAAAATAAATAAAAAGATTTAAATAGTAGATTACTACCAATATACCAGTATGGAACAAGAAAAACAAGAAAGAATCACATTATATCCAGATAAAGAATTAAAAAAAGAAATTGAAGATATTGCGGAAAGGGAATCAAGAAGTGTCAATAATTTTATTCTGTTACTTTTAAAAAAATGTGTTGAAGAGCAAAAACCTAAAAAAAAGAAAAAGAAAAATACCAGTTCTAAATCTCCAAAAATACACGCGATTTTTTAACAATATTATTTTTAAAAAAGACCTGCACTTTTAATTATTTTAGGCACATAAAATAAATAGAGAATAGTAAAATAAATCCTTGCTTCTAATTCTATAAATTTCTAAAACTTTTTTTATTCTCTAATTGATTTTTATGAACTTTACCCTTACCAGTAAACTACCAGTAGATTACCACAAAGTATTTAAAGGGTAAATTCTACCTATATGTAGATTACTTGTATTATACAGGTAAGAACAAAGGATAATGAAAAACAAAATAAAAATATATCAACGACAAAACAGAATACAAAAGGAGATATTAAATTTTATCAATCTCTTTAAAGTAGATAATAAAGAGATACAGAAACTAAAAAATAAAGGAATAGGGGTTTATACGCCTAAACTTAAAAAGTGGAAAGTTTGGTTTTCTGTGAGTTTATTTGGGCTATTTGTTATAACCCCTTGCACTCCTGAAGTTTTGATAATCCCTAAACTTGCGAGGTGGTGTTTAAAATGATTCTAAAAAATTTTTATTCTTATGGGGGCTACAATTCCCCCATATTCAAAAATGAAAGGGGATTTAACAAATGAAACAGATTTTAACCTTAAAAGAAAATAAAGGTTTTACCAACTCCGCAGAAGTTTTTAAAAGTATTAAAAAAATTGATATTGATTTTAAGCAAGAAAACTTTTTAATTCTATGTTTGAATACTAAAAATAAACTTATTCATTCAGAAGTTATTTTTAAAGGGGGTTTAAATGCGTGTTTAATTTGTCCTAAAACCCTTTTTAGAATTGCTTTAAAATATAATTCCGATAAAATAATAATATCACATAATCACCCAAGCAACGATTTAAACCCTTCTTATGAAGATATAGATGTATTTAAGCGATTAAAAAAGGTAGGGGAAACCATCGACATAAAGGTTTTAGATTCTATTATTTTTAACAAAACAGAATTTTATAGTTTTGAAGATAATTTAGAAGGAGGTTTAAAAAATGACAATCCAAGAGATAACGCCCGAGATTAGAGGACAAATTGAAAAAACTTTTTATAAAGATGAAGAAGGAAATTTAAAGATAAATTTAGGAAATTGTAGGCTGGATTTTGAAAAGGATTATTTTGTTGAAAAGTTTACACAAAAAGGACTTAAACTTTTTTGGATAAATGGAACAGAAAAGGTTTTTGTTGTTGCGAAGGTATTTTATAACCCTGAATATAAAGATTTTTCACTTTTTACAGAAAGTTGGAACTACATTAAACGACTTAAATTCTAAAATTAAAAATTCATTTCACCGAGGGGAGCAATCCCCTTTTTATTTTCCAAGATGTTTAAAGGGAGTTTAAGCGGGGTTTTATATGGCGTTCATCTTAAAAAAAACCTGATATGAAAACAGCACATTAACAAATGGAACAAAAACAAGAATTAATAAAACAATACAAAGAAAACGAACAAGAGACAAAAAAAATAAATAATTCTCTTGATGAGTTAAGAGAGAGAAACAGAAAAGAAACTTATAATTTACAATATAAAATTTATTGGGATAAAATAAAAGTATTAGAAGAAGAAAGGGATAATAAAATAAAAGAATTAGATAAACAATTTAAAGATAAAGAAAAAAGAGAAGAACAGAAAAGAGAAGAATTAGAAGGGGTTATTATTAATGTTCAAAGAATTATCAATTTTCTTAAAATAGGAAAAAAAGAAGTTATTGTTAAAAATGATTATGTTAAACCTTATAATAGAGATTATGGCGATAAAAAATATTTTAAGTGGTTGGGTTATTTTTATTCTGATGAATTTTTAAAAATAAGATTGTTGATAGCCGAGAATGATAAACCAAAAAATAAATACTCTCTTGTTGTTTATGGTAAGTGTATTTTTACCGACGATATAATTAAATTTCCTTATTCTTATGGTATTCATCTAAATGATAATTATAATGGGCTTAATCTAAAAACTCTTATAAGGGATTTTTCAACGATAGGGGAACTTAAAAAATATTTGGAAAAAAACAAAGACAAAATATTAAAAGAAAAAATTGAGGAGTATAAAAAAATTAAAGAAGAATATTTTAACACTCTTGAAAATTATAAGATAGAAGATTTTAAAGAATTATTTAAGGTTGAGTGTTTGAAATTTGGCTTTTTCTTATTTAACAAAAATCAGTATAGTTTATATTATAATGATAAACATAAACCATTATGTCCGAAGTGTAATGCGGTTTTAAAGGAAAGAAAATGAAAGAATTTAATATAAAATTTAGAAATAATAAAATTGACAGCGAAGAATTAAGAGAATGTATAGAGGATAATTTAG
>JBDRFY010000042.1:0-5757 GCA_043818275.1 bacterium | reverse complement strand
GAGCATGAACATTACAGTCCGTTTGAACATCAAAGTGCCACATTTAAAATTGTTCTTCCACTTTTTGTTGCAAGAGAATGGATGCGACACAGAACGCAATCTTACAATGAAGTTTCGATGCGTTATTCCGCAGATCCAGTTGGTAAGTTTTATTATCCGCAAAAATGGCGAAAGCAGGCGCAAACAAACAGACAATCAAGTGAAGGTGAAGTTGAAAATCCGGAAAAATGCACAGAAATTTTAAAACACTCGTATGAAACTTCATTAAGTTCTTACAAACAACTTTTGGAATTGGGAGTGTGCAGGGAACAAGCAAGAAGTGTTGTGCCTGTTGGAAATTATACAGAATTTTATGCAACATCAAACTTGAGGAACTGGCTTCATTTTTATCGGTTAAGAATAAATGAGGCCGCGCAATGGGAAATTAGACAATACGCTAAATGTATAGGTGAAATTTTAACAGAACTTTGGCCCCAATCCTGGAAATCTTTAAATCGGAATATTCAGATTTAAAAGATAAAGCCCGGTTTTTTTTAACCGGGCTTTTTAAATTTTTAATCGATTAATTCAAGTTGCTATCTATAAATTTTGCCCCAAAGGGGCTACAGTTATTAGCCTCGGGTTTTAACCCGTGGTTATAATGAAGCATATAAAATTCACCCCATTTTTATGGGGTGATAGAATTTTTTTAATTTCTGCCACCACCATAAAATGGGGTGGCAATATATTTTTTATCAATACCACGGGTTAAAACCCGAGGCTATTGACTAAAACCCTTAACAGGGTTTATTTATATAAATTTCAAAAGTGGCAACTTTGGTTAATTAATTTTTCAGGATCTAAAACAACATGTTTTATTCTATTTTCTTCTCCACATTTATCAAATGTATACACAATGTGAACAAGATCATCATCTGCCTGAATAATAGAAGGGTAGCAGTTTTGTTTATTTTCTTTTGTTGGTGTATTTTCTAAAACTAAAACGGTTTTCCACGTTGTACCATTATTATTACTTAAATCTATAACGAGCTTACTTCTATCACCGCTTTGTCCATTTTTTATTCCTGCGGCAAGATCATTGCGTACAATTAAAATGTTACCATTTTTTAATCTTACCGAATCGATACCTGAACCACATATGCCACCACCATTAATTAAAGTTGATTCTTGTTCTACTGGTGACCAGGTTTTGCCAAAATCATTTGAAACAGAAGAAATAAGATATTTAGTTCCACGTCCGCGACAAATAATTTTAATATTTTTATTCAAGCTATCATCAACAACAAAGGTTGTCGGCTGAATAATTCCGGTGCGAGTTATTGATGGAAATTTCGCACTAACATCTTTTGTTATTCTTTTACGACCAAAGAAACTATGAGGTGTGTTTATTGGCTTAGATTTTTGAACAAAACATATTTTTGATGAATTTGGATAAAAAATAAATTTTTCCATGCAAACATACCAATCAACTAATCCTTCTACTGATGAACCACATAAAATTGTATTGTCATCTAAACGAATGGGTTTGCATCTAGTTGGTCCAACAGCTCCTGAGTGTTTAGACAAACTTTCTGGCCCAGACCAACTTTGTCCCCGGTCAAAAGACCTTTTTAAGTATCCTTTCCACTTCATTGGAGAATTACCGATTTTATAAAATAAAAAAATTGTTTTTTCATCAAATTTAAATAAAACAGGGTTGTAGCAAGGTTTGTTTCCTTCATCAATAACTTCTTCAGAATATGCAATAACAAAAGGTTCATTCCAAATCCATTGTTCTTCATCATTTTTATACCCATGAGATAGCCAAATGTTAACATCAGGTTTTCCTTCATCGGTGCCGCCAAAATAAGCAATAATTAAATGATCGTTAGAAACTTCTGCTATTGTTGCAGCATGAACACGTTTATGTGTTTTTGGATGTGAAATGACGGGTAATAATTGGGTTGATAAAATTACATCATTATTGTTGTCGACATGTGTTGAATAAATTAAAGTAACAGCGGCAATGATAAAACAAAAAGTGATGATGCTTTTTTTAAAAAACATGAGATAATCCCCATTAGTCAAAATATTTAAAAAGTTTCTTCCTTAACTTTATTTTTATAAAAATCTTGAGCTTGTTGACCTAAATTTTTAAGAATATGTAATAACGCGATATCATTACTTTGTTTATTTTTAATAGTTGTTAATTTGTGAAATAAATCAGAATTACAAAAATTTATTAATTCATTAACTTCTGTTTCGCCGAATGTTCTTGAAAAGATTTCAACTGCAACAATCATCATGGAAGCTATTAATTCTTTTGTTTTAGAATTTTTCATGAAGCTATTAAAAATTATTTTGCCGGCAATGTTTTTTTGATTAACAATAAGTTTGATGGTTTTTTCAGCAATAGGGGTTACAATAATTTTTTCAAATTTTAACTTATCTAACAAGTTTATTATTTTTTCTTTAGAAACTTTTGCTTCTTTTGTTACATTGCATATATGAGATGTTTTATTCGCTGTTCTTTCAAGTAACAAATCTAATATTTTAATATATTTATTTATGCGATTAACTTTTATGGGGTTGAGGTTTTTTTCAGATTCCAAAATGTATATTATAAAATCATATATCCAATAAAGAACAATATTTGTTGAGGCATAAGATAATTTTTTAAATAAAAGTTTCTTTTTAGAAAATTTCTTAAGCAAAAGAATATCTTCTAAACTTACTTTTTCATTTATTGCCTGATCGATAATTGTTAAAGAATTATTGCTAAAACCTTCTGATTGAAGTTCTTTTATAAATCGAGGTACAAAAATTTCTAAAAATTGTTCGATTGCCACAGCTTTTTCTAAAAAAGATGTGATTTCAGAATAAAGAACAATATCTTCAGCCTTTTCAATCTTTTTATCAATAACTTTTTTGGATTCTCCAACAACTTCCCATACAGGAATATTTGTTGAATTTGTCTGATTAAGTTTTAATTCACCAAGATTTAATTCAAATTCAACTGGTTTAATTTCTATGGATTGTTCAGCTGGAAGAACACTTTTAAATGTTCCTAAAAGAAATAAAGATAAAAACATTGAAGTAAATATTTTTTTATTGATAATCATTTTTTATACCTTTCTTTTAGGGAAAACCTCCACTTCCCTGTTCCTGTTAAATTTTTTCTTTTTGTTTGAAATAGCCAAAACAGCTTATTCTAAAGGGCTATTTTGGCATGTCTTCATTTTCCAGGAAATAGGTTTTGATGTCAATTGAGGTTCTAGAAAAGACTTGAAAATAAGGTAAAAAGCGGGTTTTTTGTGCTTTTGCGTTTCATATAAAAAAGAATTTTTTTAGATCTAAAAAGTAATGATTTCTATTTGTATCAGTTTAGCTATCAGCTAGAGCCCTTTTTCCTTTAATTCTTTTTCATTAAAGTTAAGTTTTAAGGCTTGATAGAAATCGTTTTTGATTTTATTGATACCTTCTTTTGTATCTGATTCAAAACGGAAGCAGACAACCGGTTGAGTATTTGAAGCCCGAACCAATCCCCACCCATCCGGATATTGAGTTCTTAATCCATCTATTGTTATATTGACATTGTCTTTTTTGCCGGCAAAAAATTGTTTAACATTTTCAACAATTGATTCTTTTTCTTCTTCTTTGCATTCAATTCTGATTTCAGGGCTGCTTATTTTTTTAGGGAATATTTTTAATAAATGATCCAAATCTCTCTCTGTTTCATGAATAATTTCGAATAACCTGAGAGCTGCATAAATTCCATCATCATAACCAAAATACCTATCATTAAAAAAGAAATGGCAGCTTAATTCACCAGCAAGCAAGGCGTTATTTTTTATTAAAGCGTCTTTAATCAATGAGTGTCCTGATGGTGAAATGATATCCACGGCCCCCCATTTTTTTAGTAATTCAATTAAACCTGAAGAAGCTTTTATATCAAAAACAACTGGTGCCCCTGGATTGTCAGCGACAATTTTTTTTGCGAAAACAGCTAAAAGTTGATCTCCGGGAACCAGAAAACCGGTTTTTGTCATAGGAGTCATTCTGTCGCAATCACCATCCAATCCAATCCCTAAATTTATTGATTGGTTTGTTTCGAGTTCTTTTTTTACATCGTGCATATTTTTATACGTTGTCGGATCGGCCTCATGATTTGGAAATGTTCCGTCTACAGACTCAAATAAAAGTTTTACGTTTTTCCAGTTCATTTTTTTAATTAATTGAGGAAAAATTGTTCCGGCAGTTCCATTTCCACAGTCAATTACGGCATTAATATTTAAATCTTTTAAGTGTTCAAAATGAAGGGTTATCCAATCTATGTATTTTGGTATTATTTCATAATTTTCAATATTGCCGGTTTTTTTTGTTTGGTTTTCATTCTCCGTTGCCGAAAGGCTATGAAGAATTTCGCTTTTCGCTTCATAAAAAGAATCCTTTTCACAAATTTGTCTGATTTCCTGAATTTGTTTTCCCCAAATGGATTTTTTATTTAAACAGATTTTAATACCATTGTATTCTTTAGGGTTATGAGAGGCTGTAATTATAAAACCGGATGTTGCTTTTAACTGAAATAGAGAAAAATAAAAAACAGGTGTGGGAACCAAACCGATATCAATTACATCAATTCCCATTTCCGTGACGGCTTTGATTGCTTGATCTTTTATTGCGGGAGAATGGGTTCGGCCATCCATTCCTATTATAATTTTTGTTATGTTGGGATCTTTTTGTTTGAAATATGTAATTATCGATAGAGCTAATTTATATGATTCTTCAATTTTAAATTCCTGATCTACTATTCCGCGAATATCGTATTCTCTAAAAATATTAGATTTCATTAGTTTCTCCCTAACTTTCGATAAAAAATGGGAAAAGTAAAAAAAAGTGGTCTTTTTATTTTAAGTTAAAAACTAATTTTGTGAATTTAAGAATTTACGTTATGTTTTTATAGTAAAATTTTAATTAATGAGATTGATAATCTTGTGGGGCAATAATGATAGATTTAAATCTTTTGAGAAAAGAAACTCAAACCGTAAAAAGGTTGATTTTAAAAAAAGATCCAAAATTTAACGTTGACACTCTTGTTGATTTGGACCAAAAGGTTCGAAATTTAAAAACAGAAATTGAAAATTTAAGAAAAGAAAAAAATGATTTGGCGCAAAAGGGCGCTGGCGGAATTACAGATGCTATTAGAAAGCAATCGATTGAAATTGGTAAATCATTAAAAGAAAAAGAAGAAGAATTAATAACGGTTGAAAAAGATTTCAAAAATTTATATTTATCATGTCCAAATTTACCGCAGGAAGATATTCCTGATGGAAATAAAGAATCTAATAAGGTTGTTAAAACTGTTAGTCAAAAACCGGAATTTAAATTTAAACCTAAAAATCATATGCAGCTTAATGAAAAATTAAATTGGTTTGATTTTGATGCGGCTGCAAAAATGAGCGGTTCTAATTTTGTGTTATATAAAGGAGATGGTGTTAAATTAATTTATGCTCTGACGAATCTGATGATGAAAAATAATACAAAATATGGTTTTGAGGCAGTTCTTCCGCCATATCTTGTTGTTGATCAGGCATTAATTAATTCCGGAAATTTACCAAAATTTAAGGGTGATTTTTATAATATCGAACAAGATGGTCTTAATCTTATTCCAACAGCTGAAGTTAGCCTGACAAATTTATATGCGGGAAAAACTTTCAATGAAAAGGAGCTTCCTGTAAAAATGTTTTCCTGGACATCCTGTTTTAGAAGAGAAGCTGG
>JBDRFY010000041.1:0-18480 GCA_043818275.1 bacterium | reverse complement strand
ATTTTTCAAATCAGATAAGGATTAATTATTTTTGTTTAGGGGAAAGAATGAATAAGCTTTTTTCACTTAGGTATCTTTTTTTAATAATTTTGTTTTTGAATTGTGGAGTGAATTTTTTATTAGGTAAAAAAATAACAAGTTTTTTTGAAAAAAGACAAGCGAAATCTATTAAAGTATTAGAAGATCGAGCTGAAAAAGTTTATAATGATATGCAAAAATGGATTGCAAAACAATCGCAAGAGAAGCAGAAAAATTATAAAATAGGTATATCAAAACTTAAAGACTATGTAGACAAAACACAACAAATTGAAACAATTATAAAAAAAACTGAGAGTGAAAGAACAGAGGAAGAAAAAAATCAGTTAAACATTCTGAAAGAAGCCAAAAAAGAATTAGAACCTATTGTAAAAGAACAGGTCGAGGGTTATGAGGCATCTGGATTAAAGGGCAGTTTAAAACAGGTAGCAGGAAAAGCGACTGGTCTTTTATCAACAAAGAAATCCAAAGCGGCGGCTGTTGGTGGTGGAACAGGTATGGTTGGTTTGGGCGGGTTAGGCACAGCAAGTGTTGGTCTTGCGGGCCTTGGAACTGCTGGCGCGGCAATACTTGAGGCTGGAGATGTAACAGAATTCACTTCGTGGGATGAATCCTTATTAGGCAAAGATGAAGATAAAACTGAAATGCCTGTGGGTGAAGTTTCCGGTGAAGAATTTAAAGAACCAGAAATTACAAAACCCATAGTTGTCAAACCAGAACCTCCTGAAATAAAATCTGAAGAAACCCTTCGAGACGCTTATGCTCCTCAGGGTGATCGGGATAAAGAAAAAATCACAACTCCAAAAGATTTATTAAAATTATCCGATGATCAGGAATTATCCGTTCAAGACGCAAACGATTTGTTAAATCTGGTTGCGGCTTATGTTAGACAAAATATTTTGCCGAAATCGAACAAATTAATTTTGGAATCAGCGGAACCAATAAAATTTATTGATTTGCATGGCGATGAAATTTCATTTAATGGCAAAAATTTTATCAAAACGTATCAGGAAAAAATGCAGGAAGCTGAAAAGGCTTATCAGGAAGCAGAAAAGTATTCAAAAGAACTTTACGATAAAAAACAAATTGGTGAGGATGCCCTTCGACCCCTCGATTCCTCAACCCCTCAACAAGTTCGGGGTTCGGAACTCGTGGCTCAGGGTGATCGGGATGATAAAGAAGTTATATTAGCCTTTGAAAAAACTCAAAAAGCAAAAGAAGAAATAGGACTGGCAAAATCTGAAATGGAAAAAACATTAAAATCACGAAGTATTTTTATTTCTGTCGATGGTCAAAATACAGTTTATAATTTCATTCAACAATCAGTTAATCTCATTAAACAACACACTCCAAAGTTTGAAGAAATTGATTTGATAAAAATATTTGGTTTTTTACCAGAAGGAATTACTAAAAAAGATATTTTAACTATTTTGCCAGTTGCAGTTACAAAAGAAGAACCTAAAAAAACAGAAATTACCGCTGAACAAAAATCAGAAAAAGAAGATATTGTAAAACCGGAAGTGATTGTTGAAAAAGAAAAAGTTGAAGCAGGAAAAAAAGTTGAGGAGGAAAAAGAACCTGAGCCAGAAAAGAGTAAAGTTGTTGAATGGGTTAAATCAAAAATTAAAAAAATAGGGGAAAAGGGCAAAGAATTAGTAGGAGAAGAGCTGGAAGATTTTAAGAAAAAACACCTCGAAGAAAAACCTGAAGACAGTACAACAACCAGGATATTTAAAAGCGTTACAAAAGACGTTTTGACTGGCACAGGTAAAGAGGATGTTGAACCTGTTGAACCTGAAGTGGTTAATTAAAATTCTTTAAAAATCAAATAAATCAGGAACAAGTGCCAGTAGAAGCCGTTGATGCATCTACGCAAAATGTTGCAACTGAAAAAGTAGCTGATGAAGTTGTCGAAGAAGTTGTTGATGAAAAATTAAAAAATAAAGTTGTAATTCCTGAATCAAGTAAAAAAAATGAAAAAACACCGGCTGGCGATAGCGCATTAAAACAAACTGGAAAAATTTTTGGTGGCATTGCTTATAATGTTGGAGTTGAAACATTAGCTCAAACAGGCAGTGTATTAGCCCAGCAGGCGCTAAATAGATTTTTAAATGGAGGAGAGGATATTGTTCCCGTAGATCCATTCAGAGATATTAGAATGCCGTTTGACGGTCAATCACATGATCCAATTTCTTCGCAAATAGCTTCACCTTTTGATCAGTGTAAGGATCCATTTTCAAGTGTAAGAAATCCATTTGGAATGGTTGAAGATTCTCAGGAATCACAATTTTTAGACAACCTAAGAAAAGAAGTAATTAAAAGAAATACTTACACCCCAAAGACCGGCATTCAGCAACCTAAAAGAAAATTAGCAGGCTTGATTTTTAAAGGTGAAAAGTTTAAAGATTTAAGTACAATTACAACAAACACAGAAGATCGAAAAACTTTTAAACGCAAACACGAAGAAATTGCGGGACAAACCGGTCAGCCAAACCAGGAACCACCAAAGAAGCCTAAAAAGGATGATGACAAGGATTCTGATAAAGATGATCAAGGCGGTAAATTTAAAAATATTTCTGGTGAAGGTAATCTTGCAAATCAAAGTAGAGATGAGCTTCTTAGATCCAAACGATCTTATGAAAAATTAATTCAAGAGCATAAAGAAAAATTGGAAGCTTATCTTAAAAATCCTGATAAATATGATAATAAGGGATTTCTAAAGAATGCTCCAAATACAAATATTAGACAACAAATAATTAATAATAGAGCTGAAATATTAAAAAAAGATATATTAAAACAAGAGGGTGAATTAGCCAAAATTAATTTTCTATTAAATAAGTAGGGAGCTTAGATATGAAAATATTACTAAATGATTTAAAAAAAATATTTAAATGTATTTTAACATCGGCTGAAAAAAATGGATTTAGTGAAATTGATATTAATGAAGATTATTATTTGACTGTTTTAAAACCATATGAATTGTATGATAAAGAAATAAAGACAGGAATTGGTTCTTTTTGTGACGATTGGGAGTGGTTGAAAAAGATATTGAATGATGAAAATCCTGTAACTATATTAGATTTTGAGCGGTTAGGTAATATTATAAAAGTAATTGGGGATGAAATTTCGAAATCAAAGAATCCCTTTTTACTTGATGCAAAATTTGATAAAAAGAAAAATTAATAAGTTGAATCGAAGAGTTTGCTATGTTTCCCATAATACTTTAAGTGGTTATTTATAATTTGAGATTGTATTCCTTCAATTATTTCTCTTGCTTCTTGGGAATTTATGTATATGAAATTTGTTCTTTTTAATTTTTGAATGAATTTTTCAAAAAATAAATGTAATTCTTCTGGAGTTACCTTTTTATATAAATGCCATTTTAATAGAAAATTTGTAAGAATTGTTATATTCCTGTTATCTGTGTTTAATTTAATGATTAACTTGTATATAAGAGCTGTTATTAAAAAAAATACTCCTCCTGCTCCCCACAATTGCATTTCAACATCAGGATGTTCTTGTGATTTTAAAATGAGTATTAATAAGACTAAACCTAATGTTGTTCCCAATATAGTGAAAGAGGTTTGCTTAAATTGCGCGCTTCGTCTGTCATATAGCGCGTTCAATTCATCAATAAACTTTTTTCCCATAAAACCCCATTTATCATTTGCATACAATTCCAAAAGATAATCTAAATACTTTGATTTTATTTTTACTTCTTGTTGTGTTCCTTCAACATTGGAAGTTTTTTGATTTTCTTCTTTTGCAAAAATTGAAGAGAACAAAAACAGGCTTGCGATGAAAAATAATTTTTTAAACATTTTTATTCCTATTAAATTTATAAGTGAAAAAGTTGTCTGATTTTAGCAGGAAAGTTTGTTTTGGCAAAGTTAGGATAAAAAGGTCCGGGGTAAAAACTCAGGCCTTTTTCTTTTTTCAGTTATTTACTAACATCGGCCACCAGTATTTAATCTTTTAGCCTTGTTAAGGATACTTATCTAAAATAAAAAAACATACATAATTTGTTTGATTTGAGATATTTTAGTATATTCCAATTGTTGTATTGGGTGGGCTATCTTGTATTAAGATTAAAAAAAATTAGGAATATATGAAATTTTGTTGGCAAAAAAATATCTTCCCGCAAGGGATTTATATTCATTGGCCATTTTGTAAAAATAAATGTCATTATTGTGATTTTATTTCTTTTGCAAAACATGATGATTTTATAAATGAATATCATCAGGCATTGATGGAAGAAATAACTTTTTTTTCAAATTATTTGGATAATAATATCAAAAAAACGGTTAAAACAATTTTTTTAGGCGGGGGAAGCCCAAGCCTTTGTCCGTTGGAATCGTTAAAAGAATTAGTTGAAATATTAAACAACAAATTTGATTTATCCTGTTTGAAGGAATTTACAATCGAATGCAATCCGGCAGATGTAACAGAAGAAAAATTGAAAACCTGGAGGAAGTTGGGCATAAATAGGTTAAGTTTAGGGATTCAGGTTTTAGATGATGAAGTGTTGCAAAATTTAGGTCGAACCCAAAAAACTCAGGATGTTCTTAATTTAATGACAATTGCTTCTAAATACTTTGACAATATTTCTGTAGATCTTATTCTTGGTCTTCCCGGTGTAAATAATTTAATTTGGTTTAATACTTTAAAAACTATTGCATCCTGGCCAGTAAATCATGTTTCAGTGTATTTTTTGACAGTATATGAAAAGACAAAGCTGTATTTTAGAGTGAAAAGTGGTGAAATAATTTTACCTTCAGAAAAAGAAAATATTTTTTTGTATAAAAAGAGTATTGATTTTTTAAGAAAACATGGGTTTGAACAGTATGAAATATCAAATTTTGCAAAATCTGGATTTCGCTCAATTCATAATATAGCTTATTGGGACCGTGAACCATACAAAGGGTTTGGATTATCTGCGAGTTCGTTTGACGGGAAAAGAAGATTTATTAATTACAAAAATTTACCTTTGTATGTTAAAAATTCATCTACGGGGGCCACGTTTAATGTTGAAGACTTAACTAAAGAACAAGAATATTTAGAAACTTTAATGCTGGGTTTAAGGCAGAACAAAGGAGTGGGCTTGCAGCATATGCTATACTTGTTAAAGAATTCTTCTTTTAAAAATAAGTTTCTTGAAAATATAAAATTTCTTGAGTCAGAAGGCTTGGTTAAAACTGATGGCAAGAATATTCAACTTACTTTAAAAGGTATGTTTTTAGAAAATGAGGTAGTTTTAAATTTAATGCAGTAGTTTTGTCTTTTTATGTTTAACTTTAAAATTTATTACGTGCTTCGTTAAAACTTCGCAGTATTCTACGAAGCTTTATGCGAAGTAGAAGGGGATGTTATAAAAATATGGCAAAACATGTAGGGGTGAAATTACCCGAAGATTTAATAGAACTTTTAAGAAGAGAAAAAACCGTAGCAGTGTTAGCAACTTTTTCGGAAAAAGGAATTCCGAATACAACTCCAATTCAATGTATTTATCCAAAGGGGGAAGAAAGCTTACTTCTTAGCATTCACAAGGAACACACGGGTTATCAAAATATGGTTTGGCAAAAAAAAGTGATGATTTGTTTTCTTGGTGAAGGTAATGTTGCGTATAGCATTTTAGGTAGGGCTGGAGTTGTAAGGGCGCCATCTCAGGTTCATCCTTTAATGAATATTGTCAGAATTGATATTATAGATATCAAATGTGACAGATCGATTTTGACAAGAGTTGATCAGGGAGTGCAATGGAGTTATACATCAGTTGAAGCGGAGGAATTGGAAAAAGCTCTTTTCAAAGAATTAAAAGAATTAGCAAGAACATTATAATTTCATATTTCTGTTGTATAATGATTTTAATGTATTAAAAAAAGTGAGGGAGAATTAAAAAGGTTGGTGGTATGAAAAAGAGTTGTTTTTCATTTGGTTTGTTTTGGGTTGTTAGTTTGTTTTTATCCTTTATTAAAATTAATTCTATGCCTGGCATGCCAATGATTGAAAATGTACCGCAACCAAATTCTATGCCGTTACAACCAATTCCTATCGAACAACCAGTAATGCCTATTTCTCCTATGACACAAATGCAAGTTCCGCCGCCTCCTCTACCAGAACCAATGCCTATGTCTGTTCCTGTTTCAATGCCAATTCAATCTTCTCAAATGCCAATAATGAATAGCGGGCGTTCAATGGGCGCTCAAACGGTTTTGTTGCAAGATGAAACAGTTGGTAATCAGGGAAATTGGGTAAAAAAAAGAGAATGGTTGAAGTACAGTTTAGAGGTGAACGATCAAATTCAGGATCTGGTTGATCAAATTGAACAATCTAGAGGTTCTTACACAAATAAAATTAATTCTATTGATAATGAATTGGATAATTTTTATAGACAAATTGGTTTTAAGTACGGAGAGATGCAAACGGTTTTTGATGAATTACTAAATTATTTAGAAAAAAGAAGGCAAAAAAAAGTTGCAAGAATAAAGGCAACAGGTGAGGATGAAGGTGTTACAAGTGAGATGGAAGTTAAAATTGATATTGTTGAAGATGAAATTAAATCTATGAAGAATAATTTAGAACAATTTAATTTGGATATGAAGTCTATTGAAGATTTAGATAAATCGCTTCAAGATCGTGTAAATAAATTGGATGAACAAATTAATATAGCAAAACTTGATGCGCAAAAAGCTAATGATTTAATTCGCGATATATGGAATATGATTGATGATAAAAAGGCCCGGCTGGCTTATTATGAGTTAAAAGGAAATATTTTAGAAAAGATTAAAGTTTCAAAGCAGTATGTTCAGACAACATTAATGAGAAACATGGATTCTGTTTTATCATCTATAAGATCTCAAATCAGTCAGGTGAGATCTGGTATTACTAATTTAGAAAATAACGGTTTTATTGTGATTAATCGGGCAAAAAGATTAGAGGAACTTAAATTAAAAGAACTTGATGCATTAAGAGCAGGTCAACAAATTCAGAAAGAAATTGAAGTTAAGAAAGAAGAAGCTGAATCAAAGGACAAAATTTTTAATTTCTTTGTTGATTTGGCTGCAAAAATTTATAAATGGTACAAGACAATAGTTAATTTTCTGAGTGGTGAATCTCAACAGAAAGTTAAATCTAAAAAACCTAAGTTACCACAGTTACAAGTTGCTGAACCGCAACAAGTAATACCTGTTGCTCAACCGGTGATGCCTATACCAGAAACACCTAAAGATATATCACAACTTTCTCAAGAGCCTATGTTTTAAACCATTGCTTTTTTAAAGAATTGATTTCTCAAACAAACTCCTGATAATATTTATTTTCAGTAAAATAAAATTAATTTGTCGGGAGAACTTTCATGAAAGTTTTTAATTTAACTGTTTTGGTTTTCATTTTTTTTAAAAATTTAATAGCGATGCCTGGAATGGAAGATCCGATGGCTGATTTTCCTGAAGGTGATCTTGAATTTTCTCAGGATATTCAAATGCCGCCGCCAATTCCCGGGGGAATGCCAGGACCGGTTCCTATGCCTATCCCACAACCTATTAGCGCTCCAATGCTTGCCCAACAGTTTCCTGTTTCTGCTCCAATACCAGCGCAACAATTACCTGTTTCTGCTGGGCCTACAATTCCTGGAGCTCCAACTACTGTAGCGCCATCTCCAGTTGTTCCTTCTGTTACTGAAAATCAATTTCCTTGGATCGATGCGGGACCAGACAAGCAAAAAAATTTGACAGAAGCAACACCTCCTTTAATTCAAACTCCAAGGGTTGCGGAGTTACAAAATATTTTAGATCGGGCAGAGCAAACAATGCAGAGGATCAAAAATAATTTAGATTTAATTGAAAATTTAAGAAAAAATTTATATGGTCAATTTTCTAATATTGATAAGCAATTGGATATTACATACCAAACACTAGGATTTGAACGAGGAAAACAAACAAAAGAATTAGAAAAAAAGGAAAAAGAATTTGCTAGAGCTTTAGCACAATAAAATTTAAAGGAGATTGGAATGTTAAAAAAGATATTTATTTTGTTTATTTTAAATATTTTTATTTTTTCTTTAAATTCTATGCCAATGGAAGCAGAGGTTATTCCTCTTCCTGAAGAACCAACTGAAGAATTTGATTTGCTGCCACCTCCTGAAATAGATATTCCTGAGCCAACAAATGTTCCTGTTGAGACTGAAGTTTTAGTTGATGTTCCACCAGCTGAAGAATTGCTTCTACCTTTGCCGGAAAATGTTCCTTCTGAAGAATATGCTTCTATTGATATTGCTCAAACAGAAATGCCCCCAATTCCATCACCTGTTGAAGAACCTATTTCTGCTCCTGTTGAAATTGCGCAAATTGAACTAGTTGCTCAACCTGTTGAGGTAGTTCCTGTTCAGGTTCCTCCACCACCAGTACCTGTTGCTCGGCCACAAATTATTACTGAATCAACAATGCAACAAGTTTCTGTTGGTCTTCCTGTATCACCGGAAGAATTAGAAATAAATAAACAGAAGCAGGCTTTAGAACAATTAAAAATAGATATAGATTCCATTGAACAGCAAGAAGAAAATTTGATGGCAAAAATTAATGAATTAGAAAATCAGTTCAATCAGGCTAAAGGTCAGGAATTAGGCGCGCGTCAAACGAAGGCGCAAATATTAAATGCCCAAACAGTTGAACAAGCTCAGGAATTATTAAATCAGTTAAATATGGTTGCTGATCAAATTCAGGGAATTCAGGCAAGTTTGCAGGGACCTTTTTCTCAGGAATTTACTAATGTTGTTTCTCAGATTCAGAATAAAATTCAAAATGTAAATACAAAAATGAATGTGATTAAAAATAAAAGTGCGGCTATTATTTTACCTCAAAAAATTGAGCCGCCGGTAGTTGTAAAAAAAAAGGTTAAAATACAATCAACCCTTACACAAAGAGTTGCGGATGTAATAGCTTTTGTAATAGATAGTTTTGTTGACATGATTGATTGGATCAAGAACTGGTTTAATAAAATATTTAAAGCAGAAGAGAACATTATAGATAAAATAGGAGTTGAGCCAACTCAAATAGCCCCAATCCCACAAGAAAGTTTAACTGCAGATGATTTGACTAAAAAATTTGATGATCAGATGATGAGTTATGAAAAAAAGATTGGGCAACTATCAGAAAAAAAGAAACAAATTAAACAGGAAGAAATGCAGATTGAAGAAAAAAAGAAATTATTAGCTGAACTTAAAACACAAAAAGCGGCATTGAAAAAATATCAGGAATTAATGAAGCAACTTGGATTATCTATGGAGATGGCGAGAGAAGAAAAAGGCGAAATAAGAAATAAATTAGAGTTTGCATTTGGCAAAGTTTTAGATTTTGGTAGTTATGTTCTTGAAAAAATAGGAATAGTATCAAGTGGGATTTATAACAGAATATTTTTACCCCGACTTGAAAAATTTGTTTTGGCTGTAAAACAACGGGTTGAAGAAGATGGAAAAGAAGAAGTTGAAGTATCTCCACCGCCTTCCATGGATATGACAATTCAGTCAACAGGGATGGAACCTCTTGCTTCAATTCCACCTCAACCTATACCTCAAATGCCAATGAATATGCCGCCAGTACCACCTTCTCCTATGTCATTTGTTCCAATGCCAGAGGCGCCACCTCCAATGTCTTGAGCTTAAAAAATTAAATAATAAATTTAAAAAATTACACAGCTGTTGAATTCAGGGTGATTTTAAAACTAAAATCACCCTGAATTATCTTTAAATTTGTCCAATTTAACATTTGCCAATACAATTAGAATATGATAAATTTCGCATTGTTATAAACAAAGAATTTTTTCCAAAATAATGCGTGTTGTGCCGAGGTGGCGAAACTGGTAGACGCACTGCTTTAAGGGGGCAGCGGGAGAAATCCCATAGGAGTTCGAGTCTCCTCCTCGGCACCATCTTTCGCCAAGGCTTCAGATGGCAGGCCATTTTTTTGCCTGCTAATCTTGTTTTTCCAGAGGAATTTTGAGGAACGAAGGATTTAATGTTTTAGTAAATTAAATAAATTGTCCCGTCGAAGAGTAACGAAGACGGATGAGAGTAGTAAAAATAATAACAGGGAGTTTTTTGATGAATACTCGTGTCGTTCATATGATTTTTTCAAAATTAATGTTTTGGATTGCTGTTTTGGTAGTTGGATCATATTTTTTATTTTCGTTTAACACCAAAGCGCTGGAAAAAGTTGGTCCTGTTTCAGGGTTTACAAATATTGTTAAAAAATATTTGGGCGCGATTAAAATGCCACGATTAAAATTAGGAATTGATTTGCAGGGGGGCACATATCTTGTTTTGGGTGTGGAAGTTGATAAAGCAATTGAAAACCGTTTAGGCCTTGAAAAAAAAGCCTTAACTGATTTATTCAAAAAAAAGGGTTTAAAAGTTTTACCTAAAAAAATGGATGTTATTAAAACATCATTGAATTTAGATTTTGATGATGAAGATAATGCTAAAGTTTGTTACAACCTTATTCGGGCAGAAGTCCCAACATTAAGAGTAGTGTTGAAAGATAATGATTTAATTTGTACTTTGACTCCAGTTGAAGAACAAAGAATCAGAACAGGAGCGGTGGAACAAGCCGTAAGCGTTTTAAGTAACAGACTTAGTGGTTTTGGCGTTGAAGGAATAACTGTGCAACAACATGGTGAAAAACAGGTTGTTGTTCAAATGCCAGGAGTTGATGATCCCGAAAGAGTTAAATCAGTTATTACAAAAACGGCTTTGCTTGAATTTAAAATTGTTGAAAAAGAAGGATCAACTAAAGAAGAACTTCTTGACGAATATGATGGTGAACTTCCACCAGATAAAACAATTGTTGTCGGAAAAAACAATCGTAAAAATTATGATGAAGATGAAGAGGTTGGCCGATGGTATTTAGTTTCTGCATTTCCAGATTTAACAGGAGATCATATTGTTGATGCAAGAATAAGTTTTGATGAATTTAACAGAGTTGAAGTTGCATTTCAATTAGATGCAATGGGAGCAAGAGATTTTAGAGAATTAACCGGAAATAATATTGGTAGAAGTTTGGGAATTATAATTGATGATGTTATGTTTTCTTCTCCCACAATTCAATCAGCGATTGGTGGAAATGGTAGAATAACTGGAATTTCAAACCAAATAGAAGCAAAAGATTTGGCCCTTGTTTTAAGATCGGGAGCGCTTCTTGCTCCATTAAAATTTGAACAGGAAAATAGGGTTGGTGCATCATTAGGGCAAGACTCGATTAGAAAGGGATTAATTTCTTGTTTAGTTGCTCTTCTTTTATTATTTGGTTTTAGTATTTTTTATTACAAACTTGCAGGAATTTTTGCCTTTCTGGCGTTGTTTTTCAATTTATTTTTGATTTTGTTGTTCTTGTCTTATTTTGAAGCAACATTAACTTTGCCAGGTATCGCTGGAATGGTTCTTACTATTGGTATGGCGATTGATGCGTCCATTTTAATTTATGAAAAAATTAAAGAAGAACTTCAAACCGGAGCAACCTATCGCAAAGCATTAAGCGATGGTTTTAGTGGCGCGATGGTTGTTATTTTGGATTCAAATATAACCACTTTTTTAACTGGAGTTGTCTTATTTAAATTTGGTGGTCCGGCGATCAGGGGTTTTGCCGTAACTTTGATGGTTGGTATAATAGCTACAGTTCTTTCGGGCGTTTATTTCTTACATTCGATTTTTGATTTTATTTTGGATAATTCAAAAATAAAAAGCATAAAAATTTAATTGGCGATCCCTTCCGCCTTCGTTAAAACTTCGGCGGACAAGTAGGTGAAAAAAATTGCGATATTATTATTGAAATATTATGTGTCCTTCGACAGGCTCAGGATGATCAGGATTTATTTTGAACTGAGCGAGGAATCTTGAAATATTATGTGGCGACCCCTCGATGAACTTCCGCCTTCGTTAAAACTTCGGCGGACACGCGGGGCAGGCTCCGCAAATAATGGTTCTTGAAATATTATGTGGCGACGTAGCTCAGCTGGTTAGAGCGGCGGAATCATAATCCGTAGGTCCGGGGTTCGAGTCCCTGCGTCGCTACCATTTAAATTATTGAGACGGAGTTTTTAAAACTCCGTCTTTTTTTATTGTCATTTTTTTATGCTAATCTTTTTTTAGATAAAAAATTATAAAAAAGGATTTTTATTATGAAATTTATAGAAGTGGCTCAAGTCTTTAATGAAATTGAAAAAGAATCTTCTCGTACAAAAATTACCAGGCTTTTGGCTGAACTCTTAAAAAAGGTATCTCCAAATGAAGCGGCAATAATTTCGTATATGTCTTTGGGGGAATTAAATCCTACATATATTGGAACTCAATTTAATTTTGCTGAAAAAAACATGCTAAAAGTTTTAGGTAAACTTTTGGATTTAAGTGAGAGTAAAATAAAATCATCGGCAACTAGAGCAGGTGATTTAGGGTTGATTTTTGAAAAGGAAAATTATAAATCAAGAATAAAAAAAGAATTATCAATAAAAGATGTAGAACAAGAATTGCATGAATTTGAAAAAATTTCAGGGACTGGTGCCCAGGAAAAAAAAGAAAAAATTTTATTAGAATTATTACATAATCTTGATGCAATTTCAGCAAAATATGTCGTTCGAATAATTATTGGAAAATTACGCCTTGGTTTTTCAGATATGACTTTGCTTGATGCTTTTTCATGGATGGAATTAGGGGATAAATCTTTACGAAAAGCTTTGGAAGATGCATATAATGTTTCAGTTGATATTGGTTTAATTGTAAAAACATTAAAAGAAGATGGAATAAAAGCTATACGGCATATGAAAATAATTCCAGGAATTCCAATTAGACCAGCAGCTGCCGAAAGATTAGAAAACTCTAAAGCAATATTGAAAAAAATTGGAAAGTGTATAGCTCAACCGAAACTTGATGGCTTTCGGTTGCAGGTTCATGTTGATAAGCATACAAAAATTCCAAAAATTCATTTTTATTCAAGAAATTTACAAGATATGTCTTATATGTTTCCGGATTTAAAAAAAATTGTAGAAAAATTAAGTGTTAAAAATTTGATTTCGGAAGGTGAGGCAATTGCTTTTGATGAAGAGACAGGTAATTTTTTACCGTTCCAGGAAACAGTAAAAAGAAAAAGAAAATATGCGATAGAAGAGATGGCTAAAGAATTTCCATTAAAATTATTTTTGTTTGATGTTTTATTTTTGAATAACAAATCATATCTTGATCAACCTTATCATGAACGAAGAAAAGAATTACTTAATCTTTTTAAATCAGGAACAATTAAAAAACAAAATATTTTGCTTCCAATCGATGAAGAAAAAATAGATACATCTGAAGAATTAGAAAAATATTTTAATGAAAATATTACAGTTGGTTTAGAGGGTATTGTTGCAAAAAGACCAGATGCAGTTTATCAACCGGGAAAACGTAATTTTAACTGGATTAAATTAAAAAGAGAAGAAGGTGGGGAACTCTCTGATTCAATTGATTGTGTAATTTTAGGTTATTATCATGGCAAAGGAAAACGAGTTTCTTTCGGTATTGGCGCTTTACTTGTTGGTGTTTACAATAAAAAAGATGATAATTTTGAAACTATAGCAAAAATGGGAACAGGACTTACTGATAAACAGTGGAAAGAACAGAAAAAAATGTGTGATGAAATTAAAGTAGCAAATAAACCAAAAAATGTTGAATGCGCCAAAGAGCTTTACCCTGATGTTTGGTGTGAACCTAAAATTGTTTGTGAAATTCGCGCTGATGAAATAACACAGTCTCCATTGCATACCGCGGGATTGACAAAAGAAGGACCTGGTTTTGCTTTGCGGTTTCCAAGAATTATGGGTTATAGGCAAGATAAAGCGGCGCAAGATGCAACAACCGTTAAAGAAATAAAAGAACTTTATAAGCTACAATTTGAAAAAGAAAAAAAAGGGAAGAAGAAGAAATAAAAAAAACTGCATTTTTCTGGCTTTTTTTATTTTGATTTAGTAAATCGTTTTTCAACTTTTGACCAATTGATATTTTTCATAAAAGCTTGTATATAATCCGAACGTCCGCCAGATTTATGATCAACCATGTATGCATGTTCCCAAATATCCATAACTAAAATTGGAACAAAGCCTGCTATAATTCCATTTCCATGTTCTTGAATAAAATGATTTGTTAAATTTCCGGTTACTGGATCAAGATACAAAATTGCCCAGCCAATACTTCTTGTTTTTCCTGTGTTTGCAAAATCTTGAGTCCAATTTTCAAAAGATCCCCATTGATTTTCAATTGTTTTTTTTAATTTACTTTCATCAGTTAACTTTTGATTTGATTTTAAATTTCCAAAATAGTATTGATGTAAAATCATGCCATTGTATTCAAATCCATATCTTCTTTTTCTATCAGCGTACAACAAACTATTTCCATCACCTTTTTCTTCTAAATTTTTTAGATCTTCATTTAATTGGTTGCTTTGTTTGACATAACCTTCGTACAATTTCCAATGGTCATTTATTTGTTCATCAGAAATCCCATCCAAACCAGAGGGTTTTAATTGTTCCTGAACTTCATATTTAGGTATTTCCATTTTTGCAGCCTTTATTTGATATTATTTTTTTATCAACGATCTAAAATATTCAGCCTCTTTTGCAGGATTGTTTGCCTGAGTAATTGAGGTTCCAATTATAATTCCTTCAGGTTTTAGTTCAAGAACTTTATCAATGTTTTTTCTGCTAATGCCACCAGCTAAAAAAATTGGAAGATCTGTATTTCCCCTAATTGTTTCCCATTCATCTAATATATTTATAACTGTTCCGTCTTCATGAGGTCTATGCAATATTAAAATGTCTACATTTAATGCTTTTGCATCCATTGCAATTTGCCCCATAGAATAATCACCAAGTAAATCGAGAGCCAATTTTGCGCCGTTATCATGAGCAATATTTGCAGCTTTTTGAATTACGTAATGACTTGTAGCACACAGTACAGAAATTATTTTAGCTCCGCAGTCAGTAAAAATTTTTATTGTTTCTATGCGGTCAACCATTTTGATATCAGCAAAGATTTTTTTATCAGGAAAATTTTTTTTAAATTCGCAAACAGATTTTACACCTTCTTTTAAAATTAATGGTGATCCAACTTCCAGGATGTCTGCAAATTCTGCTGTATGTTTTGCAATATTTAAAGCCTGATCCAGGCTTGGCATATCATATGAAATTTGCAATTCCATTATTAAACTCCTTATATTTTTCTTTTATAATTAAAATTTATTAATAAACTATACAACAATGTTTATCTAAAAAATTAATTTAACCGCAAGTTTTTAATGAAATGGGAGTGGTTTAATAATGTTTTCAGGGATTAAAAATTTAAAAACCAAAAATGTTTTAATCATTGGTGATGTTATGATCGACGAATATTTTTTTGGTAATGTTGATCGCATTTCGCCTGAAGCACCGGTTGTGGTTGTTAAAAAAGAAAAAACAGAATGGAGTTTGGGTGGCGCTGCAAACGTTGCCTCAAATTGCAAAAAAATTGGTCTTGAAGTTGATTTAATTGGTGTAATTAATGATAAAGATTTAAGTGGGCAAAAATTAATTTCTTTATTAAATGAAAAAAATATTTCGCAAGAAGGATTAGTAAAAACAAATCAACGCAATACCATATGTAAAAATAGAGTAATGGCCGGTCATCATCAATTATTAAGACTGGATACAGAAAATAATTCTTTAATTTCAGGTGATCTTCAAAATCAAATTATTGAAAAATTTAATAATTTGATAAAACCCGATTCTGTTATTTTAATTTCTGATTATGCAAAAGGTATTGTAACGCCAATTCTTTTAGAAAAAATTATAAAAAAAGCCAGAGAAAAAAAATGTTTGATTTTGGTTGATCCAAAGGGTCCGGATTTTGATAAATATTGCTGTGTAAATTATTTAAAACCCAACGCAAAGGAATTTAAAGCTTTGATTAATTTTTTTAAATTAAATTCGGATGATTCAATTGTAATTAATGGTCGAAAAATTTGTGATATATTACAACTTACTGGATTATTTGTAACCCTTGGTGAAAAAGGAATTCAGTTTATATCAAAAACAGATTCTATTTTTATTCCAGCAAATAAAAAAGAGGTTTATGATTTAACAGGTGCGGGGGATACAGTTTTTTCTTTTTTGGGTTTTGGTTTTGCCGCCTCATTACCAATTGAAAAAACTTTAACTCTTGCAAACCTGGCTGCATCAATTGCCATATCGCATTTAAAAACATATTCAGTTGGTCTTGATGAAGTTTTAGAAGAATTGAAAGAAGAACGTAGTAAAATTATTGATGATTGGGAAGAATTAAAAAATAAAATTGATCAACTGAAAAAACAAAATAAAAAAATTGTTTTTACAAATGGATCCTTTGATATTTTGCATGTTGGCCATATTTTTTCTTTGCAGGAAGCAAAAAAACAGGGTGCTGTTTTAGTTGTTGCCTTAAACACGGATGATTCTGTTAAAAGATATAAAGGTGTAACTAGGCCAATTAATCCTTTGTCTGATCGTGCGAAATTGATGGAGGCAATTGAAGTCGTTGATTTTGTAACCTCTTTTGATCAGGATACTCCCGCAGAATTAATTCAATTTTTAAAACCAGATGTTTTAGTGAAAGGTGGAGATTACAAAATAGAAGATGTTGCGGGAGGGGAATTTGTAATTTCTCAAGGTGGTAGAGTGCATATTGTTAATTACCAAAAAGGATATTCAACAACAAATTTAATAAATATAATGAGCGATAAAGCAGCAATAAAACAAAAACATGTTTAAGTATTCATAATCATTTCTTGTTTCACTTCTCCAATTTTGCGTTCTTGCAGATCAATTGGTTCAAAAAATCTTTTGATATCAAGAGTGTTTAAAAGAATTTCTCGTTGAGCATTTTTACCTAAAACATAAATATTATCATTCAAAACAATTTGTTTGCTGTCATTTGATAAAAAATCTCCAAGGGCAACATAAAAATTATTTGGTTTTGACAAAATTACAACGGTTAAAGAATTTATTTTTTTATCAAGAATATTTTGTTTTTCTGAATGCCAAAAAGAATGCCCTTTATTGTCTTTCTTTTTTTCAAATTTGTAAATTTCGGTTTTTACGTTTTCATCATCCAAAACATATTCTGCATGTGAAATCGTATTTTCTTTTAATTTAACTAAATTAATTCTTGGGGTTATTGCGACGTAAATTTTTGGTTCTGTATGTCTTAAAGGAAAAGAGATTAGTCCATTTGCATTAGAATAATCCATATAACCGGCATAAAGAGCGATAAAGCCATTAAGATTTGGCTGCAATATTTTTCTTAATTCACCTTTTAAAAATTTGTTGTTTATCTGAGAAGGTGTTTTTTGATTAAGTTTTTCTATTTTTTTTATTAGTTTTTCTTTTTGGGCATCTTGTTCAACTAATGTTATGGCTTTTTGCGGAGCATTTTTAAGATAAATTACGATTCGGTTGTCAGGTTTGATTAAATTAAGTGTAAAAATATTTACAATTGATACTACAATTGCCAGTTTTTTTATTTTTTTCATGATTTTACCCCATGGTTTATTAATAAATTTACCAATCCATTTATACTGATACTCTAACAAAGATTTAATGCTAAAATCTATCAATACATAATTAAGGACGTGATTATGAAAAAAATTAGGCAAAAAGATCCTGAAAAAGTGTGGGCAGAATTTAAGGAAGAACAAAATTTGACAGATGACCAAATAAATCAGTTTAAGAAATATTATGAAATTTTGGATGAATGGAATCAAAAGATTAATTTAACTGCTATCAAAGATTTATCAGGTGTTGTCAGACAACATTTTATTGATTCTATGGCTTTGACAAAATTTAAAGATTTAAAAAAAATAAAAAGTATTGCTGATATTGGGGCTGGCGCTGGCTTTCCTGCAATTCCATTAAAAATTCTTTATCCGCATTTGGCGGTGTTGTTAATTGAGACTAATCATAAAAAACAGGAATTTTTGCATTTTTTACTTGAAGAACTGGATTTAAAAGATGTTGAAATTTGTGAAATAGACTGGAGAACATTTTTAAGAACAACAAAAGGAGATATTGATTTATTTGTTAGTAGAGCGGCTATGGATGAAGTTGAACTTTGCAGAATGTTTAAAGCAAATTCAGATTATAAAAATGCAGAGCTTGTTTATTGGGTAACTGAGATGTGGGAACCGGAAAAAAAGGTTGAAAAATATTTGCAAGATTTAAAAGAATACGCGCTTGGCAAAAAGATCAGAAAACTTTCTTTTTGGAAAAATATTTAGATTATTCTACTTCGCCAGAATACCCTAGGCTTTCTTGTCCTCCGAAGCTTTAGCGAAGGAGGAAGCCTTGGGATGAATGGCGGGGTAGAACCCTTCGAAGCTTTTTCTCTTTCGCTAAAGCTACAAAGAATATCCTCCGTAG
>JBDRFY010000040.1:0-3878 GCA_043818275.1 bacterium | reverse complement strand
ACGCGAGAGACTAACTCGTGTTGTAAAGATCCTATATCGACCTAAAATCCTTACAAACTTAGTTTTAAATTTTTTGTCGCTATTTGTTTGGAGGGCACCGGGGGAGTTGTTTAGTTAGGAACTATATGAAAATAAGGGACTGTATGAAACGCTACCGTTCGTGTTTTTTGCTCTATTTTTCAATTTTGAAAATGAAGAGGCCAAAAAAATTCCGCAAAATTTTTCAGAAATTTCAGGTTGCGAGATTAAAGCAGGGAGTGTAATATATAGGGACAACTGAATATGACCTAACCCTTTGGAATTTCCAAAGGTATGGTTTAAGTCCTACAAAGTAGAAAACTCTTCGTGAGAAATGCTTTGTAGGCCCTGTCGGGAAACTGACAGTGGGTAGCTGAGCTACCGTCTCGCGGAGAGTTTTTTGTTTACTCACTTCTCTGAAATTTATTAACTAATCATCCTATTTAAAAAAATGCAATTAACAATACCAAAAGGACATCAAATAACTCCAACAGCAGACAAAACATTAGAAATAAAAATCAATAATTCAAGATTTTCAATTCTAGGAGAACAACAACCAACAAAATTATGGAATGCATATCTAATCGATCCAAATAACTCTTACAAAAAAATAATTCAAAAAGATATCAAAACAAAAGCATTTTCCATATTTGCAAATATAATTCTAAAAACACCATTTCCATTTTCACATTAAAAAATAAAAAAATATGGAAAAAGAAAACAAATTAAAACAGGAACCATGTATAAAATGTGGGGCTATTGATCAATTTATTTTAAGTATTGACGGATCTAAAAAAAATTGTTTAAATTGTCGAAAAATTTTACGAGATCAATGTTATGATTTACTAGCATCAGAAAAAGTTGATGAAGCTAAAATGCTTATCGAAAATTCGGAAGAAAGCGATAGTTGGAAAAATCAAATGATATTTTATACTATCCCTGACTTCCTTCGTTTTAAGAAAAAGGAGCTTGAAGATAAATTAGAAAAAGAAAAAGAAAAAAAGATAGAAATAATTTTAAATAAAGTTGATTACTTTTTAAGTAAGAAAAATTTTTTAAAAGCAGACCAATTTATTTTAGAAGAAAAATTTGATAAGTCTCTAAAAAATGAGATATTAAAGAGATATAACACAAAAAAATTTAATTTTTTTAGACAAGATTTAAATAATTTAGGAATTACTCTTGAAAATAAGAAAGGTTGGTTTCCTGACGAAAAAGTTAAAGTACTTTCTGCAACGAATAAAAATATTCTTGTCCAAGCCCGTGCCGGTTCGGGAAAAACAGAAACAATAGCTTTGAAAGTACGACAACTTATAAAGTTTTATGGAGTAAAACCAGATGAGATTTTAGTTCTTGCTTTTAATAGCAAGGCCGCTGAAGAATTTAGAAATCGTATAAATGAATATTGTGATGCTGAAATTGCAACAAAAGCAAATACTCTCACTTTCCATGCTTTGGCTAAACGCATTGCTGATAAAAAGGATCTTTTGGTTGATAAAAGAACTAAGGAAAGAAGCGTAAATGAATATAACCGTCACGGGCGAGATGGGCAACTTCAAATTGATTTTGTACGAAAATGCTTTAATAAGGTGGAGGAGGAAGACAGAAGTTCAATAGAAAAATTGTTTTATTTGTTTCTGAAAACGGCATCGGAAAAAATAAAAGGGGCCTTTCGGAACGATAATGAATATTATTTGTATTTAAGAAATCAGAAATATACAACTATTGCTGGCGAGTTTGTAAAATCCACAGGTGAAAAATACATAGCAGATTTTCTATTTGAACATAAAATTTCTAAAAATGGAAAAAGGCTTGAATATGTCTATGAACACAACATAAAGAAACTTCTCAACACAAAATATCCATACAATCCAGATTTTTCATTATTCTATGTAGAGGACAAGCGAAAAGAACAATTGCAAATCGTGATTGAGTATTTCGGTTTTACGAAAAAAAGTCCCGGATATCCCGGCTTCTTTGAGACAGAGGGAGAATCTCAAAAATACTTAAATAGGTCAGATGAAAAACGAAAACTATTCTTGGACAGAAATATCAATTTTATTGAAATGTCGCAAGATGATTTTGAGCATATAAAAACGAAACCATTTCTATATGATGAGCAAACAAGAGATCAATTTGAAAAAATTATTAGACAACGATTAAGTGAAAAAGGATTGTATATCTCAAGCCGATTAAGTGCAAACGAAGTTTTAGAAAAGATTCCTAAAGTTGAAAGACGGAAGAAAAAATTAGTTAAACAAATAACTCAATTTATTAATAAAGCACAAAAAATGTCTTATACTCCAGAAAAAATTCGAGAAATAGCATGGCAAAAGAAAACTGGAAATTTGAGCAAGCAAAATGAATATTTTATAGAAATGGCTTGTCGAGTATATGATAAGTATCAGTTGCAATTAGAAAAAGAAGATAAAATTGATTTTGATGGACTTCTTGTTAATGCAATTAAAAAGGTCAAGGGGGAAGGAAAAAATTCTAAAATTGTTTATTGCAACGAGAAAAAAGAAGTTGGGAGTATCAAGCATATTTTAATTGATGAGTATCAAGATTTTTCTGAACTTTTCTATAAACTCATTGACGAGATTAGAAAGGTTAATCCAGAGATTTCTTTTTTTTGTGTTGGCGATGATTGGCAGGCCATCAATGGATTTGCTGGTTCTGATTTAAAATATTTTAATAATTTTGAATCAGAATATTTTAAAGGGGGATGTAGAGTAAATCTTTTAACAAATTATAGGAGCAATAAAGTTATTGTTTGGCGTTCTAATCGTCTTATGGTTGGTCTTGGACCAGCTGGAGAGCCAAAAAATGATAAGCCAGATGGTGTCGTGTGCATTTTCAAATTATTACAAGTTGAATTAAGAAAAAACCAAAATTATATACATGGATATAATGAAGATAAAAAATACAGGGAAGAAACCCATTCTCTTTTAGGTCGTCAAACTACAAATAAATCAATCCCTTTAGATCTTGCTCGTTATTTGAAAACCGTAGAATCCATAATTTGTAATGAAGCAGATACCAACAAAGAATTTTGTCTATTGTTTCGTGGCAACAAATTACTTGGTTTACCGATATCAAAATTTGCAAACAAAATTAGAGAATGGTGTCCAAAAAAACAAACGAATATAATTTATTCGACTGTGCATAGTTTTAAAGGTAAACAAAGTGATATAGTCATAGTGATTGGTGCAAATCGAGGGAATTTTCCAAAATTTCATCCTGACAATGAGCTCATGGAGATATTTGGGATTACAGTGGATAAAATAAAGGATGAGGAGCTCCGTTTGTTTTATGTAGCGATGACTCGAGCGAAAGAAAAACTGTATTTAATATATGATGAAAAAGTTGGCATGTCAGATTTTATATCCATGAACAATTCAATAGAGAAATAAAAAAATTAAAAGATCATTTGTACAATATTATTAATTTATCAGCCACAACACAAACACATGAAAACAAAATTAGTATATTTATGTCTGGTAGTGGTCTTTTGCGTAGGGGCTTTTTTTCTTGGTTCGCGAATATATCCTCTCAATCCGGCAGTCGTCCCAATTGAGAATTTTAAAATAGAAACAACCGAGCCGAACGCAAACACGCAAGGAGGAAATAATAATTCGAAATTTGGTGGAAGTTTAACTGTTGCGGAACGCGCGCAACTCGTAAATATCGTAAATTTTGTGTTGGCTGAACAATCTAATTTGACAAAAGAAATTCACATGGAATTTTGGGAAATAATAAAAAATTCTGATGCAACCGAACAAGAGGTTAAAAATTATATTGATATAAGGATAGGTTTATTGCTAACATACCAGGGTTTATTATTTATAGATGTGTTAGAA
>JBDRFY010000039.1:0-2546 GCA_043818275.1 bacterium | reverse complement strand
TTATTTTCAGAATTAATATTTAGTTGCTGAATTTCGGATTTTAATGAAAGTTTGGTTTCACTTTTAAGTTTTCTGACTTCACCAACAATTTCTATAATTTTATCAATGAGTTCATTCTCTTTTGAAAATTCAAAATTGAATCTGTCGGAATTTAATATTGTGTTATTAATAGAAATTGCTTTTTCATTTTTTTTGAATAGCATTTGATAAATAGCTTCTGTTATGTGTGGCAAAAATGGGGTGAATAATTGCAAAATCCCAAAACCAATTTCATATAAAGTAAATTTTGTACTTTCAATTTGCGCATTGTCGTATTTATCCGGATTAAAAATTTGATCTTTAATTAATTCCAGATAATTATCGCAAAAATTGTGCCAGAAAAATTTCTCAATTGTTTCCAGCGCTTGTGTATGCTCATAATTATCAAAATATTTTCGGTAAGTTTTAAAAGTAACGGCAAATTTATGCAAAATCCATTTGCTTAAATCATCAAGTTCTACGTTTTCATTTTTATTATAATTTTTTATGTGTTCACTGGAAAATCTGAACGCATTCCAGATTTTGGTCAAAAGTCTTTGACCTATTTTTAATTGATTTTCACTAAATGCTGTATCAGTTCCAATTTTACCATTTGCAGACCAGTAACGAATCACATCAGCAGGGTAACTACTTAAAAGGTGTTCAGGAGTTAATTTTGCACCACCATGAGATTTTGATATTTTTTCTTTTCCAGATAAAACGTGTCCGGAGATTACAATATCATTCCAGGGAATTTGTTTTTCATGAAAATAAGCTTTTACAATTGTGTAAAACGCCCAGGTTCGAATTATGTCGTGCGCCTGAGGTCGAAGACTCATAGGAATTTTAATACCCTGATCATTGATGGGCCAGTTAACGTTAATTTGTGGAGTTAAAGATGAGGTATTCCATGTGTCCATAACATCTGTATCAGGAGTAATATTTTTGCTGGAACATTTTGTACATTTTTTTCCTGGATATTGTTGTTCCTGTGGATCAACTGGTAAATCCTTTTCATCTGCCAGAAGAATTTCACCACAATCAGAGCAATACCAAACTGGAAAAGGAATACCAAAAAAACGTTGACGTGAAATACACCAGTCCCAACTTAAATTTTTAACCCAGTCAATGTACCTTGCCTTCATGAATTCAGGATACCAGTTAACTTTTTCACCTTGTTTTAAGAATTCATTTTTGTGTTCAAGAATTTTAATAAACCATTGATGTAAAATTTGATATTCAATTTCCTGTTTGCATCGTTCATGTGTGTTTACAAAATGTGTAATTTCTTTTTGACCTAAAAGTAAACCTTCTTGTTGCAGAAGTTCTAGCATTTTTTTGCGTGCTTCATGCGCGCGTAAACCTTCTAGTGGTTCCGTTATTTTTGTCCATTTCCCATCAAGTCCAACTGCCTGAATAAAAGGAAGTTTATGTTTTTTAAACCAATAAATATCTGTCTGATCTCCAAAAGTACAGCACATAACAATACCGCTTCCTTTTTCCGGATCAACTTTGTCATCAGGTAAAATTGGAACTTTTTTATTAAAAATTGGTGTGATTGCATGTTTGCCTTTTAATTTTTTGTATCTTTTGTCATCAGGATGATAAAAAACGGCAACGCATGCGGGAATCAATTCAGGGCGTGTTGTTGCAATTATTAATTGTTCGCCATCCTCAGTTTTGAATTCAATATCATTAAAAGTAGATTTAATTTCTTTATTATCGATTTCAGCTTGAGCAACAGAAGTTTGACATGTTGTGCAATACAAAGACGGTTCATCTTTTTTGTAAACTTTATTTTTTTTATAAAGTTCAATGAATGATTGTTGTGAAATCCTTCGTGATTTTTCATCAATTGTTGTGTAAAGTTTTGTCCAGTCAATTGAAAGACCCAGGTTTTTCCATAAGTTTTCAAATGTTTTTTCGGCTTCAGTAGATTCTTTCAGGCAAAGTTTAATAAATTCAGATCGTTTCATTAAAGTTGCTTTGGTTTGATTTTTTTTTTTCTACGAATCGTTCTGTAGCAAGTCCATTGTCATCAAAACCCATTGGATAATAAACATTTAAACCGGATAATCTTTTGTATCTTGCAACCAGATCGGTATGAATATATGAAAATACGTGACCGATATGAAGGCTGCCAGAAACTGTAGGCGGTGGAGTATCAATGCTGTAAATTTCTTTTTCCGCCTTCGTATCACTACGGCGGGACAGGTCCGCCTTTGTATCACTACGGCGGGACAGGTTTGAATCTTTATCAAATAAGTATGTTTTATTTTTTTCCCAGATTTCTCTGGCTTGCTGTTCAAATTTTATATGATCGTATTTTGAATCCATTTTATTTTCCAAAAGGTTTTAGGATTGTTTTAATTTATAACCCCATTTTGGGGTTATAGTTAATAGTCAATCGTGTTTAAGTCAATTAATTAATTTTTTTGTTTTTAGCGAGAAATACAACATTTTCTATTGAGTTCCATTAATTTCCATTTTTTATTTTTCATTAACATAATATTTAAGATAACAATTAT
>JBDRFY010000038.1:0-6053 GCA_043818275.1 bacterium | reverse complement strand
ATGATGATGTTTGCATTTTTTATACTCCTATCAACCATTAAGCCGATAGGAATATATCGTAAGCATCATCTTTTGTATTTACTTAATATTTCAGCCAAGCTTTGACAGTCTCACTAGTCAAACTAGTGGTTTACCTCTTTTAAATTATCTCATTTGAAAAAAAATCATATTACTAAGAGCATTTTATTAAGTGTAATTCTTAAATACGGATTGCCATTATTAGTTTTAAGTGCTTTGGCTCAAAAAATTATTAATGGAACAAAAATTCCATTAATTTCTTATGAATCTTCTGATTTTAAAACAGTATTTTTGTCTCCTGCGCAGAATTTATTATTGCGATTTTTTAGTGGAGGGCTTTTGGGAACAGATTTAGATTACGATAAATCTAAACATAAATTTCTTAATTCATTTGTTTTTGTTTTTCCTGGTGTTTTGGCATTGTTGTTATATTTATATTATCGTTCTGATGAAAAAGAGGCTGATTTATCAGCTGCAGCGATTGCAGATAATTCAGGGCAACAGGGATTAAAAAAGCTTTATGAAATTGTTCATGATAAACATAAATTACTATATTATTACATGCGATTTAAAGAATTACCGATTTTAAATTTATTGAGTACACATCCTACATTGGAACAAAGACTTAAATATTTGGATGAATTTGATAAGAAAAATAAATCAGAATTACAAACGCTCTAATTTTTTATGATAACTAATTGCAAAATGATGAGTGTAATCACGCAGAGCGATTAAAGTTTGTCCGACAAAAGTTTTTAAATTTAATTTTTTACCATTCGGTAATTTATCTGAAAAAATTGTTTCCTCGCGCTTTACAAGAGAAGCAAATTCAACATCAGGAAATAAATCTTTTACAGCGTTAAGTTGTCCCTTTCCACCATCAATTAGGAGTAAGTCGGGCTTGTCCTGCGAAGCCTTGGCGAAGCAGGAATATCTTCTTTTAACAATTTCTCTTAAACATGCGTAATCATCTTGGCCAACAACTGTTTTAATTTTAAAACGTCTAAAGCTATTTTTATCAGGTTGACCATCTTTAAAACGAACGCATGATCCAACCATAAACTTTCCTTGTTTATGAGAAATATCAAAGCAATCAATTGTATGAACTTCATGTGATAGCTTTAAAAATTGTTGCAAAGATTTTGATAAAGTTTTTTCTTTTTTAATTTCTTGTTCAGCTTTGATTTGTGCAAGTTTAATCAAATTTGAAAAGTGGCCAGTTTCAGGTTTTATTATTTTGACTTCATTTTCTGTTGCCTTGTCACGTCGTAGTGCCGCTGTTTGCGGTACGAAGACGGACCATTTTTGAAGAAATTGCTCAATTAAATCTTTTTGTTCTTTTTCAATTTCAAAATTAATCAAAATTGTTGTTGGGCTTGAATAAGTTTGATAATAACTTTGAAACCATTCCAAGGGGTTAAACCCAGCCTTCGCATAAAGCTTCGGCGGGTCCTCCTGTTGCCATTTATCTTTGAATTTTAAAGTTGTTTGGTATTTTGGCAACGGGGGATAAAAAACATGTTGTTTTTTTAGCGCAGTTTCTTTTTCTTTGAACAAAAATAGGCTTTTTTTATCTTGAGATAAAATCCAAATATCTTTACTTGTTAAATCAGTTAACCTGTTTTTTGCAATATCGGTTTGCATAGAACCAAAAACACTTTTAAACGCAGATAAGTATTCATTTAATTCTTTTGATTTTTCAAATTCAAGCTTTTTATTGTGTTTTTCTATTTCTGTTTGCAGGTATTTTAAAAAATTATTATGACCATGTTTTAATGATTGTTTGGCAAGCTCTAATCTTTCAAGATATTTATTTATATCGAAATCCTTTCTGCAGCTTCCTGAACAAATTCCCATGTGATAGTAAAGGCATCCTTGGTCGATTTTATTTTTACATATTTTTAATTGAAACGTTCGCACTAAAAAATTGTAAACTCTTCTCGCGTGAGATTTTTCGATAAATGGCCCGAAATAAGTTCCTTTTTGTTTTTTGTTTCGTACAATTTTTAATTCAGGTAATTTTGAATTTGTAACCATTAAATAAATGAATGGTTGTCCGGTTTTAAGCAAAACATTAAATTTGGGTTGATTGCTTTGAATTAATTGCGCTTCAAGAAGCATTGCTTCGAGCTCATTTTTTGTTTCAATAAAATCAATTTTTGAACTTGATGAAACAATAGCGCTTGATTTAAAATCATCGTTTTTAAAGTAACTTGAGATTCGATTTTTTAAATTTTTAGCTTTACCGATGTACAAAATTTCATCTTTATTATTTTTAAAAAAATACACCCCGGGCTTTAGGGGTGCTTTTTTAATTTCATTAATGATTAAATTTTTTAAATTTAGATTTTTTTCCATTATGTTTTTTATTCATTCATCTCAAACATAAACTCTTCTTGTTTTTCGTTTATTTCTTTTGGGGATATAGGAGGTGTTTGGGGTCTTGAGGATAATAATTCCTTTAATAATTTTTCTGTTCTTTTGTAAAGCCGTGCAATTTCAGAATCTCGTCTTGGTTTGCCTTTTGTTAATTTAATTGTTTCAAATAAACGGTCTTTTTCTTGATTGTTATTAGGTATAAATTTGTTTGGAGTTTCCGGACCTGAGTTCAAATAAGGAGTTTCTGTGTCATTTTTATAATGATCTGTTTTTTGCTCTGTTTGGCTATAATTAATTTCATCATCCATTTTAAAGAAGATGCGATCTTTCCAGTTTTCAGTTTCTTCTAACCATCCTTTAATTTCTTCAGCATATTTTCTTTTTTCTTCTTTGTTTTTTTCTTTTGCTTTTCTTATTAAATAATTTTGATTTAATTCTTGTTTTGTAATAGGTCTGTCTTCTGGAATTGTGGGTTTTAATTCTGAAATTTTTTTAATATTTTCATTGTCTTTTTCTATCTTAAGCATTTCATCTCGAGCTCTCCATAAATCAAATGAATAATCGTACGAAGGCATCATTGCAAAAAGATTGTTTTTCAATGATAAAAAAGAAACTAAAAATAAAAATATTTTTAAATAAAATTTAAATTTATTCATTATAGCCTCCAGAATTTAAATATTCTGATAAAGTTTCATCAATAATATTTGTTAAATAATCTGTTATTTGTTTATCCAGTTCCATTATTTTTTTTTGGTGTAATAAATAAAAATCTCCTGCAACATTTTTATAAATTTGTTCTAAGGTGTTTTTTGGAACTTTTTTATATCCATTCAACCAATTATTTATTAAAAGAAAATCATTAACATCACGCAATATTTTTTCTGTCAATTCATTTATGATTGTTTCCAGTTTTAAAGCTGGTTGAATTTGATATAAAATGTTGGTATCAGGAAAAATTGGATTTAATTTTTGTTTTAAAATATGAAATATTTCATATTTAGATTCTTTTATTTTTCTAATCAATTTATTTTTAATCATTTCCTCTTTGTTTAAATAAATAGAGTCATTTTCTACTCTTGAAAGGTGCCCCAATGTTTGTGGAAATTCTTCATGATCATAATCCATATGACGAAGGCTTAAATAAGAAAGATTCGGCATTTTTTTTATAATGCTATCAGCTTGCCTTGCAATATCATCTGTAATTTGATTATCGGTTAAATCAAGCTTTTTAAGGTCTTTTAATTCTGAAATATGAGTTGGAATTTCTATCAAGCCATTGTTATATAAGTTTAATTCAATCAAAGGGATAGTTTTTGCAAAAATATAAACAATAATTTTTTTAAGAAAAATTTCATCAAATATTGTTTGATCTATTATTTCACATTCATCTCTGTTTGAATTAAAAATATCAATATTTGTATTTTCCAGATAAACCATAAAAGTTGGTATTGAACCATCACTTAAATCTAATTTTCCATGATTAATTAATGAATTTAATAATTTATCATCACAAAAGGTGTTTTTAGATTTTTCAATAAAATCATCAATGTGATTTATAAAAAACATATTTCCGTTAAATAATTCGATAATTTCATTTCTGGATTTATCTAAAATTTCTCGAATTTGTTGTTTGAAAAATGGTTTAATATGAGGAATAGAAGCTTCAAAAAATTCTTTTTTAGGAATGTTTTCAATTTCATTTAAAAACAATAATTCTTGTAAATTAAACCTTCTTTTTTTAGAAATGGGCCTTCTTGTATTTGGGCTATTTCTTCTTTGGCTGTTTCTTTCTCTAATTGAATTGCTTGGAAGTATTCCAAGGCAGAAATTAGATGAAAAAAATCCTAAAATTATTAAAAAAATGACTTTTTTTATAGTTAAATAATTAAATTTCATTAAAAACCCCCAATTTTTAAAAAGATTAATTAAGTTTTTAGCCTAATTATAAAGCTAATTTTACGGTTTTCATTTCTGTTTGTCAAAAGGGTTGTGTATTGTTTTTATTGAAATTTAGGGCTTTTTTAGCGTTTTTTTATATTATTTATTACAAGCGGTGTTCCTTTTATTTACTCAATTGCAAAATTATGTATATTTATTCACTTCTAAGGTAATAAAATTCAATGAAATCAATTGAGGGTAAAATGAATGCAAAATTAAGGGTTTTTTTAGTTTCATTGCTTGTTTTGTTGTTGGGTTTTTGGGTTGGTTCTTCTATTTACAAATATTTTTTTTATAATCAGTTGCCAAAAATAATATTGGTTGGTTTAAAAGATGGGGGGGCATTATTCGGGTAATGTTACCTGTTTTATTAAATCTGATAATGATTACAAAGTTGATGAAATCTCCATTTTATTAGATGGACAACCCTTTGCATTTGCTACAAAAAGGGTAAGGGCTAAAAAATTTGAAATACCATTTAATATGGAAACGGAACAATTTGAAAATGGCAGGCATGTTTTGGAAATAGAGGCAGCTGATTCTAGTTATCACCGAAATAAAAGCAAGGATAAATGGAATTTTAATGTAGATAACAAACCATTAAAATCCTCGTTACTGGATTCTGAATTTAAAATTGATCAGGGAAGAACATTGCATGTGAAATTTCAGGCAAATAAAGAAATAGAAAAAGCGCGGGCTAAATTTTTGGGTGAATTTTATAATTTTTATCCTGAATCTAAAAATTCAAATCTTTATGAATGTTTTATTCCTTTGGAATGTGAGGACAATGAGGGAGAACATTTATTGGAGGCTGAGATTCTCGATCATGTAAAAAATTGTGTGAAATTAGCTGCAAATGTAAAAATAAATAAATATGATTTTCCGAGACAAAAGGGTTTTTCAGTTGCCAAAGAAAAACTGGATGATGAAAAAGAAGTCAGCATGAATTCAAAAATATTATGGGATGCCCTGGATAAATGGTTAAAAGATTCACCAAAAGAAAAACTGTGGACCGGACCATTTGAACTTCCAACAGTTGTTCAATGGATAGCAACTCCTTATGGAGAAATTCGTACAACTCCAGAAAGAGGCCGATATTTACATAAGGCGGTTGATATTGCAAATATGCCTGGCGGGGTTGTCTGGGCAAGTCAAAATGGAAAAGTAATTATAAAAGACCGGTTTTTAATGTCAGGTAACACGGTTGTTTTGGATCACGGTATGGGCGTTTTTTCTCATTATTATCATTTAAATGATTTTGCCGATATTGAAGTTGGGGATATTGTAAAAAAAGGAAATCCGATTGGCAAAATTGGCATGACTGGATATGCGACAGGGCCTCATTTGCATTGGGGATTATATGTTAATAATATAGCCGTTGATCCATTGCAATGGACTAAAAAAACATTTTTTTAGTCCATTGACCGCTCGTCCTGTCTGTCCTGCGAAGTTTTACACGAAGCGGGAAGTGGAGTGTGAGCGAAATCGAAGGATGGACTAAAAAATCTTTTTTTTAAAACAAAATCTTTACTTGGATTAACTAATTAAATTATTCTTCAATTTGGTTAAACCATTATTTAACGCGAATTCGATAATTAATTTTCTTTGACATTATAGACACAATGCTCCAATCCGTTAACCTTAAATAATTATTTAATCAATATCAAAAAAGGAAACCGGAAAGGAGCAATTTTATGATTACTGAAATATTTTATCAT
>JBDRFY010000037.1:0-17760 GCA_043818275.1 bacterium | reverse complement strand
ATGATGATGTTTGCATTTTTTATACTCCTATCAACCATTAAGCCGATAGGAATATATCGTAAGCATCATCTTTTGTATTTACTTAATATTTCAGCCAAGCTTTGACAGTCTCACTAGTCAAACTAGTGGTTTACCTCTTTTTAATTATTTTCTGGATAAGTTGGATTGCCATAAAAAATAGATAAATCTCTAAATGAAACATCATCAAGAATACGCTCTTGGGTAACAAACGAAGATTTATCATTTTCTTTAAATATTTGAATTCCGATATCAAATTTATCCTTACTAGATAATGACGAAAACAATTTTTCTAATGTTTCTATCGCCTTTTTTTCAGAAACCTTCCCTTTTGCATATTTTTTTTCAAGCTTTTTTTTAACTTTAAATGCTTTTGAGGGGGAAACAAAATATAAACCCCTAATTTCATTTAATTGTTGAATCAATTGGGATGGTTTTTGTTCGACCATTTTTTGTAGTCCATCTTTTTGAGAAAGCAATAAAGAATTACAAAAAAGAACCACCAAAACTAAATGTAAACAATAGGTGAAAAAAGTTATTTTTTTCATTCACATTACCCCTTCTAAACATTCATCAATTAAAAATATGAGATTATTTTATTTCAAAAATTACAGTCAATCATTTAGATAAATTTATATTGTAAAAATTAGGGCAGCATGCTAAATTCAGCTTTCGTAAATTAAGAATTTAATTTTTTTAAGGAGAAATCATGTTGCCCAAGCCACTAAGAGCGTTATGGGGTGATCTAAGCAACGAAGAATTAAAAAAATTTGGTATTCTTTCCACTGCAATAATGCTCATTTTGGGTAACTACTGGATGCTTCGAACAACAAAAAATGCTGTTTTTGATATGTTCGTTGGTTTTCGTGAATGGCAACCAATTGCAAAAATCTTTTCTTTAGTCGCAATGATCTTTATCGTATTAGCTTACAGCAAACTTGTTGACCTAATGAAAAAACAACATCTGCTATATTTTTTCTGTATTCTTTATGGCTTTTCATTTTTTCTGGTTGGACACATTATTGCTCATCCAGGATTTGGTTCTTTAAATACTGATTCGTTTCTTTTTCCTTTTGTTTCATGGATCCCAGGTAAAGCTATCGGTTGGATTTCTTACGTTTTATTAGAAAGTTATGGTTCATTAGTCGTTGCAATTTTTTATTCCTTTGTTGCAAGTGTTATGACAACTGAATCGGCCAAAAAAGGTTATGGTATGATGGCGTTTATAATTCAAATAGGAACCATAACAGGATCATTTATAACAATGGAATATGCTCAAGTTGTTGGTATTTCAAAATTATACACCTTTGGAAGTATTATTATTTTACTAGTTCCATTCATAATAATGTTTTATCTAAAAGTTATTCCAACAGAAAAACCAACCCCCAAACAATTAAAAAAAGAAAAATTAAAATTAAAAACCGGCTTTTTTGAAGGGTTAAAAATTTTAATAACAAGACCATATGTTATTGGAATATTTGTTGTCGCAACTGGTTATGAAGCAATAAGTACAATTCTTGAATATCAAATGAATTGGATTGCAACAGGAATTTATTTAACTCCTGCAAAATTTGCTACATTTACAGCTTATCAGGCAATCGGAATAAACACGGTTGCCTTACTTTTTGCTTTAATTGGAACAAGTTTTTTTATGCGAAGATTTGGTCTTAAATTTTGTATTATGTCTTTTCCAATTTTGATTGGTTTTATTGTTTCGGGAATTTTGTTAACGAGACATTTTGATATATCAAGTTATCAATTAATGTGGTTAATGCTTGGATCCGTTGTTGCAATTAAAGGGTTAAATTACGCATTCAACAAACCCTCAATGGAAGTTTTATATATTCCAACAAGCAATGATATAAAATTTAAATCCAAAGGCTGGATTGATACTTTTGGAAGCAGATCCACCAAAGGAATAGGGGCCGCAGTGTCAAATACATTCAAACATTCTCTGCCAAATTTATTATTTTATGGAAGTATAATTTCACTCGGTATTGTTGGAGTCTGGACAGTAACCGCTGCAATTACAGGAAATAAATTTCAAAAATTAAATGATGAAAACGAAACTATTGATTAAAAATATTTGGACAATTAAAATTCAACCAATTCATTCTTACGGCAAAATTTTCATAACCACTTGAAGATAAAACTTCCATGGCACATTGCAAGGAAGTTTTTCCTTTAATATTTATAATTAAGTCATAACATAAAACCGGAATTATACCGTAACAATCCATATAATTCTTCAATTTAAAATATTCGCAAAAAGATTTATATATTTTCGGTTTTAAAATTAAATTAAAATTTTCAACTTTACTTAACTCAATATCACCTATGCATGATTTATATTTTTCACATTCTTTATCAAATATTTTATAATATTCACAAAATTGCGCGACAACATCATTTAAATCCCGCCAACCAAACGTTTCATCAAAACTTTTTCCCTCTAAGGCCCTTTTATTTCTTGATTCAACAAATTCTTTAAAACAATCCAAAGGACAATAAACTAAAACAAAAAAAGTTCTTATATCTAATAAAGAATTAAATAAAAAAGTTAATTGTTCTTTTTGACTGGGTAAAACTGTTTCGCAAACAACTCTTTTATCCTGATCAACTAATTCTAAAATTTTAATTACAAAATTATCAAATCCCTGAACTTCCGCCAAACATTCCAAATCACTTCTGATGTTTTGACCATTCTCAATTTCATTTAATTTTTTATTAATATTTTCAAAATTTTCTTTACAACCAAGGCAAACGCTTGCTAGCTTTAAAAAAGCTTCATGAACAAATTCATCACATGATAAACATTCATAATCAACAGCCATCCTTTTAAATTCATTTAAAATAGATGTTTTTCCTGAACTTGAAGTTCCAGTTAAAAAAATAACAGAACCCTGAGATAAAACTGTCCTGAAAATAAATATCAATACAAAAATTAGATATTTTATGTCCTTCATAACCACCCCCAAAATTTAAAATGGGCGTCTTATTTATAAATTGTGGTTAGAAAATAACGTAAAAAATGAATAAAAAGCTAGAAAAATAAAAAAGGCCCTGAAAAATTATTCTGGGCCTCAATTTTGGTTGCGGGGGCTGGATTTGAACCAGCGACCTTTGGGTTATGAGCCCAACGAGCTACCAGGCTGCTCTACCCCGCGATATATTTAAATTGATTTATACTTTAATTATCAAGTATAACTGATTATACAAATCACCGGACTGTTGTCAAATTAAAAAAAGTTATTTTTCTATGAAACAACTTTATCTTCTTTTTGCAATTTATTAAACGCATTTCCAACTGCAAACGCAACAAAAATCCACAATCCGACAATTCCCAAAGAAATCAAAGTTCCATAAAACATCAAGGATGCCGGAGCTCCTCTGAAAAAATCAGTTACAGCTGAACCTGTAGCCTTGGCAGATCTTCCACCAAAAGCATCAATCCAACTTTTTGCTTTAAATTTGATATCTTTGCTTGTTGGAATATACATAACTTCTTTAGATGGATTATTCAAAGCGTAACTCAAACCTTTAACAGCAATCATTGCGCCAAATACAACCCACAAAACCGGATTAATATAAACATAAGTGACAACCAAACCAACTGTTACAGGAAACATAACCAGACAAAAAGTTAATCCAAATTTTCTCATAAAATAACTTGTGCCAATTAATGCAAAAACTAAAGCTAATGTATTTGCAGATTGACCAAATAAAGAAAGAAATGCTGTTCTGCTGTCAGGAGTTAAATATTGTTTGAACGCTAAAACTTTCATCTGATAATCCATAATTGTTCCAACAACTTCATATAATGTTGCAACACCAAAAATTCCTAACAAATATGGACGGGTTAAAAGTAATTTAATACCTTCCAATGGGCCAGTTGCTGCTGATTTTATTTGCGCATAATGGGTTGTTCTTAAATTTTCCGGAATTATTGTGGTAAATAATTTAATCATCAATGGTGAAATTAAAATTCCTAAACTGACAACAAACATCAATGGCGCTGTTCCAATTGTTGTTGCAAAACTACCCAATGTTGGCCCCATAATTGATCCAAATTGCGCGCCTGAAATAATTAATGCATAACCTCTTTTTGCTGAAGCAGCCTCCGTTGTACTTGCAACGTAAGACCAAAAAAGAGCTACTACTAATGAACCAAAACTTTCAATTGAAACATAAATAACCCAACCCAAAATTCTTTTTGGACTTGCAATCGGGTTACCTAGACCAATTGCAGGATGCATTAACAGAAAAGCTATAATTAAAAAGAATGCTGAATAAAAAATTGTTACAAAATAAAACAATTTTTGCTTATCAAATAAATCTACCAGTTTTGAGTAGATCATAATTAATGGAATAATACATAAAAAAGACAACATTTTTGCTCTTGGTTGCCACTCAATTCCCACAATAGACCCGAAAAGGCTATCTTTTAATGGTCTCATCAACCAATACGTTCCAATAATAAATAAAAAGGTTAAAGCTAAAAGACCAAATTTTTTATACTCATCCCTTGATAAATCGCCCCATAAAGTTTTTGTAACCTTACTAAAAAACGCCATAAAAACCTTTCAAAAAAAACAATTAATATAAACAATTACCTTATTTAAATAAAATCCTTAAATGTATTTTTAATTTATTGATTTAAAAGACTGCGTGTGTCTCTAATCCCCCAAATAACGGTCTGGGAAAGACTTAATTATAACAAAACTTTAATTTTGTACAAAAATAAAAAATATTTATTTTTAATGAATTAATTCGTTTTTTGAAACAATTTTATGAAATTTTTTGCCAACTTTATCTGATAAAATAATCCACAAAGCAATCATCCCCAAGGTAACCATAGAAGTAAAACCAACCAAAGAACCTGCCGCTTTATAAAATCCTGATCCAAATGTTTTAGCAACTCTTGCGCCAAAAACATCTATCCATGCCTTTGATTTATATTTTATTTCCTTACTTGTTGGTATATATAAAGACTCTTTTGTTGGTTGATTAAAACTATAATTCAAAGCTTTTGATAAAATGACAGCAAATAAAACAACATTTAAAGTTGGGTAAATTGTATAAAAAATAATCGCCAAACCTAAAATTGCCGGATAAGCAATCAAACAAAATTTTATACCAAATTTTCTTTGAAAAAATGACGTACCAAATAAAGCAATTATACAAGCTAAAGCCTGAACCATTAAAGCATAATCAAAAATAAATTTATTAAGTTGTCCCGGATCAATAAATGTTTTCTTTGCCAAAGAATACATTTGAAAATTAAGAATTGTGGTCACAGCCTCATAAATAAAAATAATTGCAAAAATACCTGCAACGTAAGGACGGGAAATAATTACTTTAAAACCATCCAGAAAGCCAACTCTTATTTTTTCTTTAATGTCTTCATTTTTACTTTGATAACCTTTCAATTCTTCATTAGAAACAAAATGTTTTAACGACCAAATAACTAAAGCCAAACCAAAAAAAGTTACTACCGAAATAAAAGCAATTAATGGTGCCCTGGATGAATATAAATTTGGATCCCTGGATAAAAAATGTCCCAAAAAAGTAAACGTTACTCCACCAAGCTGAGTACCAAAAGCAATCATTCCATAACCTTTTTTTTGCTGATTCAGGAGTTGTTACATCATTTATAAAAGCCCAATAAATAGAAACAATAAAATTAATATAACTCTCAACAAATATATAAAATATCCAACCTATTAATCTGTGTGGGCCACAAGAAATATTAGACAATCCAATTGATGGATGAATTAATAAATAAGTTAATAAAAGACCTAAGGTCCCAAATGAAAAAATAAAAATATATAAAATTTTTTCTTTAGAAAAATAATCAACAATTTTTGAATAAAAAATAATTAACGGAAAATACGTAAGTAAAGATAAAACTTTAACATCTGGTAGATATTTTGCGCCAACAAGATTAATAAAAATTCCATCTTTTAACGCTTTAAGCGGCCAATAAGAACCAATAATTATAAAAAAACCAAGCGCAAGTAATGAAAATTTTTTTATTTCCTGATTATTTAAATCACCCCATAAAAGTGTGACTATTTTTTTTAACATAAAACTTAAAACCCTAAAAAAATAAAAAGGCCTCTCCTAGGTATATTAAGAAACTAAATTATGCCTGAAAACCTAAAGAAGACCTAAACTTTAACGATATCTATAAAAAGAAAGGTTGATACTAACAGATACGTTTAATAAATCAACAGAGGTTGAAAAAACAATTAAATTTCCAGGATTACTTCAGCCTTATTATCTTCCACCTTAAAAAACCCACCATATGTATCTATCAGCTCTGTTTTCCCATCATATTTTTTAAAAGAAATTTGCCCCTTTTTTTTCAACCTGGAAATTAGAGGAATGTGATTAACTCCAACCACAAAACTCCCTGCGGGACTTTGAATATCAATCCATTCAACCTGAAATACTTCTTGCTTTGTTGGTCGAATAATTTTTAACTCTAGAAAATTTGTTTTCATAAATTTATTTTTGCTTTTTCGTATACTTCTTTTAATGTGCCAACCATATAAAAGGCTTGTTCAGGTAACTCATCACATTCGCCTGAAATAATTTTTTTAAAATCTTCAACCGTTTGCTTTATAGGAATAAACTTTCCCTTCATTCCAGTAAATTGCTCAGCTACAAAAAGAGGCTGTGTTAAAAATTTATGTATTTTTTTTGCCCGGTTTACGACCAATTTATCTGCATCTGAAAGTTCATCCATACCTAAAATTGCAATAATATCCTGAAGATCTTTGTATTTTTGCAAAATTTTTTGGACCGCGCGAGCTACAGTATAGTGTTCATGTCCAACAATTTCAGGTTTTAAGGCGTTAGACACTGACTCAAGCGGATCAACCGCTGGATACAAACCAGACTGCGCAATCTTTCTGGAAAGAACGGTACTTGAATCCAAATGTTGAAACGTTGTTGCCGGAGCAGGATCTGTATAATCGTCCGCAGGAACATAAACGGCCTGAATTGAAGTTATTGAACCATCATAAGTACTGGTAATTCTTTCCTGAAGCATTCCCATTTCAGTTGCCAAAGTTGGCTGATAACCAACAGCAGAAGGCATTCTACCAAGAAGAGCGGAAACTTCTGAACCGGCTTGCACATACCTGAAAATATTATCTATAAAAAGAAGAGTATCTTTATGTTCTTCATCCCTAAAATATTCAGCCATTGTTAATCCAGCCAAACCGACACGAAATCTGGCTCCAGGCATCTCACCCATTTGACCAAAAACCATTGCTGTTTTTTCAATAACGCCTGTTTCTATCATCTCGCGCCAAAGATCATTTCCCTCTCTCGTTCTTTCTCCAATTCCAACAAAAACTGAATAACCACCATGTTCAATTGCAACATTTCGGATTAATTCCTGAACCAAAATTGTTTTACCAACGCCAGCTCCTCCGAATAAACCTATTTTGCAACCTTTAAGATAAGGACACAAAAGATCCAAAACTTTGATCCCTGTTTCTAAAACTTCTGTAATAATTTTTTGCTCTATTAATTCAGGCGCAGGGCGATAAATAGACCAATATTCTTCAGCTTTGACGGGTGGTTTACCATCAATCGGATCTCCCAAAACATTAAAAACTCTACCCAAAACAGCTTTACCAACAGGAACTTTAATTGGTCCACCAGTATCGATTACTTCAACTCCACGAACCATACTTTCAACCGGTTCCAAAGCAATACAACGAACAATTCCATCACCAAGGTGTTGCGCAACTTCCAGATTAACTTCGTCGCATTTCAATAACTTATCTTTTTCTTTGTTTTCCGGACCTTCAGCGCATTTTATGATTAATAAATTATTGATATCAGGAACTTGCTGTTCCTCAAATTGAACATCTACAACTGTTCCACTGATTCGCAAAACCTTACCAGGATTAATTTTAATCCCGGATTTTATTTCATTATTATTATTATCTTGCATGATTATGCCCCAGAGTTTATATCCATTTTTTTCAAAATTTTCTGAAATCAATAATACAACATAAAAAAGTTATAATACAATTTAATCCTAAAACTTAATTTAAATTGCATGCTATAATGTTTAAAATTATTCATTCAAATAGCATGTAAATTTATTACAATTTTATCTCTAACGGTATTTATGATAGAATTTTAATTCTTAACAAAAGATAATTAAATTTTAAATAATCCGGGATTAAAAAGATGATTACGAAAATTTTAACCTTAATTGTTGGTACCAAAAACCAACGTGAATTAAAAAAACTTCGCCCCATTGTTCAAAAAATAAACGCACTGGAAGAATCAGTCTCTCGGCTTTCTGAACAGGAAATTAAAGATAAAACGAATGAGTTTAGGCATAGAATTGCCAATGGTGAATCATTGGACAGTATTTTGCCTGAGGCATTTGCACTTGCTCGTGAAGCAGGTAAACGAACATTAAATATGCGACATTTTGATTGCCAACTTGTCGGCGGTATGGTTTTACATCATGGAAAAATTGCGGAGATGAAAACAGGAGAAGGCAAAACTTTAGTCGCAACCCTACCTCTTTATTTAAACGCGCTTTCCGGAAAAGGCGCTCATCTTGTAACCGTTAACGACTATCTGGCAAAACGGGACGCCGAATGGATGAAACCCATTTATAATTATTTAGGTTTAGAAGTTGGAATCATTCAAAACTCAATGGAAGATGATGAACGCAAAATAGCCTACAACGCAGATATAACTTACGGAACAAACAGCGAATTTGGATTCGATTATCTTCGGGACAACATGAAATTTGATCTTTCAGAATATGTTCAACGAGATTTAAATTTCGCAATTGTTGACGAAGTTGACTCTATTCTTATCGATGAAGCAAGAACACCTTTAATTATTTCTGGTGCATGTGAAAAAGGCGCCGATCTTTATATGGTTGCAAACAAGGCGGTAATAAATTTAAAAAAAGATGAAGATTATGAAATTGATGAAAAAGCCAGAACTGCAAATTTAACTGAAACAGGAACAGATAAAGTTGAAAGAAGTTTAAATATCAAAAATCTATATGCTCCAGAAAATATTTTAATAAATCATCATGTTCAACAAGCACTAAAAGCTCACACTTTATTTAAAATAGATGTCGAATATGTTTTAAGGGACAATCAGGTTTTAATTGTTGATGAATTTACCGGAAGAATTATGCCTGGAAGACGTTACAGCGATGGACTTCACCAGGCAATTGAAGCAAAAGAAGGTGTAAAAGTTGAGCGCGAAAATCAAACCGTCGCAACAATTACATTGCAAAATTATTTTAGAATGTACAAAAAACTTTCCGGTATGACAGGAACAGCTTTAACTGAAGCTGGAGAATTTCACACAATTTATAAACTTGAAGTTCTCTCCATCCCAACAAATAAACCCATGATCAGACTTGATGAACCAGACATAGTTTTTTTAACAACAAAAGATAAATTTGATAGCGTTATTGAAGATATAAAAGATTGTCATCATCGCGGGCAACCCGCACTTGTTGGCACAGCTTCTGTTGAACATTCAGAATATTTAAGTTACTTGCTCAACAAAACCGGAATACAACACAACGTTTTGAATGCAAAAAACCACGGCAAAGAAGCAGAAATTGTCGCTGAAGCCGGAGAAAAACATAAAATCACAATTGCTACAAACATGGCTGGTCGAGGAACAGATATTAAATTGGGTCAAGGTGTTGTAGAACTTGGGGGATTAAGAATTATTGGTACCGAACGGCATGAGAGTCGAAGAATAGACAATCAGCTTCGCGGTAGGTCTGGACGTCAGGGAGATCCTGGTTCATCCAAATTTTACGTCGCACTTGAAGATGATTTAATGCGAATTTTTGGTGGAGAAAAATTAAAAAATACAATGATGCGCCTTGGGATGAAACCGGGAGAAAGTATTGAACATTCAATGGTTTCAAAAAGTATCGAAGAAGCTCAGAAAAAAGTTGAAAAACATAATTTTGACGCAAGAAAACATTTATTGGAATACGATGATGTTTTGAATCAACAAAGAACCGTAATTTATGATTACCGCCGGGAAATTTTGGAAGGTGCTGAGCAAGCATTAAGCTTAGCAAAGGATATGATTGCAAGTATTGTTCATAATCTTTTCGCGATTCATTGCCCTAAAAAAACGTGCACTGGAGAACAATCAACAGAAATTATTAAAGTTTTAAGCAAACTGGCAAATATTCCTGAATCTGAATTTGAAAAAATAAATTTTGAACATACTCAAACAATTGATTTTGAAGAAAAAGTAATTGATTATTTATTTTATCAATACGAAACATACCGCAAACTTTTGCCTGAAGAAGTCATACGCCAGGCAGAAAAATGGATTTTATTAGATACAATTGATACTGCATGGAAAAATCATCTTTTAAACATGGATCACCTTAAAGAAGGTATTGGATTGCGCGGTTATGGACAAAAAAATCCATTAGTTGAATACAAAAAAGAATCATTTTTCGAATTTGAAAACATGATGAATCAGATTAAATGGGACATTGTTCAAAGAATTTTCAGATTAAGGCCAGAAAATGTCTCCCTTTCTTCATTTCATGAAATAGAAAAAGAAAAGGAAGAAGAACTTTCAAACATACAAATTGGTGGTGATGATTCAACTTCTGGAGAAAGCAAAACAATTCACAGAACGCAACCAAAAGTTGGAAGAAATTCTCCTTGCCCATGCGGATCAGGGAAAAAATTCAAGCATTGCTGCGGCAAAAATTAATTTTTGCCACAAAAATCATATTTATTGCCTTTCGGAAAGACTTCCTGCTAACGTAAATAAGATTTAAATTATTATTTTTTTTCAAGGGGGAAGGGATATGAAAAAAAATCGATCTATTTTATTCAAATCTTTTGTTTTTCTTTTGTTTTTCGCAGCTATTAATTCTTTAAATGCCGATTATCACATAATTTATGTCGAAGGAAAAATCAAAAATGACAGTATGCATGCTTTAAACTTGAAAATATATGAACAATTAAAAAAATTTATTTTTATTGGAGAAGAGAATATATCTTATCCAATGAAACTGGAAACAACAAATGAGATGACTGCTGATATTTCTTATGACAATTTTTCACAAATTTATGAAGAACCAGAACAACAAACAAGATCAAGAAGCGACACCAGAGCTACTGCTTTTCCTGCAGGAGATAATCATTGGAATCTTTTGTACAAGGAAATAAATAAAATAGTTACAACAAAAAAGTTTTTTTATTTAATAATTTTTGGCAATGCAGAAAATGTTATACGGAAAACTATTGAAGAATTAAAAAATAAAAACAAACTATCTCAGATAAACAAATATTTATTAAAAATAATTTATTTACAACCCCCTAAAAATACAGAAACTGTTTTTTCAGAAGAAAAAAATCTTGATGATGCGTTAGATTCTTTAAATCTTTTAGGTCGTGATTCAGAAGAAATACTTCAAACAAGTCCAAGCTCTCCAACAATTAAAGTTTCTGATGAAACAGAAAAATTTATAAATTCAAAACATGTTACTCCAATAAATATCTCTGAAATAAAAAACGATATAAAGGGTTGGAATAAATTGAAACTAAGATTCCAAAGAACTTATAATCAAAGTTTAGCAATAAAAGTTGTTGAAAAAATTATCGAATTAATTAATGAAGAATAAAATATGATAAATTTTATTCATGGGAGCAGTCTATGAAAATTTATATTAAAATATTTCTTGTTCTTTTTTTAATTTTTCAAATTAATTCAACAACAGCTCATACAATCTTTGTGGTTGGTCCAGGAGGAGCAGACGACTGGCATTCTGATCTAAAAAAAACCTATCAACGATTAAAAAAAAGAATTGGAAAAAGAAATTTTAAAATTTTTCCAAAAATAAATATTGAAAGTGAGCGAAATATATATGCAACATATGTTGGCGATCTGGACAAACTTGCGGATGAACTAGCAACAAAAATTGTAAATGATTTCATTCAAATAAATAGCAGATCAATAAATGAAATACAAATCAAAAAAGAAAATGAAATCAAAACCACTCAAGAAACTTCCGCCGAGGTATCACAAAATAACGATTTTATTGTAAATAAAAAAGATTATCCTGACAAAGAAAAAACAGTAACTGAAGAAAACGAAAAACAACAAGAATCTGAAAACAATATTGATAAAACAGAATTAGAAATAAAAGCCAAAAATCAAAAGGAAAAAATATCTTTGATCAGTTATGGAAAAGGCGCGCATGTTTTAGTGGGCGCGCTTTATAAATTAAAAAAGAAAATATCACAAAAAGCAGAAGCTAATCCAAATTTTGGATATTTCCTTGAAGATATAATTTCCGATCAAATAAATGGTTATCAAACCCCTGCGCCGCCACAAATATTTGCAAGTTCAAGTTTTTATGCAGGAATACATGAACTAGATGATGATGATGATGCAAGCGAAACAGATTCAATATCTAGTATTGATTGTGGATCCATTTCTTCATGCGAATCATCAAATGGCGATCTTGAAAATGAATCTGGTTCAGAAGTTGAAAATAAAAATGTAATTAAAGTAGACTTAACAAGACCTCTTGAAGAACAATTAACTATTGAACAAATGAATTTATTGCAGGGAAAAATACATCCACAAAATCAAAATCAATCAGAACAACTTGAAATGCTAAAACTTATGATGCAAATAAAACAACTGGAAAAAGAAGACGAATATGCTGGGTTAAATCCCAAATTAAAACTTGCAGGAAAAATTACTCTTGCATTTTTAGCTGTAGCTGGATCGACAGTACCGGTAATTATCACCGGAATAGTTGGTCCTATTTTAACTGCAATAATTGTCGGATAAATTTAAATAAATTTCATACAGACGGCCAACAAAATTTTTGTTGGCCGATTATTTTTTTTGTTGTACTTTTTTAAAATTCATTTATATTTTCCAACATGTTTTTGAATTTGAAATTTATAAATTTTAAAAACGTCAGGAGAGTAAGTAATGAAGTTTAGTAAAAGTCTTTTTTTCGTATTTTTAGTTTGCATTTTTTCTTTGAATTTAAACGCTGAAAATTTTGTTTATGAATTTGAAAAAGACAACATCTCATACAAAATCACAATACCAAAAGATCTTGATGCTCTTAGAGATTTTGAAAATACTTATCTTGACAGGAATTATAAAGAAGAATCAACTCGAGAAAAAATTCAAAAATTTTATAACACGTTTTTTCCTGCAATTATTCAAATTACAAACAAAGACAAAAATGTTTATAATGTATTAAGGGATCCTTATCTTACAACATTATCTAAATTTGGTCATGAAACAGCTTTATTTTGGAATCCAAAACTTGCAAATTTAAATTTGGTTATTAACCAAACAATATTAGCAGGAATTCCGATATCAATATTTTTATTTTATCTTTCGCAAACATTAGATCAATCTGACATCAGCATGTGTATGTTTATTACAACATTTTTTATAACATCAGCATCAGCTTTAACGCAAATGGGCGCTGATGCTTTAAATTATTTAGGATTTATTAGTAATCCATATCACAACGAACAATTTACAAATATGGTTCAAGGTTATGTAGAACGAAAACAAGTTAAAGTTAACGTTTCAGAAATTAATAAAAAAGAAACTTTTTTTACTGTTCGCTATTTAATTAAAAAGCCTGAATTCTATTACGACAACAGTTTTTTTGATAATCTATTTCAAGCCAAAAACAACTAAAAATTTAAAAACAATTCAAAAGAGGCCGGAATTAAATTAGGGCCTCTTTTACTTTTCTACTTTTCAATACCAAAACTTGTTTTAATAGATTTTACGAACTGATCTTCTTGCCTTCCACCGACAATTCTATCAATCTCTTCGCCTTTTTCCATAAACACAAATGTTGGAACCCCTTGAACGCCATATTTATTTGCAAGTGAACCAGCTTTACCCTGAATATTTACCTTTACAAATTTAACACTTCCATCAAAATCCTTAGCTGCTTTTTTCATAACTGGCGTCATCATTTGGCAAGGCATACACCAAGTTGCAAAAAAATCAACGACAACAGGAACATCACTTTGCAAAACCTCTTTTTTAAATTGATCGTCACTTGTTATCTCAATTACGTCTTTTGATATAACTTCTTTTTTTACTGTCTTTTCAATTTTTTTTGCGGTTTTTTCTTTCTTCTCCTTTTTAGGCTTTTCCCGATCATCCTGAGGAGAAACCTGAAGGGTTTCGTCTCGAAGGGGCTCATGTTTGGCCGGATCATAACCAATTTCGGTTAGAAAATCCTGCGCCTGCAACGCTGCAACACAGCCTTCTCCCGCAGAAGAAATTGCTTGTTTATATTTTGGATCAGAAATATCACCAACTGAATAAATTCCCTTTTTTGAAGTTTCCTGATCATCAACAAGTTTTACGTAACCCTTTGAATCAAGATCAATTTGGCCTTTTAAAATTTCAGAATTTGGTTTTGAACCAATTGCTAAGAATAAACCATCCAATTTAAATTCTTTTTCATTACCTGTATTTGAATCATGCAAAATTACATGTGTTAACTTTTTACTATTCCCCTCAATCTTAGAAATTTTTGTATTAAAAATTACTTCAACATTTGATCTAGCAATAACTTCATCTTTAACTTTTCCCATTGCTCTAAATTCATCTCTACGTACAAAAATATAAACTTTTTTTGCTAAACTAGATAAATAACTGGCCTCTTCAATTGCAGCATCTCCACCACCAACAACACCAACTATTTTATCTTTATAAAGACTTCCATCGCAAATTGCGCAATTAGTTACACCTTTGCCCCAATATTTTTGTTCTCCTTCAACATTTAAATAATTAGGAGTCGCTCCCATTGCAATAATACAAGTTAAAGCTTTTATTATTTCTGTATTTCCCGTTGCAATATCCTGAGTTTCAATTTCATATGGCCAAACATTAAAATTTACGCTTACAGCTTTTTGCGCAACAACTTTTGCCCCACTTTTAATTGCATGATTTTTAATCTCTTCAATAATTTCGGCCCCAGATTCATCAATTTTTCCGGGCCAATTTCTAACTGAATGCGATTGTGCAAGAGCTCCGCCAGGTTTATCACCTTCTAAAATTAATGTTTTTATATTTGACTGAGCCATGTATATTCCAGCAGTTAACCCTCCAATTCCGCCGCCAAGAATAACAACTGGATAAGTATTTTTATTCCATTCAACGTGTTCTAAATTAAAATCTGAAAATACTCTTGTTCCAATATCTGAAAAATTTAGACATCCGGCTAAAAAAGCCAAAATCAAAAGAAAATAAAAACGCCTAACAATCATTGGGTTATCCTCTAAATAAAAAAATGAATCTGGAAATTATTTTTATCATATTCTCAAATTTTATACCCACACCGCTCGCCCTGAGCCCTTCGATTAACTCATGGTAAACATACTCCTGCATCCTGCGCCAAGGCTTCGAAGTACCCTGCGAAGTTTTACACGAAGAAGGGAAAGAAAATACTCGACTCCGCTCGCCCTAAGCGAAGTCGAAGGGTTTAATCAAATGTTTAATTTGGCAATATTTTTATTTAATTGTAAATTTTTATTGCCTACATTTTTATACAAAAACAATAATTTTTCATCCGTTTTTATCACTCGTAACCCTTCGACTACGCTCAGGGCGAGCGGTGTGGGTATAAAAGAATGATCGTTGATTAAACTTATAATTTCCTTATTTAAACAAAACTACTCGCACCGAAAAGAATTTGAATCTACACTCAGATTTTTGAATTTGCAAGAACCTTATTACTTGCGTTCAAAAAGACCTGTCAGCTTTGTTTCAGCTAAAATATGATTTTGTATCGCTTTTAAAAGATCACTTTTATTAATACCCGCGTTTAAATTTAAAACTGTATCCAAAGCATAAAGAGTAAATACATATCTGTGACTGCCAGCCCCTTTCGGAGGACATGCACCACCATATCCAATTTTTCCAAAATCATTTGTACCTTGCTTTGTTAAACGCAAAGAACCATTCTTGCTTTTTTTAGTGAAAAAATTTTTAGCTATAACATTTTCAGGTAATTCATTAACGTTTCCCCGAATATTAAAAATTACCCAATGAACAAATGGTCTATCCATCGGAGCATCCGGATCATCACAAATTATCGCAAAACTTTTAGTTTTATCTGGAACATCTGACCATGAAAGTTGTGGAGATATGTTTTGCCCATCACAAGTAAATTGAACAGGAATATTTTCTTTATCTTTAAAAGCATCACATTGCAAAATTAGCGCAGAACAATTAACCACAAAAAAACCAACTAAAATGATTGCAATATTTTTTTTCTTCATTAAAATCTCCTTTTCTAATAAATTAAAGTTTTACTCAAATCTTTTTTAACCATTTTTTTGAAGGGTTTCTTATAATGACAAAAACAAAAAAACTCAGTTTTCTTACACTTTTCCTTCTAACTCTCAGTTTTGCATCCTATCAAATTACCACAGCAAAAATAACAAAAAGCCAAAATCAAAAGGAAATCTCTGTTAAAAAGACAACAACAGTTCAAAAGGCATCCTGGTTTTCATTAAAGGATACTCTTTCTACGGACAGCTCATTTATCTGGATTCTTTTAATTGCATTTCTCACTGGAATTCTTGCAAGTTTAACGCCCTGCATTTATCCAATGATTCCAATAACAATCGGAGTATTGCAATCACAAGCTTCTGCTTCTGTCTGGCGTAACTTATTAACAGCATCATCATATGTTTTAGGAATAGCAACAATTTATTCTGTTCTTGGTTATCTAGCCGCCACAACAACAATGATGTTTGGTCAGTGGCTTTCCAATCCATATTTAATATTTTTATTCATTTTATTATTTTTGTACTTTGCTTTTTCTATGTTTGGTTTTTATGAAATTTATATTCCAAAATTTTTAAAAAGTGGAAAAACTGTAAGCCCACACGGATCTATTATTTACAGCTTTGTTTTTGGCCTTATTTCAGGAACTGTTGCATCTCCATGTTTAACCCCAGCGCTTGCACTTCTTCTTGGTTTTGTCGCAAAATTGGCAAATCCTTTTTTAGGCTTAATTACCCTTTTTTCATTTTCTTTAGGAATGGGAATTTTATTAATTTTAATTGGAACATTTTCAACATCCGCAATTACACCAAAGGCTGGTGTCTGGATGATTGAAATTAAAAAAATATTTGGTTTTGCTCTTCTGGCAGTATGCGTATATTTTCTGCAATCATTTTTCACACCTTTTATTATTTCAGGTCTTTACATTCTTGTCGCTTTAAGTGCTGCTGTATACTTTTTTATGAACAAACCAAAAACTACTTTTAAAATGATTTTGGGCGCAATTTCATCAGTCATCACTCTTTATCTTTTAATTAATTTGTTTCTGTAAATGCGAGATCCTGAATCAAGTTCATAACTGTCCGAAGTGTTTTTAAATTTTAACGTTTGCATTTGTACGTTAAGTTTATAATTACATTGACAAGCCCATGAAATGGGTGGCTTTTAGTAGCCCAGTGCAAAACGCAAAGCGTTGCAGCTCTGGGTAAAAATAATACCACCAACCTAGCCCCGTAGGGGCGGCACATAAATTTTCAAAATCATTTTTATGTGCCGCCCCTACGGGGCTAAATTTTCATTTTAATCTTTTGCCCAGGGTTGCGAAAAGTGAAATTTTCTTACCCTGGGCTAACAAAAGCCGCCCTTTCAGGGCTTGTCAATGTAATTATTAAA
>JBDRFY010000036.1:0-48225 GCA_043818275.1 bacterium | reverse complement strand
GGCGGCACATAAATTTTCAAAATCATTTTTATGTGCCGCCCCTACGGGGCTAAATTTTTATTTTAATCTTTTTCCCAGGGTTGCGAAAATTATCCACCTTCGTACCGCAAATAGCGGTACTTCGGCGGACAAGAATTTTCTTACCCTGGGCTAACAAAAGCCGCCCTTTCAGGGCTTGTCAAAGTCATTATTAAATTGATAAACAAAGTCAAAGATAAGCCTTTTAATTCTGTTTCTTCAAATCACTTCGGACAGTTGGAATTTATTTCAGGATCCACTCTCAGCTAAACTATTCACAATTTTTAGAAACAAATATTTTCTCAAACCGACTTTGCAATTCCCACAGACCCTTTATACAAAAGCAACTGCATATTTTGGCTAAATTTCAAAATTTGGGCCGTCAAACTTCTTAAATATTTAAACGTTTTATCAGATATTTTACAAATTCCATTTTCATCCCAATCACTCATATCTTCTTGCAATGAATTTATAAACAGATTTGTTTTTTCCAACACTTGTTTTTGCTCCGCCAAAATTGAACGATATTTAAGACTATTATTTCCAAATTCTATTCTGGCTCGAGATAACACTAGCGCTAAAAAATTTTCAAGACCATGAACCCAAACAAAAATTCCATCTATCAATCCTGAATAACTTGTAAAAGAAGCAGCGTTTTTAATTTCTGTATCCGCTAAATCATGTAACAATTCAGCCATCCAGTTTAAATAAAAAACTAACGCGTCTTTTAATGTCAAAAATGTGTTTTGCATACTGCCAGATTCAATTAAATCCCCAATCACGCTTCTTACAAATTGACTCGTTAACTCCGTAGACGTAGAAATTATACCAACAAGAGAGGTAATTCCACCTAAATAAATTCCTTTACGAATTGCTTCTTTTCCCCAAAAGGATATTGTTCTCTTGTCAAGCCTGTCATTTATTTTCTCTGACCAATAATCACTTTGTGTAAATTCACTTTTTTCTTTTTTGTTACCGGTTGTCGAAGAACTGGAATGTTCTTCATCAGATTTATTTGCTGAAACATTCGCAATAAAATTATCTTTATAAATTTTATAACCAATTAAAGTTAAAACCGACAAAGCGCCTAAACTAATCGCCGTATTTTTTAAATGCCTGACTCTTACCGATTTTGATTCAAAAGATTTAGCCAACTCCAAAATTCTTTTTATATCCGGATATTCCAACTGAATTAAAGAATTATCTTTAACAAATGAAGGCTCAAACAAATCAGATGAATTAATCCCCGATGAATCTACGCCAACATTTGCTGTAACAGTATTAAAGAAAATAAATAAATTTAAAATTAAAAAAATTATTCTAAATTTCATATCAGCTCATTAATCTAAAATTCAGCGGAATGTGGATAATCATTATAACCATCACCAGGAGAATAACTGCTGCTACCCAAAGAAGATGATAATTTTTTATTTTTATCAAAAGAAAATTGAGAAGCTTTTATCTGATTTGTAAGAACAACGAAAAGTTTTTCAACATTTTTAGTCAAAGATGGGAAAACAGTATTAATTTCACCCAACGTTGAAAAATCTTTTAATGAGTTCATTTTTAATACTAATTGCGCCAAACCAAGCAATCTTTTTTGCAATTGAGTTGAATAAAAAACAATTAAATCCGATTTTTTATAATATTTCTTTCTTTGCTTAATCTCTTCAACCATTTGCATACATTCTTCCGCAAACGCGTCTGAAAAATCTTTCCATATTAATCTAATTTGTTTTTCCGTTGGTTTTTCTTCATCATCCTCATCCATTTCACGCGCAATCATATCGCGACTTCTGGATGCATCTTTTCCGCCTTCTTTTAACATTTTTTCCATACTTCGCATATCGTTTACAACCAACGATTTCCAAATATCAACTTCATAAATCTCAAACGGAACATTGCCGCCATGTAAAATTAAATTATTTAAATATCTGAAAAAATGAATAATAACGCCCGTACTGGAATTAAAACTACCTTTAACCATTTGATCAATGCTATTCCCTAATTCCTTTCCAACAGAATTTGATGTTCGAAATAAAATACCGTATCCGGCGCCTTTTAACATCAATTTCCCTTCTTCTGACCAACCACTTTCCCCTTCGCCTATAATAATCTCATCTAACGAATCTCCGGCATCTTTTCCAGCAATTCCCTTCATAACAACATCACCCATTCCAGGCTTTTTCAACGCTTGTCCCAAAGCAATTTTTAAATCTTTTAAAATTTTGCCCTGATATTTTTTAGTTTCCATTAAACCATCCAGCTCTTTTCTTAAACTTTCATCATCTTGCACCTGATAAAATACTTCTCCATCATTTTTTCGTTTACTTAATTTTTCTATTTCTTCATTTAATTTATTTAGTTCTCTTTCTTTTTCTTTTATCTCTTTTTCAAAGCCAGATGCCTTGCTGACAATTTCACTGAGTTTTCCCAACGTCTCATCTTTGCCTGCACCACCATTTTGGTCTACAATCTTATTTTGTCCTTCTTGGTCTTTTGCGAGTCTTTTTATATCAAGATCTAAGGAAAAATGCTTGGCTTTTAAGCTTTCAATTTTATCATCAAGCTTAATTTTCCCACCTCCATCTTTTTCAAGTTCTGCAATACGTGCTTCAATTTTATCTTGAGCATCTTTTGTTTTAGTTAACATATCTTGTAATGCTTGCGCATTTTTTACACGCGCAATAATCTTCATGCCTTTTAATTCTGCCAAACGATCAAACCGACTGTAAGAATCGAACATATCATAATCAGGATTTTTAGAATGAGAAAAAGACATAATAGAAATAAAAAACAAAACAATTAACAACTTTTTTTTAGAAAAATTCATAATTCCCTCAACAAAATTTATTTAATAAAGACCCCCTGCCAAAAAGATTAGTTTAGGAATTATAGCAATTAAGAAAATAATTGCAAAATTTCCCTTCGACTTCGCTCAGGATGAGCGGAAAAAAAAATAATTTAAGAAAGAGGGAAAAATAGGTCAAAAAATATTTTTTTGAATTTTATGATCTGGCGTAAAGCTTTTTGCCGTCATTTTGAATCTTAAAACAAAGAGTTGATTTTTGCTTCAATTTATAATCAAATTCTTCTTTGGTATATACAATAATATCAACAGGAGCCAAAATCTTTTTTAATGCATAACTTGCAGGAATAGCTCGTTTGTAACTTTTTTCATTAGATTCAGAAACAACTATCAAAAAATCCAAATCGCTTTCTTCATCTGGATTACCCCAGACATATGAGCCAAACAGATAAATCTCTAACGGATCATAAACGGAAACCAATTTTTCTTTAATTTCGGTTATTAGTTTTTTTGAAATCATATTTTTACCTTAAAATGAATAGAAATAATGTAACGTTAATTGAAACTTATTTATTATTGCCCCTTTGGGGCTAAAGTTAATAGCCTCGGGTTTTAACCCGTGGTTTAGAATTTAATCACATAATATCGTGCCATTTTATGGTACGAAAGAATTTTTTTAATTTCTGCCACCTCCATAAAATGGGGTGGCAATATATTCTTTATCAATACCACGGGTTAAAACCCGAAGCTATTAACTATAACCCTTACCAGGGTTTATTTATATAAATTTCAAAAGTAGCAACTTGGGTTAAATAATCTAATTAAAAATTATAGCAATTTACAAAACGGTTTTTAAATATTTTCCCGTATGACTATCTTTATTTTTTGCAATTTTTTCCGGACGTCCCGCGCAAATAATAAAACCGCCTTCATCACCGCCTTCAGGACCAATATCAATAATGTAATCTGCTGATTTTAAAACATCCAGATTATGTTCAATAATCAACACTGTATTATCTCTGTCAACAAGTTTATTTAACACCTGCAACAACTTTTTAACATCATCGGAATGCAAACCGGTTGTAGGTTCATCCAGAATATAAATTGTATTTTTTCCGCGTTTTGCAAGTTCGTTAACAAGTTTTATGCGTTGCGCTTCTCCACCGGAAAATGTTTTTGCTGATTGGCCAAGTTTTATGTAATCAAGACCAACTTCACACAACAAATCCAAACGTTTTTTTATTCTTGGATAGGCCGCAAAAAAATCAACCGCTTCGTAAACAGTCATATCCAAAATGTCCGCGATATTTTTATTTTTAAATTTAATTTGCAATGTTTGCTGATCATAACGCTGACCATTACACATTTTGCAAACCATTTCGACATCTTCAAGAAAATGCATTGATACTTTTATTATTCCATCCCCATCACATTTGTGACATCTGCCCTCGCGAACGTTAAAACTAAACCGTCCCTGGGCATAACCTCTCGCCTTACTTTCGGGCAAACTTGCGTAAAGAGCTCTAATTTCATCAAAAATTCCAAGGTAAGTTGCTGGATTTGATCTTGGAGTTCTTCCGATTGGACTCTGATCAACAACTACAAAATTTTTTAACAGATTAACACCTATTAATTCATCAAGATAAGGAGAAATTGCATAACCTTTACTGAAATAATTTTGCAAAGTTGGAGCCAATGTTTGCATAACAAGACTACTTTTTCCCGATCCGGAAACTCCACTAACCGCAACAAAAACACCAAGCGGAATATCAACATCAACATTTTTTAAATTATTTGCTGTTGCATTTTTAATTTGTAAAAAATTATACGGTTTTCTTCTGTGCTCAGGAATTTCTATTTTTTTTTCGCCCGAAAGATAATTTCCGGTTAATGAATTTTTATTTTGAGCAACAACATGAGGAACACCTACCGCTGTTATTTGACCACCCAAAATACCTGCCGCCGGTCCCATATCAACCAGATAATCTGCCTGTCTGATTGTATCCATATCATGTTCAACAACTAAAACGGTATTTCCCTGATCACGCAAAAGTTTTAAAGTTTTTATAAGTCTGTCATTATCACGTTGATGCAAACCGATACTTGGTTCATCAAGAATATATAAAACTCCACTTAAAGAAGAACCAATTTGTGTGGCTAAACGAATTCGTTGCCCTTCACCACCAGATAATGTTCTTGCTGTTCTGGACAACGTTAAATAAGAAAGACCAACATTATTTAAAAAAGTTAATCTGCTAATAATTTCACGTAACAATGTTTCAGCAATTTTATAATGCTCAGAAGATAATAATTCGGAATAACCCTTCGAGACGCGCTCCAAATCTAAAGTTTTGTCACGCTCCTCAGGGCGAACGGTTTTTTTATTTTTAAAATTTTTTAGATCACAATCACTCTGCCGTTCGCCCTGAGGAGTTAAATTATGAGCAGAGCGAAAAATTTCATGTCTCGAAGGGTTTTTCCGAATAGAGTTAACCTGTTTAAAATCATGATCAGAATTGTAATACAAATCTTCAAAAAAATGTAACGTCTCTTTTATTGATAAAGTTGTTGCATCATAAATATTTTTATTTCCAACCGTTACGCAAAGAGCTTCTTCCCGCAATCTTTTTCCATCACAATATTCACATTTTGTCTCTTTCGCGTATCTTCCAAAATGATCCGGATATTTTGTTTTCCAATAATTTGGATCACTTTTTTCCCAAGGCCATTCCTGAATAAAACCAAGACCATGACAATTTGGACAAGCGCCGATCGGAGAATTAAAAGAAAAAAATCGTGGTTCAAGTTCCGGAAAAGATCGAACACATTTCAGGCAAACTCGAAGCGAGGAATACAATATCGGTTTTTTTATATCATCAGACAACACCCCGCACAGCCCACCGCTAAGTTTAAAAGCTTTTTCAATCGCTTCCTGCAAACGCGCAGCTTCTTCTTTTTCAATTTTAAAATTATCAATCAAAACATAAATATCATGTTTATATGTTTTAAATAAATCCAGTTCTTCAATTTGTTTTAAATTTTCAAACCGGTAATTTTTTCCATCAATTAAAAAGCGGTAAAAACCATCTTCAAATATTTTTTTTAACTGAACTGCGAATTCACCTTTTTTTTGAATAGCAATTGGAGCAACAATTGTTACAAGTTTATTTGTAAACTTTTGCAAAATCATTTCCGTCATACTATCAGGAGATTGCGCGCTTATTTCCTGGCCACACTCCGGACAATGAGGAATACCAATTCTTGCGTAAAGAACTCGTAAGTAATCGTAAATTTCGGTAATTGTTCCAACAGTTGATCTTGGATTATATCCAACAGTTTTTTGCTCAATCGCAATTGCTGGGCAAAGTCCATCAATTTTTTCAACATTTGGTTTTTTTGCAATACCCAAAAATTGTCGCGCGTATGAAGACAATGATTCGACATACCTTCTCTTTCCCTCGGCATAAAGAGTATCAAGCGCAAGCGAACTTTTACCGGAACCGGACGGCCCGGTAATTACAACCAATTTTTCTTTTGGAATTTCCACATTTATAGATTTCAGATTATGTTCTTTTGCGCCAGTAATTTTTATAGAATCTTTTCCCATTGAAAAACCACACCCCAAAATTTTTATTTTTTTATGATTAATAAGATATAAAGCATACATTAACTGATTTATTTTTCAAAAAATTATTAAAAAAAGCATTAACCTTATTTTTTAATAATTTTTAATAACCTTTTCAAAAAAAACATTATATATGTTATGATTTTCATGTAGTATATGTTGCGATTTTCATAAATTAAGGTGTTTTTTATGTTTATAGAAAGAGATTTAAGCAAAATAATTAAAATGGGGGCTAAGCAAATACCAATCATAGCAATTACCGGCCCAAGACAATCCGGAAAAAGTACCCTTATTAAAAAAATATTTAGCGATTATGTTTATCTGGATATGCAGGATGCTGAAATTTTTGATTTTGCCAACAAAGATCCCAAAGGTTTTTTAAATAGCTACAAAAATGAAATAGGAGTGATAATTGACGAGGCGCAATATGCGCCAAATCTTTTTTCGCAGTTAAAAGTTGAAGTTGATAAAAATCCACGGCCTGGATATTACATATTGTCAGGTTCTCAAAATTTTTTATTGCATGAAAAAATAAGTGAATCATTATCCGGCAGAGTATATTTTTATAAGCTTTTACCTTTATCAATCAAAGAATTAAAGACTGCTAATTTATTGTGTAAAAAAACAGAAGATCAAATATATAAAGGTTTTTATCCGCGAGTTTATCAACCGCAAATCGATGCTAAAATTTATTATGAAAATTATATATCAACTTATGTCGAACGTGACATACGAAGCATTAGAAATATTGATAACATACTTATATTCAAAAAATTCATGCAATTATGCGCCTTGCGAATTGGAACAACTCTAAATTTTTCGGACCTGTCTTCAAATTGCGGGATTAGCGTAAGCACGGCAAAAAGTTGGCTTTCACTTCTTGAAACAAGTTTTGTTTTATTTTTATTACCCTCTTATCATGACAACCTTGGAAAACGAATTACAAAATCACCTAAATTATATTTTTATGATGTTGGTCTGGCTGCTTCAATTATGGGAGTTGAACTGGAAACAATTATTAAAAAAAGAACAATCTATGGAGCTCTTTTTGAAAACATGATAATTGTTGATCTAATTAAAAATTTTAACGCTCAAGGACTTCAATATACTCTCACATTTTTTAGAGATTCTAATAAAAATGAAATTGATTTAATCATAGAATCAGGCGGGAAAACTATACCCGTTGAAATAAAATCCTCAGAAACAATGAATAGCAGTTTTTTCGATACAGTTTCCTGGTTTCAAAAACAAATAAACGGTGATAAAAAACCAATTGTTATTTATGGCGGCGAACAAAATCAAAAACGATCCGCAGGATCGGTTCTTTCCTGGAAAGACCTGGCGCGAGATTTTATTTAAAAAAATATAAAATTCATTTATAAAAAAAGAAAATTCTATAACAAAAAAAGGCGGGAGAAAAACTCCCGCCTAAATTATTAAAAATTAGTTAATTAAAATTCTATGCCAAGATTACATGAAAGTTGCATATTTTGAGGAACATTGCGTCCGGCAAAACCGTATCTGCCGCCAAGTTGCAATCTTGTATGATAATCAAACTGATAACTTAAATTCAACCCGATATTATTTTCAATCTGATTTGTTCCCTGTTCGATTAATCTTAAGTTGTAATCATCTTCCGCCAATCCTGAAGCGCTGTCTTCAAATTTTGCTCTGAAATCGTAGTAAAGATCAAGGAACGCGCGGCGGAATAATACTTTTTCAAAAATGTTGCCGATTCTTACAAATATTTCCGGTCCAGGTTGCAGCGAAACTTTCCTTGATTCATCAGCCATACCTTTTACAGTTGTATCCCATTCGGCAAATGTTGAATGTTCATTTTCTTTAACATATTGACCAAGCAACATATCGTCAGCTTTAAAATCCGCATCATGGGTTGCTGAAGCGGTATGCTTAATTTTGCGTGGAATTCTTCTGTCAACATTGGCGCTTGCGGCATAAGTTCCCTGAATTAAAAAGTGAGGATTAAACCAATCCCTGATTCCCCAAAGCATAGCCGCGTGCAACGAAAATTTAACAAATTCTTCACCCAATTCCGGAGCCCAAAGTTTTGTTTTGTCAGGATCTTTTGATGTTGGAAGTTGAAGCTTGAATCCCCAATTTGCTTTTTCAAAGAATCTGGATCTAATGTTGCAATTCATAAATAAATTAATGTCGCCAAGGCCGGTAACACTGTGTTTTTGATTGTAGTTGAGATCTTTTAAATTGAGAACTTTTTCAAACGCTGTTTGAAAAGAGCCTTCGACCAAAAATAAATTTAAAGCTGTATGATGCTCATCTTTACCTAATTCATATTTATAAAAAGAGGTTTTTAAATAATGTTTTTTATAAACAACAGGAATTTCAAAACCAATTAAAACCTGATCATCTACAATATAACGGGAATAATTAATTGAAGTTCTATATTCATCAGATTCTGCTATTAAATTAATATAATCGTTTTCTGGCAACCATCCCAGAGAAAGAATACTTCCATAAGAAAGAATATCGTCTAAATTATTATCATCAACCACACAATTTGCGATCAATTTAAATGCAAGCAAAATATCACGCAATCTTACAGGATCTTCGCCAAAAATGTTTTTTGATAAATCAAATTTTGTTCCATTTGATCCGTAAGCGGATGTTTGATACGTAAATACTTCTTTTACGTTTAATAATGAACTATGTTCCGCAAATAATGCTTCGAATGGCCAGGTTGGAAGTTTATATAAATCGGCGTATTTTCCATCGGTATATTCTTTATCAACTGCCATTTTGCGATTTTGTTTCCAGGCGGCAATCAGATTATTGCGTTGCGTTCTGGAATCGCTTTGATAATTGGCTAAATCTTCTTCCCAGATTGCCACATACTTATCAACGGCGTCTTCATCGGTATATTTAAGTGGGCAAGTTTCGCCTTTTTCTACTTTTGCCTCTTTCTTTTTCTCTTTTTTTACCTTTTTAACTTGTTTCTTTTCTACTTTCTTTTCTTTTTTAACTTCCTGTTTCTTTTGTTTTTTCTCTTTCTTCTTTTCTTTTTGAACTTTTTTTGTCTTTTTCTCTTTTGTTTTTTCCGCTTTCTTTTCTGCTTTTGCAGTTTGTTTTTTTTCTTTTTTTTCCTGTTTTACTTTTGCTTTATCTTCGTCTTTTTTTGTCCAGAACCACGCGACTTTTTCATTCTCATTCATTTCATCCATGTCGTAATCAAAAGCAAAAACTGCGTTGCCAAAAGAAACTGCCGCGACAACAACGGTCAATAAAATTTTTTTCATTTTCATACTCTATCCTTTTTTTCTCCCTGTTTAATTAAACAACAACCCAAACATTACTACCACGGGTTAAAACCCAAGGCTAATTACTTTCGTCCCTCATAGGACTTGTCAAATTAAATTCAAAGATTATCATCCACCTTACTCTTCCTGCTCCAGTTGCAATGCAGATTTAGGCCTATCTTGCTTATTCAAAAAATTTAATAAATCTTTTTCACTAATAATAGAACGAATATCAAAAATTGATCTGTGATGTCCAGAATCAACAATAATTGGAATACCAAATTCAGGAATAATGTCACTTGTAAAGCCGACAGCTTCTAATTCAATTGCTTCAACCGCAAATCTGTTTTTTGCCGTTTCACTTGATGCGTCCCAAATTGGATCTCCTGATACTTGTAATTTATTTGCTCCAAGATATGAATTTTCAATCACGACAAATGCATTTGCCTGGTTATATATTTTAACGCTTGCATCATCAAAAATTATTCGCGCTATTCCGTTTGATGATGTTAGATAAATAAAATTAGTCGCAAAATTTATAACAGGAACTTTTCCACTTTGAAGTTGAGCTTTTGCGTCCAAAGATTCAACTGGCGAACGCAGAACAAAATCAAAATGCAAAGCATTATCTCCTGTTTGGGCATAATTTAAAAATCCGTTAAACCACAAATTATTTTCCAGCAACCTGAACGTGTTATCCAGACTTTCAATATAAAAAACCATGTTGTTAGATTTTTCAATATTAACCGCCGTATTTCCAACCAGACCAAGCGCGCCTGTAACATTACCTGACGTTTGATAAGTGAAATATTCAAGTCCGGTAAGTTCAATATCTTGCAATGCAAGTGTACCAAAACCAAGATTAAACATTGGAGTATTTGTCGGATCACCCGGAGCAAATTTCAAAGTTTTTTGTCCACCAATTCCCAAAATATTAAATACACTTTGACCGGTAATCTGAAATTTACCTCGTGTAAATGTAACATTTTCATCCAAACCAAACACCACATTTTGTCCAACAATAATTTGAGATGAATCAGTCATCATGGAAAATGTGTCAGAAACAATTCCAATTAATTTTATGTTATTTAATGTAACTGTTTTACCGGGCATAACAACGAATTGAGGTCCAACAGGTTTATCTTTTCCCGCAAAATACGCAATGCTTCCCTGACCGTTGATTGTAACATTTTCAGTTATAACAATTTGTTCGTTTGGATTAATAAAATGACTTTTATCCAGGGTTATATTTGTTGAAATATTTCCAATCAATGGATTTTCACAACAGGTTACAATCGCGTTACTATTCTGAACAACCAGTGATTGAATATTTGATACATCAGCGCCTGAAACAAATGTTTTTATTGTACCATTTGAAACTAAATCCAGATTTAAACTTGAACCAAATAAAATATCACCCGAACTTAAAGCATCCAACGGATCTTTCCACAAAGTAACTCCATCGACAGTCAAAGTAGCGTTTGTGTTAAATATTATATTTTTATCCGCAAGAAACATTGTTGAAGGACCATCAACATAAAAACTTCCAAGTGTATATGTCACATCATTATCAACTTTAACATCCGCGTTACTTAAAATAACTTTTCCATTATTATCAAAAAATAATATCTTTCCTTTTCCGCCAGTATCCCCTAGACCACTAATAAAAATATCGGTCAAAGAAAGGTTTGACCATGGCAACAACACCAACATTCCACCGGAAGACAAATCCAATACATTTCCATTACCATTAATTCTATTGGTTCCAGAAAATACCCAGGAACTGGATAATGAGGTGTAACCATTCAAAATCACATCTCCAATTCCATCTAAAGCTATATCTCCATTAGAAGTAGAATCTGGTTTAAAAACGCCTTCGGAAAAAGCAATAGAATTTCCAAGTAAACTACCACCTGTTTTTTGAACTAAGGTTCCATCAATAATTAACCCACTGGAATTATTATAAAAAGAAGAACCGGAAAAAACTTTAATAGTTGAATCCTGACTGCTAAATTCTATTCCTGAAATTAATCCAGTAAAATTAGCGGCCACTAAAAAAAGAATTATATTGCGCAGAAACTTTCCTCTCATCCTTCTCCCTTTTGATTTAAAGCTCTGTGCTGAAGAATATTTTGCAATTTTTAAATATATGCAAAACTGATTTTAATCCGTACAAATATATTTGTAAAGAGTTTGAGCTTTTAGCTCAACAATATGAAAGTATCAATCTAAAAATTTCTCAGCCAGATTAATAAATTGCTTAATTTTATCCGATCCCAATTTAAATTGTTCCTTTTCGTCCGGATTTAAATCAATCGCAAGTTGTCTGTAAATACCACCACGTCTTACAATTGTTGGAATACTTAAGCACACTTCATCCGCACCTAAATAATCATTAAGCACGGTGGAAACTGTAAAAACTCTGGACTGATCCAGTAAGATTGACCGGACAATTTTTGAAATAACTAATCCGATAGCATAATTTGTCATTCCTTTTTTACTTATAATTTCTTCGGCTGAATTTTTAACCCGCAAATAAATTTCATCTAAAACTTTTTTGGAATAACCATTAAATTTTTCAAGCGAAACACCACCAATTTCAGCTTTGCTCCACCAAACAAACTCTGTATCTCCATGTTCCCCCAAAACATACGCGGAAATATCTTTTGGGCTAACTTTAAAATGTTTTCCAAGTAAAAAACGTAATCGCGCGGTATCCAAAACTGTTCCTGAACTAAAAACCCTATATTTATCAAAACCTGAAAGTTTATACGTTATGTATGTTAAAATATCAACGGGGTTTGTAATGACCAACAAAATTGCTTCCTGATTATATTTTTTTATTTCCGGAATAATTTGTTTAAATACTTTTACATTTTTTTCAAGAATGTCTGTTCTTTTCTCCCCCTTTTTTTGAGCAACGCCAGCGCAAATTACAATAACTTCAGCATCGCAAACCAATTCAAAAGAATCGCCCGCTTCTATTTCAATTAATTTTTTTGTAAATTGCATACCATGACATAAATCTAATTTTTCTCCATCAGCTTTTTGTTTATTTATATCAATTAATGTAATTTTATTGGCAATACCATCAAGCATTATTGTAAAAGCCGCGGTACTTCCAACATTGCCCGCCCCAATAATTGCAACATTACCTGAACCAACACAATTTTTACATTTCATTGTGGTCCTTTTATTAAAAAAGTTATTTAATAGGATTAGATATAAAAATAAAAAACAAATTAGTTCAAGTTTTTAGAAATAAAAAAGGCCGGGCATTTAAAACTCCCGGCCTTTTTTATTTCAATTTTACTTATTAAATTTGATTACCATTTGCATCATATTTCAACGTTTTACCTGCAGAATTTTTCAAAGTTACGGCTCCGGTTGTAGCATTATCACTGATAACGGTATAACCGCTCTGAATTTGAACTGAAACTCCATTCATTGTTCTGAATTTGGAAAAATTATTTTCATCGGTATAAACAATTGTTACCGCAAGACCTGAATTCGTATTAACCAACTTTTCTGCCAACAATTCAATTTGTTCATCCGAGTTTCTGTAAATTGCATTAGAGGGAATAAATTTACCTGTAAAACTTCTGTTGTTTGAACCTGTACGATCAATAAATCCAACAAGTCCATCACCTTGCGATGCAGCATCTTTTGCTGTCCAGTCTACAAAAAATTCTAATGTATGACCGGAAGCGTCTGACATCAATGAATTATAATAATTGGCGGCCATTGATAATTTTCCGGTTTCATCAATTGCAAGTTTTGATCCCGGACCAAAATGAAATACGCTTAAAAGACCTTCTGCTACATTGCTATCATCAAGATTAATTTCAAATTTTCCGCCATTTCTAATAGCCAACATTCCGCCCTGAATAAATTCTAATGTTGATTTTAAATAACCAACAGAAAGAATTCCTGAATTTGATAATTCTATTAAACCAGAATCTTTAATTTTAATATCCAACATGGCGCTTGAACTATTTACAAAATACATTCTTTTTACATCAGCTAAATCGTAATAAACACCTGTAGTCTCATTTGGAATATTCAATTCAGTATATTTATATCCATTATTAAATGCTGTTGCTAAATTTTCACCCAAAACTAACTGCCCTGCATCATCAATTACTATACTTGCGCCATTTGTAATTTCTACTGTTCCAATTCCACTGATATTTGCTTTTCCGCCAGTTTCTACAGTGACAATAGATCTTGTTGTAATTCTTATTACCGGTTTATTCGCAAAAGTTACAATTTCTTTTGGATTTGCAGTTCTGTCACCATTTAAATTAATTCGTGAAGCATCTCCAAATGTAACAACTCCTTCACCCTCAAATCTTAAAATTGCATTTTTAGGTAAATTCATTAAAAAATTTGGCTTGAAATAAACTTCAGGAACGGTTGAGCCATCATTTATAAATTCAAAAATTAATTCTGCGCCTTCTGCCAAAAATAATCCGGAATCAATTCCATCACCATCGACTGTTATTTTTTTTGTAACCTGAAATCTATTTTCTTTTCCGATAACATTAATAACATGAAAATCTTTTTTAATTTCGATATCATCAGAACCCTGAACCAAAACAGCTCCATTTGTTATTACCATATTAACGCCGGAAATTGGGCTCAAACTAAAATTGATAGCTCGAACATTTGATAAAGCATCGTTCTCGGCTACATTATTAAAATCCATCGTCTGGTCTTCATAGCGTGTATAATCATCCAAATTGTCTAATAATTTTAAACCCTGAAGATCTTCCGGAATTATAAAAGTACGCAAATCTCCTTCTTCAATATTTCTAAAAGTATCCTGTGAATTTGGTCTGGAAACAGGCCTACTTGGTTTAGAAATAAAAGAGGGTCTTTGTGGATCTACATTTGTTGGTTTTGGTTGCGGCAGAATTGGTTGAGTAATCGCGATCTCATGCAAAAAATCTGATACATCAATGCCTTCTTCTTTTGCCCGCTGAATTTGCAAAGCTGTTACCGGTCTTAAATTACTACGAAATTGGGGATTGAATTCATCATCAGCTACAAGAAATGTCGTTGAAAAAATTCCCAGAAAAAATATGATCAGAAAAAATTTTTTAAGCATCCTATTCTCCCTTTTTGTAAATACTACAAAAAAACTCTCCAATAAAAACAAACGATTATTAAAACATTACACATGAAGAAATTTTAGTCAGAACAATTATATTTGTAAAGAAATGACAAAAAAAGAGAAGGCGCCGATTTTATCGACGCCATTTATTTTAAAATTAAACCCACTCTAAACGGGCAATTTTAGCAGTGTCACTTTGACGCTGACCTAAAGGAATAACTTTTGTATATCCACCAGGTCGTTGAACATATTTTGGCGCAATTTCTTTAATAAGTTTTTCAACCATTGCTGCATTATAAGGTAGTTCTTGTTTTATTCTGCGAATCACATTAAAATCTGAACCCTTTTTTGCAATTGTTACAAGCTTTTCAGCAGTTTTTTGCACCTCTTTAACTCTGGCTTTTGTTGTTTGTAAAAAACCATAATTAATCAAATGGATAACCTGATTTCTTATCATGGCTTTTTTATGAGCCGGTCTTTTATTTAATTTTTTTCTTCCACTTTGATGCTTCATGATTTTAATTTATCCTCTTTTTCTTTCAAAACTTTTTTCAAATCCAATTCTTTAACATTCATGCCTAAATGTAATCCGAAAGCGTTTAAAATCTCTTTAACTTCACGTAATGATTTGCGACCAAAGTTTTTAATTTTTAAAACATCATCTTCTGTTAAATTAACCAAATCTATAACACGTTTAATTCCTGCGCCAATTAAACAGTTATGCGCGCGCACAGAAAATTCCAGTTCTTCTATTGGCTTTAAAAATAAATCAACAGGTAATCCTTTTGTTGGTCCATCAACATCACTAGCACTTTCTTCTTCACCTGTTTCATCTTCCTGCTTTGAAATTTCATTGAAAGGAATTTCTGTCGCAGACAAGAAATGTTCTAATTGGGTTCTCAAAACTGATGTAGCATAATGAACAACATCCTGAGGCGCGATAGAACCATTTGTTTGTATTGTTAAAAAAAGTTTATCGTAATCAATTTCTTTTCCAACACGAGTTTTTTCTATGTGATATTCAACTCTTCGAACAGGAGAAAACATTGCGTCCAGATAAATTCTGTCATCTTTTTGCAAAGAATCACCTTGAGGCCATGCCGCAGCCTGATACCCCCGACCAGATTCTATAAAAAACTCTATTTCCAATTCTCCATCTACCGCAAGATGAGCAATTATATGTTCTTTATTTATTAATTCTAAATGTTCATCTGCTTTTATATCTGCAACTTTTGCAACACCTTCACCCTTATAAAAAAGATGCATTTTGCCAGGGTGACCGGTTTTATTCTTAATAACTATATTTTTAATATTTAATAAAACATTTAAAACATCTTCAATAACACCTTTAACTGATGCAAATTCATTATTAACGCCCTTGATTATTACAGATGTTACAGCAGATCCTTCGATTGAAGAAAGAATTGATCTTCTTAAAGCATTACCTAAAGTGAGACCAAAACCAGGTTCCAAAGGTTCAACTATTAATTCTCCAAATGTATCTGTTGATAATTTTTTGTTCCAACTTAACTTAGGTAAATTCAATGGTTTGTAAATCATTTTTTCCTGCATCTGGTAAGCCCCCATAAAAATTAAATTTTTTTATTTTTATTTAGAATACAATTCAACAATTAAATGTTCTTCAATTGGAGCCGCAATATCCATTTTTTCAGGATCACGCAAAATAACACCTTTATATTCTTTTTTGTTTAGCTCCAACCATTCAGGAACTCTAATTCCCATATTAATTCTTTTATCAACTACTTTTGACATAAACTCTTTATTATTCAAAACTTTTTCAGATAATGAAATTACATCGTTTTGTTTAACAACAGAAGAAGGAGAGGTAACTATCTTTCCATTTACCAATACAGAACCATGCACAATCATTTGACGGGCCTGTCTACGGGAAAAAGCCATTTTTAAACGATACACAACATTATCCAGGCGACGCTCAAGTAAACTTAATAAAACCTCGCCAGTAACACCTTTTTGTTTTACAGCTATATCAAAAAATCTTCTAAATTGACGTTCTAAAGAACCATACATCATTTTAACTTTTTGTTTTTCTCTTAACTGCTTTCCATATTCAGATAATTTTTTAGTACCTGCCTTTTTTCCATGCTGACCAGGAGATGTTAATCTATTTTCTATCGGACATTTAGCCGTACGACATTTTGTGCCTTTTAAAAATAATTTTTCACCAACTTGTCGGCATTTCCTACAAGCTTCAATGGAATTTGTCATAAAACTATTCTACCTCTTTTCAACAAGATTTTTCTTGTTTACAAATTAAATTAAACTCTACGTTTCTTAGCAGGACGGCAACCATTATGAGGCAAAGGAGTTACATCTCTTAAAACAGAAACATTTAAACCTGAAGACTGAAAGGCTCTTACAACAGAATCTCTTCCTGATCCCGGTCCCTGTAAATTAACTTCCATGGCCCTAACTCCCAATCCAACCATATCTTTTGCCAATTTTGTAGCTATTTGTGTGGCTGCAAAAGGAGTTCCTTTTCGCGCCCCCTTAAATCCCAATTGCCCTGAACTACCTCTTAATAATACATCTCCCTGCATATTTGTAATCGAAACTACGGTATTATTAAAAGTAGATTTAACATGTGCCAATACAGTATCAACATTTTTTAGATTTTTTTTCTTACTTTTTTTCTTGTAAGCCATATTTTTTTTTACCTTTTACTTCTTAGTTGGTGCTTTTTTAAGAGAAATCGCACTGCCAGCTTTTCTTGGTCCTTTACGGGTTCTGGCGTTAGTTTTCGTTCTCTGCCCACGTACAGGCAAAGATCTTTTGTGACGCAATCCACGATAAGAACCAATTTCCTGCAGGCGCTTAATATTTAAAGTTACTTCTTTTCTTAGATCACCCTCAACTTTATATTCACGAGAAATTTCTCTTTGAATTGCAGCAATTTGTTCATCTGTTAAATCTTTTACTCTAACATCAGGGTTAACTTTTGTAGTTTTAAGAATATTTTGAGCACTGGTCAAACCTATTCCGTAAATATAGGTCAACCCATATTCGATCCGCTTTTCTCTTGGTAAATTTACACCTTCAATACGAGCCATTTAAACCTTTCTTACAGATAAAACTTATCCCTGACGCTGTTTGTGTCTGGGATTTTTTTTGCAAATAACTCTTACAACACCTTTACGCTTTATAATTTTACAATCTGAGCAAATTTTTTTTACAGATGTTTTTACTTTCATGATTCATTCACTTTACAATTTTAAATTTTATACCTTGAAATAATCCTACCCTTAGTCAAATCATAAGGAGATAACTCAACCGCAACTTTATCCCCTGGCAAAAGTTTAATATAATGCATCCGCATCTTGCCTGAAACATGTGCCAAAACTGTATGCCCACCTTCAAGTTTGACCTGAAACATTGCATTTGGCAAAGCTTTCTCTACTATCCCATCTATAACAATAACGCCTTCTTTTTTTTTCATAGCAACTTATTCCTTAAAGCTATAGCCTAGTTAACACTTCTGCCCCATCACTTGTTATCGCAATGGTATCTTCAACATGAGCAGATAATTTTCCATCCGCAGTTCTTGCAGTCCAACCATCTTTATCAATTTTTATAGCCCAATGACCCTGGGTAATCATCGGTTCAATAGCCAAAGTCATACCAGACCGTAAAATTGGCCCCTTTCCCCCTTCTCCATAATTAGGAATATCTGGTGGCTCATGTAAATTTTTGCCAATGCCATGACCGGCAAAATCTCTCACAACGTTAAAACCAGCCTCTTCAACAACTTTCTGAATTGCTGAGGATAAATCTGATAAATGAATTCCCGGACGAGATATTTCAATTGCTTTATCAAGAGCCCTTTGGGCAGTTTGAGCTAAACACTGAACTTCAGCCCCAACAGAATCAACAAAATAAAATCTTGTTATATCTGCGCAATAATCCTGATAAGATCCAACTACATCAATTTTAACAAAATCTCCAGATTTTAAAACTACTTTTTGACTTGGAACCCCATGAACAATTTCATCATTTATTGATATACAGGTTGCGTGACAATATCCGCGATATCCCTTGCACATTGTTTTAAGATCAGCTTTTTTCATATTCTGTTCAATGAAAGAGTCAATTGTAGCCGTATCAACCCCTGGTTTTACAAAAAGACTGACATCTTTTAATATTTTGGCCAATCTATGACCAGCAATTCTCATTTTATCTATAGCTAATTTATTTTTAATAATAATCATAATCAGCTATAAAACAGATTCAAATTTTTCAAAGACTTCATCAATGGTCAAATTATCGATATTCAAACACTCTATTCTTTGTCCAACCGATTCATAATAATTTAAAATCTCAGTACTATAATCAACATAATTTTTAAGCCTGGCCCTTACAACTTCTTCCTTATCATCATCCCGTCTTATCAATTTTCCACCACATTTTTCACATTCTTCAATATCTTTTTCCGTCAACATTGAAACATTATAAACAGCCTGACATTTCTTATTTTCACAAACCAGTCTTCCCGCTAACCGTTTAACTATTGTTTCTTCCGGTAAATTTATCAAAATTACCCGATATAAATATTCAGGAAATTCATTTTTCAGCACATTATAAAACAGTTCAGCTTGTCTTTTGGTTCTTGGATAACCATCTAAAATAATTGGTTTATTTTGTCCAACTTGTAATTTCAACCAATCTTTAACCATATCAGTTATTAATTCATCAGGAACAAGGTCACCTTTTTTAATAAAATCATTAAGCATTTGGCCAAATTCCGTTTTTTGAGCTATATGCTGTCTACATAAATTACCTGTCGACAACATTTTATAATCCTGCTCCTTAACAAGCCGTTCAGCCAAGGTTCCTTTACCGGAACCAGGAGGGCCAAAAAAAGAAATAATCGTTTTGCCTAAATCTGTTTTAATCATTTTTATCTACCGTAACGGCCCTTTAGTTTTCCTGTAGACAAAAATCCTTCATATCTTCGTTCAATCAAATGAGATTCAATTTGTGCCGATGTATCCATAGCAACACCAATAACAATCAAAAGACTAATTCCGCTAAACATAATCGGAAAGCCCATAATCTGTCTTAAAATTCCTGGCAAAATCGCCAATAAAGCTAAATAAATTGAACCAGGCAAACCAATACGGGTCAAAAGATAATCGAAAAATTCTGATGTTCTTTTTCCTGGTCTTATTCCCGGAATAAAACCACCAGACTTCCTAATATTGTCTGCTAACTCTGCAGGATTAAATATCACTGCCGTATAAAAAAAGGAGAAAAATATAATCAAGGCAGCCATTAAAGTATAGTGCAAAGCGCCCATGTTTAACCATTCTGAAAGAATAGTTAATGATGGAAATTTTCGGGATAAAGCACCAACTATTGTCATAGGAAAGGTTAACAAAGAACTTGCAAAAATTACCGGAATAACACCTGATGGATTTAATTTTAACGGAATATAAGAACTTTGACCGCCATAAACCTTATGACCAATAACTCTTTTTGCATATTGGACCGGTACCCGTCTTTCACCTTTTTCAAGGAAAATAACACAAACAATAACAAGTAATGTTACAAAAAGAAGGGCTAATGCGAGCAACGGATCCGTTTGACCTTCCATAATAAAATTAGACAATTTAATAATAGCATCAGGTAACCCTGCAACAATACCTGCAAAAATTATAACCGAACTTCCATTTCCAATTCCGTGAGCATTTATCTGTTCACCCAGCCACATAACAAACATTGAACCAACAACCAAAATAAGTGTTGAAGTAAGCTTAAAACTCCAACCAGGATTAAGAACTAAACCAGGATTACTTTCAACATACGCAGAAATACCAAAACCCTGAATAAGGCTGACACCTAATGTTAAATATCTCGTATACTGATTTATTATTCTTCGGCCATATTCACCTTCTTTGGATAATTGCTCTAAAGTAGGAATCATAACTGTTAAAAGTTGCATCATAATAGAAGCACTAATATATGGACTGATTCCTAATGCAAAAATCGCAAAATTTCTTAACGCTCCCCCTGCAAAAAGATCCAGATAAGATAAAAGGCCGCCTGCAATATTAGATTTAAACAAACTTCCTAATGCATACACATTGATTCCTGGTATTGGTATATGAACACCAAAACGATAAACAGCCAAAACACCAAGTGTAAACATAAGCTTGTTTCTTAATTCAGTAACTAAAAAAATATTTTTAAAATTACGCAACACTACCACAACTATTCTCCTCGTTGTTGGCTAGAAAAATTTCCGCCAGCCTTCTCAATAGCTTTTAAAGCAGATTTGCTTATAGAATTAACCTGCACGGTTAAAGGTTTAGATAAAACACCCTTACCTAAAACTTTTATTAAATAATTATCTTTTCCTTTGATTAAACCCATTTTAACCAAAGTTTGTTTATTAACAATTTCATTTTCTGAAAATTTAGCTTCCAAATCTTTTATGTTTATAATTTTTACTTTTTTAGCAAAAGCATTTGTAAAACCACGAACCGGTAGACGACGAGATAAAGGCATTTGACCGCCTTCAAAAAAAGGTCTCAGTTCTGAAGCGGAACCTGTTCTTGCTTTTTGTCCTTTATGCCCTTTTCCTGAAGTCCCTCCACGCTCACCACCTCTACCAATTCTTTTGCGGGATTTTTTTAACTTTGCTAATTCATTAAGCTGTAACATCTTCTTTTTCTCCAAATATATCTTTCAAACTTTTACCTCTAATCTGAGCTATTTCTTTACCTGATTTTAATTTACTTAGAGCTTTTATTGTTGCTTTAACAATATTATGAGGATTATGAGAACCAAATGTCTTTGACAAAATATCTTTTACACCCAATGCCTCCATAACAGCTCTAATAGCTCCTCCAGCAATAAGCCCTGTACCTTTAGAAGCTGTTCTTAAAAGTACTTTACTCGCTGAATGCTTTGCATTAACAGTAAATGGCAATGTGGTTTTAAACATAGGAAAAGTCATCATGCTTTTTTTGGCTCTCTTTAAAGCTTTAGAAATTGCAGAAGAAACATCCCGACTTTTTCCCAATGCAAAACCAACGCTTCCATTTCTATCACCAACAACAACTAAAGCTGAAAAAGCAAACCTTCGTCCGCCTTTAATAACTTTTGCAACGCGACGAACATTTAAAACTGTTTCAAAATATTCTTCTTTTTGATTCTTTTTCTCAACTGGAACTGTCATATTAACAATCTTCCCAAATAAATTTAAAACTTTTAATCAAACTTAAACTAAAACTTTAACCCAGACTGACGCGCGCCTTCGGCCAAAGCTTTTATTCTTCCATGATACAAAAATCTTCCACGATCAAACAAAACCTGATCTATAGATTTATCAAGAGCAATTTTACCCAATTCCAATCCAACTTTTTTTGCAACTTCTTTTTTATCTCCAGATTTATCCTGAAGCATTAAAGAAGAAAAAGTTAATAATGTTTTTTGAGCAGCATCATCAATTATTTGGGCATAGATATGTTTTAAACTTCTATAAACAGATAATCTAAGCAAAACGCCTCTTGAGGTCTGTTTATTTTTTACCCTAAAAGATCTTCTTGCTCTTTTCTTTGCCAACTTTTTTTGCAAGCTCACAGTAGAACCCCTTTAAAACAAAATTTCTTACATTCAACTAATATTAACTTGCTGCCGCAGCCTTAGCTTTACCAGCTTTTCTAACAATAACTTCATCTTCAAACATTATACCCGTTCCCTTATAAGGCTCTGGTCTTTTAAATGCCTTAATATCAGAACACGCATTACCCAATAAAAATTTATCTGAAGATTTAAGGGTTAATTGTTGCCCTGTTTTATCAATTAAAACTTCAACACCCTCAGGTAATTGATAATCTACTTTATGGCTATATCCCAAAGAAAAAGTCATTTTTTTTCCACTCAACACAGCCTTAAAACCAAGACCAACTATTTTCAATTTTTTTTCAAACCCTGTTTCAACACCCTTGATTTTATTAGCTATTAACGCACGATGAAGCCCCCAAAGCTCATTATTTTTTTTGGATTGCTTTTCATTAACTGAAACAAGCAAAGATTTATCTTTTAAAGAAATCTTTATTGAATCAGGAACAATGTGAGTGTATTTAGCCTTTGGGCCCTCAATAAAAATCTCATTCCCTTTTATTTCAACTTTTGCCGTAGAAATCGGTATCAGTTTTCTTCCTATCTTCGACATATCATTTCCTTTTTCACTCAAAATCACCTAATATGACAAATAACTTCTCCACCTACAACAAATTTTCTCGCCTGAGAATCTGTAATTATCCCTTTATTTGTCGAAAGAATGGCAACACCCAAACCACCATCAATTCGTTTCATTTTATTAATTCCAATATAAGAGCGTCTTCCTGGAGTACTAATTCTTTTAATCTCACTGATAGCAGATCTTCCTTGTACATACTTCAAAAAAATCACTAAGTCCTTGTGCCCTGATTCTTTTTCAATCTGTTGATAATCCTTTATGTAACCTTCTTCCTTTAAAACTTTGGCTATATCTAATTTCATTTTAGAAAAAGGAATCACAACAGATCTTTTTGAAACCATTAAAGCGTTTCTTATAGAAGTTAAAAAATCACTAATCGTATCAATTGACATTTTTATCCTTTACTAAATTACCAGCTAGCCTTCTTAACTCCAGGTAACAATCCATCTGAAGCTGATTTTCTAAAACAAATTCTACATAAAGAAAAATCACTTAAATACCCCCTGGCTCTTCCGCATACCTTGCATCGATTTCTCGCTCTTACTGAAAACTGCGGGATTCTTTTAGATTTTTCAATCAAAGCTTTTCTTGCCATAAATTAAAATCCTTAAATTATCTTTTTAAAAGGCATATTAAAAACTTTTAACAGCTCTAACGCTTTTTCATCCGAATTAGCTGAAGTTTGAATAGTTATATTTAAACCATGAACTTTATCAACATTATCATAATCAATTTCAGGAAAAACCATCCAATCAGAAATACCAATATTATAATTTTCTTTACCATCAAACTTTTTGGAAATTCCATGAAAGTCTCGAACCGATGGTAAAGTAGAATTTATAAATTTATCTAAAAAATTATACATATTTTTACCACGAAGAGTAACTTTGACTCCTATAGGCATTCCAGCGCGGATTTTAAAACCTGCAACAGACTTTTTTGCATTGGTCCTTACAGCAGCCTGACCAGCAATTTTACTAATAACCTCCTGAATTTGACCAATTGCTTTGCTATCCCCTGTATTTTTTACGCCTGCGTTAATTACAATTTTTTCAATACGTGGGATTTCCATTACATTTTTAAGATTCAACGTTTTCATTAATTCTGTTTTAAATTCAGTTTTATATTTTTTTTCTAAACGTACTTCCATGCCAAAACCTTTATCAACTAAAATGCTTCTTTGCAACGATGACAAACCCTAACCTTTTTGCCTTCTTCCATAAATTTCACCTGAATTCTACAAGCTTTTTTACAAGAAGTACAAAAAGGCATAACTTTACAAAGAGGCAAAAATTTTTCCTCTTTAACTATTTTACTTTTTTCGCCACTCTTACGAGCTTTGCGATGTTTAGTAACAACATTAACACCCTTAACTAATACTTTACCCTTTTTAGAGTTAACATCAATAACTAAACCCTCTTTACCCCGGTCTTTCCCCTGTAAAACAATAACTTTATCATCTTTTTTTATTCTGCTTAGCATAATAACTACCTCACTCTTACAATACTTCAGGAGCTAAAGAGATAATTTTTAAAAAACCACCCGCCCTAATTTCTCTTGCGATAGGTCCAAAAATACGGGTCCCCACAGGCATCCCATCTTTTCCTATCAAAACAGCTGCGTTATCATCAAATCTTATATAGCTACCATCAGAACGTCGCATCTCTTTTCTCGTTCTAACAATTACAGCATCAACAACATCGCTTTTCTTTACAGTACCACCAGGAATTGCATTTTTAACTGCAACTTTTACTATATCTCCCAACCTGGCAAATCTTTTTCTTGTACTTCCTTTAATGTGAATAACCTGAACCTTTTTGGCTCCAGAATTATCCGCAACATTAAGGAACGTCTCTTTTTGAATCATAATAACCCCTTAAACCACTTTTCTTAAAATTTGAACTAATTTAGTATGTTTAAATTTTGACAGCGGACGACACTCTGCAATTTTAACCCAATCACCTATATGAGCAATATTTGCTTCATCATGTGATTTATATTTTTTAAATTTTTTAATTGTTTTACCCGTAATAGGATGTTTTAAAGTTCGGTAAACTTTAACTGTAATAGTTTTATTCATTTTATCTGAAACAACTTCTCCCTCAAAAAATCTATTTTTTGAAGTTGTAATTTGTTTTGTTTGTGCGTTTTTTGTCATTATAATTCCTCAATCAAACCGCCATTACCCATTAATATCTTGTTGCCGTGAATCTTTTTTATTTAAATTTGTCAAGGCTCTGGCAGCCTCTTTGCGCATTTTTTTAAATTGTGAATAATCTTTAACTTGTCCTGCCGCCAAATTTAATCTCAAATTAAATAATTCTTTTTTTATCTTATTTGCCTCTTTTAAAAGGTCTTTTTTTGTCACATTTTCAAAATTAATTTTCTTCATAATTCAAACCTTAAATAGAAACAATAACTGCCGTTAAATTTTCTTTTTCAACAAATTTGGTTTTTACCGGTAACTTATATCCAGCAGATTTCAAAACCTGTTTAGCCTCTTGCTTGCTAATTCCCTTTACCTCAATAAGAATTTTTTCTCTTTTCGCTACACAAACCCAAAACTCAGGATTACCTTTACCTTTACCCATTCGTGTTTCAGCCGGTTTTTTAGTAACTGGTTTATCTGGAAACATTCTTAAAAAATATTCCCCGCCCTTTTTCAACTTTCTGCTAACCGAAACCCTTACGGCTTCAATTTGTCTTGCCGTAATCCTTCCGGATTCTACAGTACGAAGACCAAAATCACCAAAAGCTAAAGTTTTACCACCTTTAGCCAAACCTTTAATTCGGCCCTTTTGAACTTTCCTGTATTTAACTTTTTTAGGCATTAACATTTTTATTCACTTTCTATTTCAGTATTAATATTCACCCATGCAAACCCAAACCTTAACACCTATAATTCCATAAGTCGTTTTAGCTTCTGCTAAGGAATAATCAACATTAGCTCTCAGGGTGTGGAGAGGAATTGAACCAAGTCTAAGCCACTCAGATCTTGCGATTTCTGCTCCGCCTAAACGACCTGAACAACAAATCTTGACACCTTTTGCACCAGATCTAAGAGCTGCAAATCCTGCTTTTTTCATAACCCTTTTAAAACTAGCCCGTTTTTCCAGTTGTTCCGCAATACTTTTAGCAACAAGCGCTGCATTTGTTTCAGGATTTTTTAATTCCTGAACTGAAATATCAACATTCTTTTTAAATTTAGAATAAAGCTCTTTTTTTAATTGCTCAATTCCTACACCTTTTTTTCCTATAATCACACCAGGCTTGGAAGAAAAAATGGTAATACGAATATTTTCAGCAGCTTTATCAATAACAATTTTGCTTATATCCTGATTATTTAATTTTTCTTTTAAAAATTGGCGAATGTTAAAATCTTCAATTAACTCATCGCCATAATTTCCCTTTTTAGCAAACCAATGCGCTTTCCAATCCTCGTAAATGCCTAGTCTAAAAGATAAAGGGTTAACCTTTTGTCCCACAACACACCTCGTCTTTCTTTTATTTATTTTTTACTTCAATTTTTTTATTACTAGTCACACCCTTATCTTCTTTTGCAGAAACAACAACATTCAAATGACTTAATCGCTTTCTTTGAATTGCTGCTCTTCCCATTGCAGCGGGCTTGAAATACTTAATAACCGGTCCCTGATCAATCTTAATCTCTTTGATAAACATTCTTTCCATTTCAGCTGTTTTAGGATTTAGATTTTTAGCATTAGAATAAGCTGAAATTAACGTTTTCTTTATAGGAACAATTTTTTTCATAGAACAAGTATCAAGCCAAGCTAAAGCTTCATCAACTCGCTTTCCACGAATCACATCAACAATCGGACGTAATTTATAAGGAGATATTCGTATATATTTACTTTTAGCTTTACCAATAAGCATAATCTTAAACCTTAATTATAATTTACTATTGTTTTTCTTCAGCTCCAGCTTTACGCTGACCACTATGTAATCTAAACGTTCTGGTCGGAGCAAATTCTCCCAAAGCATGTCCCACCATATTTTCTGTAATAAAAACTGGAACAAATTTTCTACCATCGTGAACAGCTATGGTAAGCCCTACAAAATCAGGTGTAACCATGCTATTGCGCTTCCAGGTTTTTATCGTTTCTCTTTTACCAGAAGCCTTAACTCTTTCTATTTTTTCCATTAACTTTGCATCAACATAAGGACCCTTGCGCACAGACCTTGCCATAACTATCCTTCTTCAAAAATCTTTTATTTTTTTCTTCTCTTTAAAATAGCAGAACTCTTACGTTTTCTAGTCCTGGTACCTTTACAGCCTTTACCCCAAGGTGTAGTTGGATGTGATCCTGATTTAGATCTTCCTTCACCTCCACCATGCGGGTGATCAATTGGATTCATCGCCATACCTCTAACAGTTGGTCTTATTCCCAAATGTCGGGTTCTGCCAGCTTTACCTAAAGTAATATTTTTATAATCCGCATTATCAAGAACTCCCACAGTCGCCCTACTTTCAAGGCTTACAGTCCTCAATTCACCAGAAGGCATTTTTAACACAGCAAGATTACCTTCTTTTGCTACAAGTTGCACGGAATTTCCAGCGCTTCTGGCAAACTTACCACCTTGCCCTGGTTGCAATTCAACATTATGAACAAAAAAACCTATCGGAATATTTTTTAATAAAGTACAGTTTGCAACCTTAGCTTCAACATTTTCACCAGAAACAACTACATCCCCAACCTTTAACCCTGCCGGTTTCAAAATGTAACCTTTTGATCCATTTTTATATGAAATTAAAGCAATTGGTACATTTCTATTTGGATCATATTCAAATGCAATAACAACACCCTCAATATCTTTATAAATTCTGCCAAAATCTATTATTCTATATCTTCTCTTTGCTCCACCACCACGATGACGAACCGTAATTCTTCCATATGCATTTCGACCACTTTTCCTATTTAAAGGAACAATTAATCTTTTTTCAGGATCCTTTTTGGTTAAATCTGTATTTAAGAGAAATTGTTGTCCTCGCAAAGATGAAGTTATTGGTCTTCTTGTTTTTACAGCCATATTACTTTACCTCTGAGCTCTCGCTTTTACCCCCTGAAACACCCATAGTCTCAAAATGACTTGGTAATTCTACAGTCTGTCCTTTTTTCAAAGTAACTATAGCTTTTTTTAAACCAGGAGATTTAAAACTTTTTCGAGCAAATTCTTTAGTTTTACCTTGTATATTTAAAATCCGAACCTTATCAACCTTAACATCCCAAATTTTTTCTACAGCTTGCTTAACCATAATTTTGTTTGCTTTTTTATTAACCTCAAAAGTTAATTGCCCAAGCCGCTTATGCAAATCAATACTTTTTGGGGTTGTAATACTTCTTTTAATAACGTCGTAAATACTTAATTCCATTTTGCAACCATATTTTTAAATAAATCTATATCTCTTTTAAGGAAAACCCAATGTCTACCGCTACTTAAATCAAAAGCATTTGGCTGATCAAAGGATAAAACATCAACATTAGCAAGATTTCTAAAAGATGCAAAATTTAATTCATCGTTAAAAGGTAAAAACAAAATAATTTTTTTGTTATAAAGATTTGCATTCCTAAGGAAATCTCTAACTTCTTTTGTACTTGGTTTATCTGATTTCAAAGCAAAATCAATACAAGTCAATTCATTTTTATTTAACTTTGAAAAGAAAATATTATTTAAAACTAACTTATCTTGTTTCTTATTTATATCAAGTATTCTTACTCTTGCTTGAGGACCAAATGTAACTCCACCGGAACGCCACAGAGGAGAACGCGCGGTTCCAGCCCTCGCTCTTCCCGTTCCTTTTTGTTTCCACGGTTTTTTATTTGAAAAGGAAACTTCACTTCTATCCTTGCAACCAACTGTTCCCTGGCGCCAATTTTGACGCAATCTTCTTATTGCACAAGAATAAGTTTTTGGACTTTCTTCTCTTTGATTTACATCGATGTTTATATTTAATTTGTCAACTTGTTTACCATTATCTGTATAAAGTAATAACTCTTTTTCCATAAAACCTACCCTTGCATTCTGATTGATACAAAAGAATCTTTTTTTCCAGGAACAGCACCTTTTATAAAAATAAAACCATCCTGCTTGTCCACATGAGCAATTCTCAATCCTTTAACTGTCACTTTACTGTGCCCCATATGACCAGGCATTTTTTTACCCTTAATAACAAATCCACAAGAGCGAACGTTTCCTATCGCACCTGGTATTCTGTGAAAAGTTGATCCATGAGATGCCCGTCCTCCTCCAAAACCCCATCTTTTAACAACACCCTGAAAACCCAAACCTCTACTGATTCCGGTCACATCAATTTTTGAACCTTCTTCTATTTTTGAATTTTCAAGTTTCACTTCCTGAGCCACTTTTAAATCAACGGGATCATCCATAGAAACCTCTTGTAGTTTTAAAAAATAATTTTTTTTATTTTTCAACCAATTTACATCAAAAGGTTTTTTTTTGTATTTATCTTTTAATAAACCTAACTGTAAAGAAACATATCCATCTTTTTCTTTTGTCTTTACTTGCGTTACAAACCAATTTCCAACATCTATAACTGTAACTGGAGTAACTCTTCCACTTTCATCAAAAAGCTGACTCATACCAACTTTTCTGCCAAGTATTTTTTTTAACATTCAAAGCCTCTTTTTTTATCTAATTTCTACATCAACACCAGCAGAAATATTTAATTTCATTAAAGCATCCATTGTTTGTTCCACCGGAGAGATAATGTCTAAAACACGCTTGTGGGTAATCAACTCAAATTGTTCTCGAGACTTTTTATCAACATGAGGAGACCTCAAAACAGTATAAATTTTCTTTCTGTTAGGAAGAGGAATTGGGCCTAAAATTTTAGACCCTGTTCTTCTAACTGCAAAAACAATTTGCTTTACTGCATTATCTAAAAGTTGATGATCATAAGATTTCAAAGTTAAACGAATTCTTTGTTTTTTCATAATTAGTCAGACCCGTTATGAAATTATTTTATAATTTCTGTTACAATACCCGCACCAACAGTTCTACCGCCCTCACGAACAGCAAATTTAAGTTCTTTATCCATAGCAACAGGACTAGCAAGTTCTACCGTAACCTCAACCTCATCTCCAGGCATAACCATTTCTCTTCCTTCTGGAAGAGTAAGATTACCCGTAACGTCTGTTGTTCTAAAATAAAATTGTGGTCTATAACCAGAGAAGAATGGGGTATGTCTTCCACCTTCTTCTTTCTTCAAGGTAACAATTTTAGCTTTAAATTTTGTATGTGGTGTTATTGAACCAGGTTTTGCAATAACCTGACCTCGTTCAACATCTTCTTTTTTAACACCACGAAGCAACAAACCAATATTATCACCAGGAAGAGCCTGTTTCATTTCCTTATTAAACATCTCAATACCGGTCACAGTTGTTTTTGTTGTATCTCTAAAACCAACTATTTCAACTTCTTCACCAATGCTAACAACACCTTGTTCAACACGACCAGTTACAACAGTTCCACGACCTGCAATAGAAAATATATCTTCTATCGGCATTAAAAATGGTTTATCTTTATCTCTTTCCGGAGTTGGAATATAAGAATCAACAGCTTCCATTAATTTTATAATAGATCCTTCTGCAATTTCACTTTTGTCACCTTCCAAAGCTTTCAATGCAGATCCTCTGATAATAGGAATATCATTTCCCGGAAAACCATATTTGGACAAAAGTTCTCTTACTTCTTCTTCAACAAGTTCAACCATACTTTCATCATCAACCATATCAACCTTGTTCAAATAAACAACAATTGCAGGAACACCAACTTGTCTTGCAAGAAGAATATGCTCTCTTGTTTGAGGCATTGGACCATCAGCAGCAGAAACAACCAAAATTGCTCCATCCATTTGAGCCGCACCCGTTATCATATTTTTTACATAATCAGCGTGACCAGGACAGTCAACATGAGCATAGTGACGTTTTGGTGTTTCATATTCAACGTGAGATGCTGCAATAGTAATACCTCTCTCTTTTTCTTCTGGAGCATTATCTATTTGATCAAATGCTTTAAATACAGCTCCCCCTTTTTCAGCTAAAACCTTAGTTATAGCTGCCGTCAAAGTTGTTTTACCATGATCAACGTGACCAATTGTCCCAACATTGACGTGTGGTTTCGTTCTTTCAAAAACACCTTTTGCCATTATAATTCCTTCCTAACAACTACAAAAATACTTAACTATAATTATTTCCAATTTATTTTTTACCCTCTGCAATTTGTTCCTGAACATTTTTAGGCACCTCTCTGTATGCCTCAAATTGCATCGTATAACTAGCCCTACCCTTTGTCATTGAACGCAGCTCAGTTGCATAACCAAACATTTCACCCAAGGGAACCTCGGCTGCAATAACCTGAACACCTTTTCTCATTTCCATGCCCAAAATTCTACCTCTTCGGGAATTTAAATCTCCCATAACATCTCCCATGTTTTCTTCAGGTGTAACAACCTCAACTTTCATAATAGGTTCAAGCAATACAGGAGAAGCATTAGATAAAGCTTCTTTCATAGCGATAGAAGCTGCTATTTTAAATGCAATTTCAGAAGAGTCAACATCATGAAATGATCCATCATAAACAATTGCTTTAACATCAACGGTAGGATAACCAGCTATAACTCCATTTCCTAAAGCTTCTTTTACACCCTTTTCAATGCCTGGAATAAATTCCCTGGGAATTGTTCCTCCAACAATTTCACTTGCAAATTGAAATCCTTCCCCTCTCGCTAAAGGCTCAACCCTTAACCAGACATGACCATATTGACCATGACCACCAGATTGACGAATAAATTTTCCTTCAGCTTTTGCAATTTTCTGAATAGTTTCTTTGTATGCAACTTGAAGTTTACCAACAGAAGTTTCAATCTTGTGCTCTCTTAAAAGACGATCAACAATAATTTCCAAATGAAGCTCTCCCATACCAGAAATAACTGTTTGACTTGTTTCATTGTCAAAAGTAAATCTGAATGAGGGATCCTCCTGCATCATTTTTTTCAAAGATAAGGCTAATTTTTCATAATCACCTTTTGCCTTAGGCTCAATCGCCACACTTACAACAGTCTCAGGTGATTCGATCGATTCTAAAAGAATAGGATGTTTTTCATCACAAAAAGTATCTCCTGTAGAAACATCTCTAACACCAATAACTCCAACGATATCTCCAGCAGATGCAGATTTAACTTCTTCTCTTTTATTTGCGTGCATTTTCAATAAACGGCTAATTCTTTCTTTTTTCCCCTTTGAGGCATTATAAATATATGAACCAGCATCAAGTGAACCGGAGTAAACACGCGAAAATGTTAAAGAACCAACAAATGGATCTGTCATAATCTTGAATGCCAAAGCACAAAAAGGCTCATTTACATCAGCCTTTCTTTCTTCAATCTCATTTGTTTCAGGATTTATTCCTTTAATTGGAGGAACATCTAAAGGTGACGGTAAATAATCAACAACAGCATCCAATAAAAGTTGAACACCTTTATTTTTAAAAGCTGAGCCACAAAACATTGGTGTAATTTCCTGTTTTAAAACACCTTGCCTTATCCCCCTTTTAATTTCTTCTACCGTTAAATCCTTACCATCTAAATATTTTTCTGCTAATTCATCATCAAAATCACATGCAACTTCAACAATTTTTTCATAAAGTTCATCAATCTTATCATTAAATTCCGCAGGAACTTCTTCATAATTAACTTTGGAACCCAAAGATTCTTGATCAAATGTTGCCATTTTTTTTTGTAAAACATCTATTATGGCATTAAAATTTTCAGACTCACCAACAGGAATTTGCATAGCCAAAGGTTTACCATGTAACTTTTCATCAACTTCTTTAATAACTCCAAAATAATCCGCCCCAATTCTATCTAACTTATTAACAAAAGCGATTCTTGGAACTTTATATTTATCAGCTTGACGCCAAACAGTTTCAGATTGTGGTTCAACGCCACCAACGCCACAAAAAACAGCAACGGTACCATCCAAAACACGTAAAGAACGTTCAACTTCAATCGTAAAATCCACGTGACCGGGAGTATCAATAATATTTATTTGGTGATCTCTCCAAAAACAGGTTGTTGCTGCAGAGGTGATAGTTATACCTCTTTCCTGTTCCTGAACCATCCAATCCATTGTAGCTTCACCTTCATGGACTTCACCAATTTTATGAGAAACACCTGTATAATAAAGAACCCGCTCTGTAACTGTAGTTTTACCAGCATCAATGTGAGCCATAATCCCTATATTTCTAAACTTATTTAAATCCTTACTCATTAGTTACCCCAATTATCCTACCATGCATAATGTGAAAAGGCTCTGTTAGATTCAGCCATTCTGTGCACATCAGTTTTTTTCTTAATTGCATTTCCCCTACCTTCTACTACGTCAAGTAATTCATTAGCCAACCGTTGTCCCATAGTTTTATCTGACCTGGAAGCTGCTGACTGAATAATCCAACGCAAAGATAATGCTAACGCTCTATTTGGACGAACTTCAACCGGAATTTGATAAACACTTCCACCAACACGTCTTGCCTTAACTTCAACAGAAGGTTTTATTTTTGAAATAGCTTTCTCAAAAAGTTCATAACCTTTTTTTTCATCGCCATTGGATTTTTTAACTAAAATATCGAATGCTTCATAAACAATTTTTCTTGCGGTATTTTTTTTACCACGCTCCATAACATAATTGATTAATTTTTGAACAAGAAAAGAATTAAATCTTGGATCCAGGCCAATATCTCTTGTAAGATCAACGGTCTTTCTTCTTGCCATGATTAATTACCTCCCTTTTTTCTTTTTGCGCCATAAAGAGAACGACTTTGTTTTCTTCCCTCAACGCCACCTGTATCCAATGCTCCACGAATAATATGGTATTTAACACCTGGTAAATCTTTTACCCTTCCTCCTCGAACTAATACAACAGAGTGTTCTTGAAGATTATGTCCTTCTCCGGGAATGTATGCCGTCACTTCTTTTCCTGTTGTAAGCTTTACACGAGCTACTTTACGTAATGCAGAATTAGGTTTTTTTGGTGTTACGGTATAAACACGAACACAAATTCCACGCCTCTGCGGACAAGAACTAAGCGCAGGAGAATCTGTCATTTTTTCTACTTTTTTGCGTTTACTACGCACTAATTGGTTAATCGTAGGCATATATTTAATCCCAGGTAAAAATAAAAAATATTTAAAACTTCTCTGCATCCTTCGACAGAAATAGCTTAAGTCCCCATCAAAGGCAACCACATAATCTCGGTAAGTCTGGCTGCTAATTATAGCCAATATGACGCTAAATTTTAGCCATATAGAAAAAGTTTAAACTGTGGTTCGACTCGAATAATTGTAATCTTTTTTTTATTTTTTTCAAGAAAAAGCCGTATTATATTAAAAATTAATTTAATTAAATTTTCTTAACCTATTCGTAAAAAATCAATTCATTTTTTTTAAGTCTAATTTTTTAAGTTTAAATAATTACATGCCGCATTTTTTTTTATAAAAATTCATATCAATATCTCCGGTTGAAATCTATTAAAGATTTAAACAACTTTACTTGAAAACGATTTTACTTTATTTTTACAAGTAAATTTGAAAAACCATATCACCTGAGTTACGACTTTTGAAATTATATATTATTTTATTAAAAAAACAGATGCTGAATTTACTTCAGGATCTAAAATTTTTAACCTAAGGATTTAGATGAATATTCAACCGTACATGTTTACACTTACCCATAAATTTTTACCTTTTTTACTGGCAATTATTGGTTTTGGTATTTTAATAACCGTTCATGAATTTGGTCATTTTATTTTTTGTAAAATTTTTGGCATTCACACACCAACATTCTCAATAGGAATGGGACCCACAATTTTCAGTAAAAAAATAGGCGACACTAATTTTAGGTTAGCCGCGATTCCTCTTGGAGGATATCTTGAAATTGCCGGACAGGCAGAAGTTGGTCAGGGTGAACAAAAATTTGCCCGTGATACCAGTAAACGATCATTTGCAAACAGACCCTATTGGCAAAAAGCATTTGTGATTCTTGGTGGAATAATTTTTAATATTCTTTTTGCTTATTTAATTTTATCAACACTTTTTATGGTTGGTATTCCCAAAGCAAAAGGTGCTTTAATTGTAGATTCTGTTGTAAAAGAATCAGCCGCAGAAAAATATGGTCTGGAAAAAAATGATAAAATTATAAGTATTAATAAAAAAACAATTAGCTCTGATCCCGATGAAATGTTTGAACAAATGCAATCGGTCGTATTTAAAGAATTATCTGACAATCCTGATAAACAAATAACTTTATCTGTGTTGCGGGACGGCAAAATTAAAAATATAGACTTAATATTGGGATCAAAAACAATAGGAGGAAAAAATATTGGCTCATTGGGCGCAATGATAGGAACAGAATTAACTACAATCGAAGGACAATATCAAAAATATCCAGTTTTTGAATCTTTAAAAAGAGGAGCTATTTCAACATATAATTTAATTGTTCAAATGTTTTATGGTTTAAAGATGCTCATTAAACAAAGATCACTAAAGGGCGCTGGCGGTCCAATAATGATCATTTCAAAAACTTTTGAAACAGCTCAAAAAGGTTTTTCAACTCTTTTAATTTTTTTGGCAATAATAAGTATTAATCTTGCGATTATAAACCTTTTGCCTATTGGCGCATTAGATGGTGGTCAATTTTTATTCGTCACGATTGAGGCAATAATAAGAAGGCAAATCCCTGAAATAATAAAGGTAGTAATTAATTTAGCATCCTGGATTTTCTTAATTTCTCTGATTTTATATTTATCGTTTAAAGACATTCTGACAATTTTTAATAACAAATATAAGTAGAAATAATGTGCGGCGCATACGCTGCACATTATTTTTTAATTTATCTCTCTCCATTTATCCGGATTTTTAATGTAATGCTCAACAACCAACCGGTTAAAACTATGTCCTGTCTTTACAGCTTTAACTTTACCGGCTAATCGCTTACCCAAAAGACCAATATCCCCCAAAAAATCTAAAAGTTTGTGTTTGGCAAATTCATTATCAAAACGCTGATCATTTAACAAATCATCTCCAACAACAACTGTATTTCCCAAACTTGTACCTTTGGCTAAACCATATTTTTTTAATTCTGGTAACTGATTTAAAAAACCAAATGTTCGTGCAGGAGCAATATTTTTTTCAAAAAATTCCGGTGTGATTTTTGCTTCAATTTTTGAATCACCAACAAGATAATGATTAAAATTCATCTGATATTCGATGTATAAACTATTATCGAAATTTCCCAAACCATCTTTTTTGGCAGGAATAATTTCGATTAAACGATCATTTTCATCTTTAAATTGTAAATTTTGAATAGGCGTTAAAAATTTTACATCTGATTCTTGCTCAATAACCTGAGCATCAATCAAACCCTGTACAAACGGCAAAGCGCTTCCATCTAAAATAGGAATTTCTGGATCTTGCGTTTCAATTATTACATTATCAATTTCAAGCCAAATGATTGCAGAAATTAAATGTTCAATAGTACTTATAAAATATTTTGAATTTTTAATGACTGTCGCATGCATTGCTATTTCAGGAATAATAGTACCAAGTTTAATATCATCATTTGGAAAATTTTTATTTTTGATAATAATCCCTGAATCAATGTAAGCCGGCTTCACCTTAACGCTTACAGGATTTCCAGAATGAACCCCAATTCCATAAAATGAAACTTCTTTTTTTATCGTTTTTTGTTTTATCATTTATTATTATTCTTTTCTTAGTAAAAATACCGCCGACAAAATCGGCGGTATTTTTTTAATTAATCTAATTAAACATTAATTATTTTGTATTTTTTTGTGCTTCGTGTGGATGTTCACTTCCGGCATAAACCTTTAATTTTTTAATAATTTGTCTGCTTAATTTATTTTTTGGAAGCATCCCTTTTACCGCATGCTGAATTATTCTTGCGGGATCACGTTGCATAACTTCTTTTGCTGTTCTTTCTTTTTTTCCACCCATCCAACCAGAATGTGTGCGATAAATTTTATCTTCTAATTTATTACCGGTAAGTTTAATTTTTTCACAATTTGTTATAACAACATAATCACCACAATCAACATGAGGACTAAATTCAACCTTATCTTTTCCACGTAAAATGTTTGTAGCTTTTGTTGCCAAACGCCCCAAAACCATATCTTTTGCATCAATAAAATGCCATTTAGGCGTTCTGTCTTCTTTTTTCAAGAAAAAACATTTATTCATATCCATTTTAAATAGTCTCCAAAAAGTACTTTTTTTACTTTTTTAATAAGATTTTCAGATTTTTTCCTTCAATAAACGGGGACTTATGAAAGGATTTAATGATTTTAGAGCAAAAATCACTGCTGGTCAAACAAAAAAACGCCACAAATCTGAACTTTTATAAAAAAAACGCTATTTTTTAATTCCTTTTAAGTTTTTGGACTTTAGCCTTTTGCCAATGGGAAAATATTAATTTAAACTGGTTTTATAAATGTTTCAATTAAGTGAAAAATAAATGAAGGAAATATCATGAAAAAATTATTAGTGATAACTTTATCGGGATTGCTCTGTATTTTAAATTTCAATTTAAATGCTGGATTACTTAGAGGAACTTCAAAAGGAAATCGTAGCGAAGAACAAAGGAGAAATAACAGAAATATAAATCACGAAGCCCCTCTAGCTCCTCAAATTTCTTTTGAAGAATCCCTGGAATTAATTCAAAAAAAACAAGAAGAATTAGAACAAAAAATTCGACAAAATCCAGGATATAATGAATTACCAAAAAAGCAGAAAATAGCATTCGATTTAATTGAGTATATTTGGAATGCATATAAATATATCAAAAACCAACCGAACCTTAGTGAAGAAAATAAAACCGAACGTTTAATAAAAGCATTTGAAGATCTATTAACATCTTGTAAACATATCTTTATTTCTCCATTAAATGAAGAAGACTTCCTAAGTCACCTTTTTTCCCTTTTTTGTACTCTTGCAAATGCTCTGGGAAATGAATATACAAATAAATTACCAGAATATAATGAAATACAAAACTTTCTTAACCAAAACTATCAATAAAATAATATGGGAAAAAAATGAAAAAAATATTAGCGATTGCATTATTATTGGGATTTATAACACATGCTCAATCAAAAGAACAAGATATTAGCATGTTGTTCCCATATGATAATCCTAATAACATTGGCTTTTATGAAGTTTTTGAAGAAACAGAAGATGAATTTGAAGAAAACGCAACCGATAATGAACCTGTAGATATGGAAATAGATTCTGATATTGAATCCGAATAACACATAATTTCAATTAAATTCAAACACCCCGATAAATTTATCGGGGTGTTTTTTATTTTTTAATCACAGTTTTTATAAACAAATCAAACAATGGATGTGAATGCAAAGGAGAAGATTTAAATTCCGGATGAAATTGTGTACCAAGCATAAATGGATGATTTTTTAATTCCGCAATTTCAACCAAATCCTTTTCTTTATAAATACCTGAAAAAACTGTTCCTTTTTTTTCATAATCCTTTTTAAATTCATTATTAAATTCATACCTGTGACGATGGCGTTCATAAATTAATTTTTTCTTGTACGCCTTAAAGGCTAAAGTTCCTGGTAATATTGTGCATGGAAAAGCGCCAAGGCGCATTGTGCCGCCTTTTTCTTTTATTCCTTTTTGTTCTTCAAGCAAACTTATTACAGGATATTTTGTATTTTTATCAAATTCGGTACTTGAAGCCCCTTTAAACTGCAAAACATTTCGCGCAAATTCGATTAACATTATTTGTAATCCCAAACAAAGTCCAAAATATGAAATTTTATTTTCACGCGCATAACGTGCCGCAAAAATCTTTCCTTCAACTCCTCGCATATCAAAACCACCAGGAATAATAATTCCGTCAACTGATTTTAATTGATTCCATGAATTCGATTTTCCGTTATATCCCGCAAGCTCCAATCCTTCAGCTTCAATTACAATAATTTCTATATCTTTTTTATAATGATAACCGGAAGATTTAATTGCCTGTACAACACTAATATACGGATCATTATTTCCAACATATTTCGCAACAAGACCAACTTTAATTCCTTTTTTAGAAATTTTAATAACATCAAGCAGCTGCTTCCATTTGCCTAATTTTGCATTTTTTATTTTTTTAATTCCAAACCATTCCTGAATTCTTTTATTAACATCCTGTTCATTTAATTCAAAAAAAAGTTGCCATGCAGGTTTAAATGTCAAAACCTGAAAAATTAAATCTTTTTCTATTTCACACATCACTGAAAGTTTTTTAATAGCATTTTCTTATATTGTTTTATCCGCACGTAAAAATAAACTATCCGGAGTTAAACCAAATCTTTTTAAATCACTAACACTATGCTGCGTTGGTTTAGTTTTTACCTCACCTGTCCACTGCAAGTATGGAACATAACTTAAATGCGCAAGAAAAACCCTTTTTCTTCCAATCTCCATTTTAATTTGTCTTACAGCTTCCAAAAAGGCCTGCCCCTCCATATCACCAACTGTTCCACCAATTTCAACTAAAATAAAATCTTTTTTTTGATTGAGAGAAAAATTAAATAACCGATTTTTAATTGCATCGACAACATGAGGAATAAATTGTATACATTTTCCCAGATATTTCCCTTTGCGCTCACCATTAAGGATTTCTTTAAAAATCTGGCCCGAAGAAACAGAAGAATCTTTTGTTAAATTTACACCAAGAACTCTTTCATAATGCCCCAAATCTAAATCAGTTTCTGCACCATCCTCAGTTACAAAAACTTCTCCGTGAACTAATGGCGACATCGTTCCAGGATCAACATTTAAATATGGATCCCATTTAACAACTGATACTGAATATCCAGAATTTTTAAGAAGTACACCCAAAGAAGAAGTAAGAACTCCTTTTCCAATCGAAGAACAAACTCCACCAGTAACAACAATAAATTTTGTTTTTTGATTTTTCACTCTCTCCAGTAAATAATTCATTACGTCCCTTCTTTCTCTCATTTTTTTGATGATATAAAATTTAAATTTGCTAAAATAACTTTTCACATTATAAGTTAATTTATCTTGGAGTTAAACAATTAAAATTTTTTATAACATGAAAAAATTATTTTTTTTGATTTTATCATTATTATTTTTTTTCATAGGCATCAATATGCTTTTAAAAAACAAATTTACTCAAAAAGATTATTTTCCTGTAATTACTATTATTTATGATAATAATCCTTATAACAAAGAATTAAAAACATCTTGGGGATTTAGTTGCATAATAAAAACAGTAAAACACACAATTCTTTTTGATACAGGAGCAAACGGTGACTTATTATTAGAAAACATGAAAAAATTAAAAATAGATCCTAAAAAAATAGACTTTCTAATTTTGTCTCATAATCATTATGATCACATTGGCGGTTTGCATAAATTTCTTGAAAACAATCCAAGTTGTACTATATACATTCCAAAATCTTTTCCAAAACAATTCAAAAATGAAATAAAAGAAAAAGGACCGAAAATAATTGAGGTTGATAACCCTTGTAATATTTGCACTAATGTTAAAACAACTGGCGAAATGGGTACTGAAATTAAAGAACAATCATTAATAATTAAAACCGATAAAGGTAATTTAGTTATCGTAGGATGTGCACACCCTGGAATTTTAAAAATAATAGAAAAATCCAACAAATTAATTGAAAATAATATTTTACTAGTAATAGGTGGTTTTCATTTATTAAATAAAAACGAAACTGAGCTAAAAAAAATAATTGAACATTTTAAAAATCTCAATATTAAATATGTAGCACCTTGTCATTGTTCCGGGGATTTAACAAGAAAATTATTTTCTGCTCAATACAAAAAAAAATATATAAATGCAGGGGTTGGTAAAATTATTGAAATCAAAAATTTATAATTTTTTATTTAAACAATGCTTCAATTTCTTCAATCGTTTTAGGTAATTGATAACTCAAACAAACAGCACCCTGATCTGTCATTAAATAATCGTCTTCTATTCTTATTCCTAAATTTTCTTCAGTAATATATATGCCTGGCTCAATTGTAAAAACAGCTCCAGGCATTAAAGGTTCTTTTACATTTCCAACATCATGAACATCAATACCTAAATAATGACCAATACCATGGAAAAAATATTTTTCAAACCCTTTTTGTTCTAAAAATTCTACTGCCTGGTGTTGCAAAGATTTTTCAGGTTGATCTTGATTATTTATAAACATTCCTGGTTTTGCCATGTTTTCAACATAAGATTGTGCTTGTAATACTATTTCATAAACTTCTTTTTGACGTTGGCTAAACTTTCCACCAACCGGATAAGTTCGCGTAAGATCTGAAGCATAATATTTATATTCTGATCCTATATCAATTAAAACAAGATCTCCTTTTTGTAACTTTTTATTTTGCGGAAAATAATGCAAAACTGTTGTGTTCTTTCCTGTTGCAACAATACTTGGAAACGCCCTAGTTGCATCCATTTTTGTAAAAACAGCTTCTATCATTGCCTGAATTTCAATCTCTGTTCGATTTTGTTTTATAATTTTGGCCGCTGACTCATGCGCCAAACTTGTAATCTGAATCGCGTTGTAAATTAAATCAACTTCATGCTTGCTTTTAATTCTTCTCATTTCATCAACAAATAAAATAATATTTATTGTTTTAATTTCAGGAAAAAAATCATTCAATTTTTTACAAATTCTTGTTTGATCAAAATATTGATCTTCGCTTTCATCAATCAACGCAAAAAGAGTTGTTTTGATGTTAATTTTTCGATTTAAATCACCAATTAAATTTAAATATTTTTCTTTGCTAAATTTTTTTCCAAAAATAAAACTTTTCTGAACTTCACCCAAACTTTTAATCTGATTAACCCCAAGCATTTTTGCAGATTCACCATCAGGGCCAAGAAAAGTTGTCACCCATTTTTCCCTAACACCTCCATAATTTGGTAAATACAAAATTTCTTCAATACCTTCCTGATCAAAATAAATAGCAAGAACACAAGCAGGTTCTGTTATTCCGGTTAAATAATAAAAGGAACTTTCTTGTCGAAATTTATATTTTGTATTTTCAAAATCCGCAAACAATAAAATTACACCCTTTGAAATCTCCGGATATTGTTGCTTTAAAATATTAACTAAATTTTTTCTGCGATTTTTAAACATTGGTAATCCTTTTTTTATAATAAACCCCTACCAATCATAATGACTCATAACGGGTCGTTTAAACTTTCTTGAGAAAGAACCAAGTGATTCTAATTTAATACTTAAAACAAAAGCTTTTTCACTCTTCCAATTACCAAATTGCCTGTAATTCTTTTCTTCAAAACCAAGATTCATACCCCAACAATGCCCGGAATAATTCAAATAAATTTTATGTACCAATGGTTCAATACCTTCCAATGGTAAAAAAGTATTTTGTTTTGTTGAATAAAAATGTCCTGTGTAAGTAAAAGAGGTCTGTTTAGTAATTGGTATATCAATGCCAAAAAAAACAAAATGTGGAAGATCACTTAAAAGTTTTCTTGTTTTTTGCAATTCCCTATTTTGATAATAAAGACCAACAAATAAATTAAACTTACTGACATTTAACTGCGCATTAATTTGAGATTGCAATAATTTAAAACTTCCCAAATCATATTCCTGACTTAAAAAAATATTTAAACCATCACTATTTAGCCCAAAATCAATTTTAAATGGAAGCAAATTTTTTTGATGCGGAACTCTGTCCAAATAAAAAAAATCATCTCTATTGTAAAAATCAAACCCCTGTGAAACATCAATATCCATTTCCAAATTCTGCCAATACCAGTTATTTCGAAAACAAAATTCTATTCTGTTTTTAGGAAAAATTTCATCAAATTCATCAACGTGATACCAATTATCCTGAAATATTTTAGGTACAAAATCCCATCTAAAAAGTGGTTGTATATATCGGGAATATTCAAAATTTTTTGATGATGAAAAATATTCGGGCAAAGCCCATTCAATTCCATAATTTGCAAAAAATCGATATGCCCCATCATTTCCAATTTTTCCCTGCAAACAATTCACCGATGAAAAATCACCATTTTCATCCATAACCTTAGATCTAAGCTGAATTTGCGGCTCTACAAAAAATTTAAACAATTGATCTTTAACCCGAGTTGTTTTTTGTAACTCCCCCTGATAAAAAAAACGTAGCGTATCCGTTTTTTGCAAAGGTAAAATATCTTTTTGTTTCACAACCCTTGATTCAAAAAAGATTTGTTCTTTTGCCATTTGTCTGGAGCTTATTCTATCAACAAAAAAATCTTGCCTGTAAGAAAAAAAATTAAAAATATTTTTATAAGCGGAATTAAATTCAAATCTTGGTAACCTCCAAACCTCAATTCTATCTTCCAATTCTTTTTTACATGAAAAAACATCCCTTTTTATAAGAGCAATCTCTTCAAACGCAATCGGACCTAAAAAATTTCTAATTTCATTATCACTCATTTCAAAAAATCTTTTACGCCAACTTTTACTTCCATCAAACCATGTAAATTTTAAAACACCATAATCTGAAAAATGTCGCCAAAACAAAGAATTATTAAAAGTATCTTCTACTGATTCAGTTTCATTAAAAAATTCAAAACCTATTCTTTTATCTGTTCCAAAATCTACACGCAAAAGGTTTGATATATCCTTTTTACTAAAAGAAACAGGAATCGGACGAAAATCTTTTCCTGTAATCCAATAATGCTTCGTTGTCCCTTTTACAACTTCATCTTTTCTTTGAAAAAACGAACCACGCTCAATAGCATATTGCGCATTCACCTCAGAAAAAGATTCTGCCCCTCTAGCCCATCTAAAAAGATCTGAAAAAACTAATCCTTTTCTATCCCTCCAGTCAAAGCGAAAAGTACTATCACAATGTTTAGAAAGATACCAATAAAATTCCTGGTTAATACCAGGGCCCAAATCATCATCATAAGAAAATTTGGGAAGCAAAAAACCAGAACGGGATTTTCCCTGAATCGGCAAAGCCAAATATGGCCATATAAAAATCGGTAAATCACCGGCTTTAAAAATTATTCCTGAAGTTCTTAATAAATAATTACCATAAAGCGTTGCGTGCTTTGCTGTTATCGACCAATGTGGTGGAATTTTATCACATGGAGTAAAAAGAATTTCATCCAAATACCAATTATTATCAACTTTCTCTGCCTTTTGCGCAGAAACAAAACCTTCATCAAAATGAATCTTTACATTTTTTGCAATACCATTTTTATTATCAAGTTCTAACGAAAAACTTTCTGCCAAAATTATAAAATCATTGTTTTCTATTTCAATAAAACTACCTGGATTACTTCTGGCAATTAAAATTTGTTTCTCTTTATCAACTTCGACAAAATCCGCCCATATATGAAAATTTTTATCAATTAAAATATCAACAGAACCCTGAAATATTATTTTGTTATAATTCTCAATTCTTTGTTTAATGCTATTGATCTTTAAAACTCTTATAGATTTATTTAAATTATTTGATTGAGAGGAAACAGAATAAAATATCAACAATATCTGAACAATAAATATCCCAAAAGCTGCCCGAATTAACATATTACCCAATTAAACGAAGAATAAAATTCTTAAAGAGTATTCCCTTAACGCTTAATAAAAAAATAGGAAACCTTAACTGATTTTTAAAAATAAAGCTTAATCTCTTAAATGATAAGCCCTGACAAGGGCGACAAATGTTAGCCCAGTGCAAGCGATCTCTGATCGCGCAGCTCTGGGGATAAAATATACCACACCACCAAGTCCCGCTTGCGGGGCGACACTTATTTAAATAAATATTTTTTGTCATGCTCAATTTCATGTTTATTCAATAATTTTAAAAATTCATCCATAAAGGAATATTTTTTGAGATGAATTTCCTGATTAATGATATAATTTTTTACAACATTAACTTTTGATAAACTTACGGAAAATACCCCATAACCTGCTTGCCATAAAAATTTCATTTGTGAATGAGATTGATTAATAAATTTAGAAGAATTAGATTTAATTTTGCAAACTAAATTAGCAACCGAATATTGAGCTGGAATTCGAACCAGAATATGAATGTGGTCTGACATGCCACCAATTACAAGAAGTTCACATCTTTCATTTTTAATAATTCCACCAATATAACCATATAACTTTTCTTTAAAAACATCTGTTATCTTTGGTAAGCGATTTTTAGTTGACCAAACTATATGAAAAAAAATACTTGAATATGTATGACTCATGTAACCCTGCAAATTGTATCGCCCCGCTGCGGGACTTAATCATGGATGATTCTTTTTTACCCAGAGCTGCAACGCTTTGCGTTTTGCACTGGGCTAACCTATTTCGCCCTTTCAGGGCTTGTCCAATTACACGCAATATTTGCTTAGAATTCAAACCACAATTTTAAAACACTTATTTTTATAAAAATCATGCGTAACAACAGCATTTAAAATTAATCCGAAAATAGAAACATTAATTTAAAATGGTCGTCTACCTGATAAAGCTTTATAAATTGTAACCCTATCCATATACTCTAAAGTTGAACCAATTGGAACGCCGCTAGCCAACCTTGAAATTGTTATATTCTTTTTATCCACTTTTGATGAAATAAAACTAGCTGTTGCCTCCCCCTCAGGTGTTGGATTAGTGGCCATTATAATTTCTTCTACGTTTTTATCAATTCTTTTAATTAAACTTTCTATATTTAAATCGTCCTGACCAATTCCTTCAAGTGGACAAAGGGCTCCACCCAAAACATGATATACTCCGTTGTATCCACCTGCGTTTTCAATGGCAAATAAATCATACCAGGTCTCAACTACACAAATTGTACTTTTATCTCTTCTGTCTGATTCACAAATTGAGCAACGTTCTTTTCCTTCTGTCCAGTTAAAACAAACAGAACATGATTTAACATTTTTTTTTGCTTCCAAAATAGCATTACAAAATTGATCCAACTGTTTTGGATTACTTGTTAAAAAATGAATGGCAATCCGATAAATATTTTTAGTTGCCAAATAAGGAACATGTTGCAATTGCCTGATTAATCTTTGAAAGCTTGGCAAATCATTAAACATATTTTTCCCAAAAAATTAAACGGGGCGCAATGCGCCCCGTTTAATTTATACGATTTTTTTTCTTAAAAATTCTTCTGCCACAGTAAGAATATTATTTACAAGCCAGTAAAGAACCACCCCCGCAGGGAAATTTAAAAAAATTACGGTGGTAATAATTGGCATAAACATCATAAAATTTTTAGTTCTTTCATCTTTTACAGAAGTCAGACGTTGAGACCAAAACATTGTAACACCCATTAAGACTGGCAAAACGTAGTAAGGATCCTTTGCAGACAAATCTGTAATCCAACCAAAAAACGGCGCCTGATATAAATTTAAAGAATTACCAACAACTTTATAAAAAGCAATTAATATTGGAAATTGCAAAAGCATCGGCAAACAACCTATCATAACAGTAAATTGAGATAAATTATGATCTTTATGAAATTTTGCAAGTTCAGAAGTCTGAAGCGCCAAATTATTTTTATATTTTAATCTGATAGCTTTAATTTGAGGCTCATACTTATTGTAATGTTCCATTTTTTTCTTTGAATAAATTAACGCAGGCAAAAAAGGAATCTTTAATAAAACAGTCAAAAAAATAATCGCTAAACCATAATTGCCTAATAAATCATAAAACCAGTTTAATAATCTTACAAAAAACAAACACAACCATGAAAACCAGCCAAAAGATAGTAAACCTTCTAATCTTGAATCAACATCATTTAAATCATTAACTGTTTTGGGGCCTAAATAAAATGATATTTTATAGGTTTGTTTATCTTCAATTTTTGGTCCCTCTAAAACAGAGTACAATAAATTGTTGCTAAATGTTTTAAAATAACCACGTTGCACAAAATAAGATTCATCTTTAATTAAACAATGCGCAAAATATTTATCCTGTCCCCCGAAAACCGGTGGGGAAACCCAGGCCTGATCTTTTTCTTGCCCACTTGAAACAAGATGAATTTTACCATTAATATCTGAATAAAAACCTGTTTGAGTATTTCCTTCAATCTCTGTTACAAGCGGTGCTGCAAAAAATAATCTGGGCTTTAAATATGAAATTTCACTTTTCCCTTTTTTTTCAAATTCTATTTCCAGATCCATTTTATGAATTTTTTTATAAAGAAAATAATTTTTTTTGATTAACCAGCCATCTGCATGAGCCTGAAACGAAACAACAATTCGATCTTCTAAATCCTGTTTACCTACAAAATCATAAAAATATGGCGTTTTTTCTTGCAATGCTAATAAAAATACAGCCTGTTCTCTTTCATAAAAATTTCGTTTCTTTAATGTTTTTAAAGTTTTTTTATAACCATCTAAATATTGTTTGAAATCCAAACTTGATAGTACCGCGCCATAATTTGAAAAAGTTGCTTCATATAAATCAGTTTCAACAAAAATTTCCTGTTCTTTTTGAGTAATTTTTTTGTCTATAAAATCAACTTCCAAATTTAACGGTAAATTCAGTTCCTGCTGACTTGGAACTTTGTAAGACTGGCCTGGATTAACCTGTTGGGGAACTCCCTTTTCTTCAGGTTTATGAAAATATTGTTGAATAACCCAAACTGTTAAAAAAGAAAGAAACATCGCAAATAAAAATTTTTTATCCATTTACCACTAATCCTTAAATTTAAAAAATTAAACAAACGTTTCTGGATTATTTCTAATAAATTTGTAAGAAAACAAATTTTATCAAAGAAAAAAGGTTATAGCTATACCCATTGGAAATTAAGTATTTTTTAAGTTAACATCTTGTTTTACGTAACTCAAGTTGCGACCTTTTTTGAAATTGATAAATAGATTCAGTATTGTAATGTTTTTAGCTAATTTGTTTGACAAGTCCCGTAGGGACGAAAGTTATTAGTCAATCGTGTTTAAGTCAATTAATTAATTTTTTTGTTTTTAGCGAGAAATACAACATTTTCTATTGAGTTCCATTAATTTCCATTTTTTATTTTTCATTAACATAATATTTAAGATAACAA
>JBDRFY010000035.1:0-3561 GCA_043818275.1 bacterium | reverse complement strand
GTAAACACGGCTTGCCTTTTTTCTTTTTTCAAAAAATGCTATAATATATTTATAAAATTAATTTTTTAAATTATGCAGTATTTAAAAGAACACGCATTAGCGCGAACGCAAGTAGGCGTTGCCTTAAAATTTTTAACTTTATTTTTAGTTGGAATTAGAAGCGCGCTGGTTTTATGTTTAATCCCTAGTTTAATGGCTTTATCAGGAGGACTTCTTCCTGCGGTTTTAGCTCCAGTTGTTCCATTTATTATGCTTGGAAATGTTATTTTGGTTTTATGTATTGATTGGGCGCGGAATAATTTAAAAAATAAAACTTGGGGATATTGGTTAGGAATTTTATCAGGCGCTGGTTTAAAGTTTTTATTTTTATTCGCTAGCATTAATGTGATAAGCAAGTTATTAATCAAGCAAGAATTAGCAGTAAAAGTAGCGCAAATGATGAGCTGGCCACAGTTTTACACAGCGGTTTTAGGAGGGATTATTGCTTTTGTATTTCTTAGCGTATTTGACAAAAAAAGATAATTTATGATATTATAATTTTATGTTACAATTTGAATACAAAATTGAATATGAATTTGATAAGGAAACAAGGCAAGTTATTGCTACCATTCCTGAATTAAATCACACTTCTTCATTTGGAAAAACATTTGCAGAAGCAGAAGCAAATGCAAAGGATGCCGCTTTGTGTTATTTAGAAGCGTTATCTAAAGAGAAAAAAATATACCTAAACCAGTATTTAAAACAGTTGGAACTTTGTATAATATAGTAGTAAGACAAGCCGAATTATCAGTTGATGAATTTAATAATATTTGATTTTTTATTGAATATTAGCAAAAAAATATAAGAGACTTGACAAATTTTAAAAATTGATTTATTATATATTATAGTAAAGCAGAGAAATTATGCCTTTTCGGTATAATTTTTTTGTTCTGTTCTTTGTAAACATTTTAACCTTTTGCTTTTGCATAAGCAAAAGAAATTTTTTAAGAAAAGGAGGTGAAAATTTAGTTTCATGCGAAGTTTGTTTTTTTCTAAAAACCAAAAACAAATTCGCCTGCGCTAAAAGCTACGGCAAGACAAAGAAAGGAAGTGAAGTATGAAAAAGTTTTCAGTTTTTCTTGTATTAGTGTGTGCGATATGTTTTTCGGCTGGTTCGACTTTCGCGATTCCCTTGGGTGGCGGATCGTCGTCTCAAAATGTTATTGTAAACGGCGGGCTTGAGACAGGCGACCTAACAGGATGGACATCAAATACAGCCCAAGGTGGTAGCATCTATGTGGCTGGGTCTTGTAGCCAATATGGTCAGACTATTATGCCTTTTGAAGGCGATTATATGGCTGTGATTTTTGGTGGTGGTTATGATTCGTACGACGATAATCATTTGAGCCAGTCGTTGAATTTGGTCAACGCTGTTCAGATGTCCGGTCGGTTCAATGCCAAGGGTCCGGATTATCCGCCTTATGATCAAGAGGCTGGTAAAGGAAAATTGTTATATGATAATGAAGAGATAGATTTGTTCACATGGAGTGATCCAGGCCAAGGAACACAAGTAACCGGATGGACGGAATTTTCATATGTTTTTCCGGAGATGTACTCTGGTGTTGCTGAACTCATTTTTGAAATGGGCAATACTTACGATGCTGTGCATAGTCCCATTTTGTATATCGATGATGTCGGAGTAAATACAGCGCCCGTCCCTGAACCGTGTACAATGCTACTTCTCGGCACAGGCCTTGTAGGTCTTGCCGGAGTTAGGAAAAGAAAAAAGCGTGAGTAAATTTCACGCGCAATATGGGTAGAGTTAGCAGTAAATAACTCTACCCATTTTTTTAAAAGAAAGGAGGCGAAAAATGACAGTGACGTTAATAAGAAGATGCATAGCAAAAAGATGTAAAAATTATCCTAAAACAGGATGTTGCAAGGCAGGTTATAAATGTGTATTAAAAGATGGGAAGTGTAATAATTTTTTTAGCATTTTATTTCATTCGTTTTTTTTAAGAGTAGATTCAATTAAAATGATAATAAAGAGATGCGATTCAAAGAATTGTATTAATTATAGAGAAATGGGAGTATGCAGAGTTATAAAAGATTATCTTTATATTAATGATCAAGGAATGTGTAGTGGCTTTAATGAAGAATTACATTTCTAAAAGCCACTTTTCCACAATAAGGAGGTAAAGTGAAAAAGTTTAACCAAAGAGGTGAATTAGAAAATTTGCCTCTTTTTTCTTTTGACTAATAGCTTAAAGTATTATATTATTTAGCTATATGGATATTCCAAAATATGTAAAAAATATTATAGAAAAATTAGAAAAAGCAGGATATGAAGCTTATATAGTTGGCGGATGCGTGCGTGATTTGCTTATGGGCGCTAATCCAAAAGATTGGGATATTACAACAATTGCGCGTCCAGAAGAAATTTTAAAAATTTTTCCAGACGGGAAGTATGAAAATACATTTGGAACAGTACTTGTTCCCGCAACTCATAACTCACAACTCATAACTCGTAACGATAATAATGAAGCAGAATTAAAGATTTTAAGCAAGAATATAAAAATAAAAAAAGAATATAAGGAAAAAGCAATAGATATTGCAAAAAAATATTTTTCTAAAATTAAATGTCGCGCTCATGGACCACAGCATTCTATTAATGTTGCTAAAAATTCATTAGAAATAGCTAATGATTATAATGATGTAAATAAAGATATTATAGAAATAGCGTCTTATTTTCATGATGTTGGAAGATCTAAATATGATGATGCGCAGCATATAAAAGAAAGCCAGAAAATTGTAAAAAAAGAATTGATTAAAATCTTTGATAAAGATATTGTTAATATTATTTATGATATAGTTTATCATGGTCATGACGTTCGATCAGAAAGCTTAGAACAGCATATTTTAAAAGAAGCTGATTTAATAGACGCGGTTGATGTTGCGCGATGCAAAATAGCAAGAGAAATAAATTTTCAAGAACATTTTGAATATATTAAAAATAAAAAATTTAGCGATTATATAAAAACAGAAAAAGGCGTAGAATTATTAAATGAAAATATTAGTAAATTTAATGGAAGTGATTTTGATTTTAAATTAGAAAAAATAGAAAATAAAAAGGATATTGTTGAGGTGACGACTTATAGAAGCGAGCAAGGATATAGCGACAGAAGACATCCTGACGAGATTAGGTTTGAAGATAGTTTGGAAAAAGATTTATCAAGACGCGATTTTACAATAAATTCTTTGGCAATAAAATTTTTTGTAGGGACAAGTCGCGACTTGTCCTTACAAAAAATTATTGATTTATTTGGAGGACAAAAAGATTTGGATAAAAAAATAATTCGCGCAGTTGGCGAGCCAGTTGATAGATTTAAAGAAGACGCTTTAAGAATGATGCGAGCGATTAGATTTGCCTGTCAATTAAATTTTTCAATAGAATCAAAAACTGAAAGGGCTATTTCTAAGATGGCAGGCGGAATTAAGTTTATTGCTAATGAAAGGATTAAAGATGAGTTAATTAAAATTTTAGAATCAGACAAAGCGTATGACGGGATTATGTATCTGCAT
>JBDRFY010000034.1:0-7474 GCA_043818275.1 bacterium | reverse complement strand
TTCTTTGAAATTTTCGGGGGTGCCAGGCTTCGACGTGGTGTTTCACGTTTTGAGAGCATGCCGAGTTTTGTATGTGAACTCGTAAAAAACATGCAAGCACAATAAGTGCAGATCAAATGAATGTAGGCCGTGGGTCTGCAGGTTTTGTTGCGGCTGCCTAATTTAGGCGGTAACAGAATCCTTGTTAGTTGGCGTGTCTATCCATCTGACTAACACGTATAAAAAAGATAGAACGAATTTGACGAGATTTTTTGTTTAGTAGCCAAATTTGTATTACCAAACAGATTTTTATCTTTTTTCGTGTCCTTTCGGAGGGATAAAAATATAAAAAAGGAACAAGCATGTAGCGCTTAAGATTTGTAGCGTTACGGACATGGGTTCAATTCCCATCACCTCCACCAACCTTCGCTCCAAGGGAGCTTCGGTTGGCAGGCCAATTTTTTAAATGTTTGATATTTATAGAAAAATGATGCGAAGGTTGCCCTTCGTAGTACCGCTATTTGCGGTACGAAGTAGGGCTATTTATAAGTTTCTTGGCTTATTCTGGTTAGTTGACAAGCCATTTATATTAAGGAATTTATAAAAATATTTTAAGAACCATAATAGGTGAAAGTTGTTCTTCGTAGTTTTGGAGTAGGAGGACATGCCACGGCCATCCGCCGTCGCTGCAAAGCAGCTATGGCGTGATGTCACGCTGAAGTTTTAACGTAGGCGTACAGTTTTTTAACGGAATAATTTTTAGGCGAAGAAAAAATTTAAGCTGCGATTTTTTAAATCGCGGCTTTTTTGTTTTTAATGATTTTACTGTTTTTTATTAATCAAGTTTGTTAAAGTGTATTTTATTGTTGAGTTTTTCAAATTTTTAAAAATTTGTATTGCAAAAAATTGAGCTAAATAAAATCAATATTAAAAGGAGAAATTTATGGGGTTGGATATTTTTCCGGATAATATTTTGGATAATTATGAAGTATATGAATGGAAACATGCTTGCGCTATTTTGAAAAATGATTTTCCTGATGAATTTAAAGATCTTGTGGATGTATTACAAAGATTTAGTTTGAAAAAATCATATATATCTCAATCTGGAGGAAGTAAATCTCTTGTTACTAAGGCGATTGATTCTGAATTATATAAAAAAGGTTGGCTAGAAAAAAAATTTATAACAAAAATTGTTGTTGATTCTATGGAAATTGATAGTCCAACACATCTTGTTGATTGTTTTAAAAATGGGATAGCTTTAGAAGTTGAATGGAATAATAAAGATCCGTTTTTTGATAGAGATTTGAACAATTTTAGATTGCTTTTTGAAATGAGGGTTGTTAATTTAGGAATTATTATTACCAGATCAGATGAATTGCAAAAAATATTTAAAATTTTGGGAAGAGGAAAATCATATGGAGCATCAACAACTCATATGAGTAAATTGTTATCAAAAATAAATGGTGGGGGTGGAGCTGGATGTCCAATATTGGTTTTTGGAATTACAAAAAAACTTTATGATTCTGAAAATTAAATTTAATAATTTTATTTGAAGTTTCATATTAAGAAAAATTGTGTTTATGACAGAAAATATTTTTAATAAAGTAAATAAAAAAAAATTTAAAACTATATTAGCTGATCCACCATGGCAATTTTCAAACAGAACGGGAAAAGTTGCTCCAGAACACAAAAGATTAAACAGATATTCTACGATGTCTTTAAATGATATTTGCAAAATTCCTGTTAATAAATTAACAGATGATGTTTGTCATTTATATTTATGGGTTCCAAATGCTTTATTAAATGAAGGTTTACTTGTAATGAAAGCTTGGGGGTTTAATTATAAAACTAATATTGTTTGGTATAAGATTCGTAAAGATGGTGGTCCGGATGGCAGAGGGGTTGGTTTTTATTTTAGAAATGTGACAGAATTAGTTCTTTTTGGAATAAAGGGAAAAATGAGGACATTGGAGCCTGGAAGAAGTCAGGTAAATATTGTAACAACAAGAAAAAGAGAGCATTCTCGCAAACCTGATGAATTATATAATGTAATTGAAGCATGTAGTCCTGGGCCATATTTGGAACTTTTTGCGCGGGGTACACGGCATGGTTGGGATGCTTGGGGGGATCAGGCAGATTCATATGAATTAACTTGGGCAACTTATAGCAATAATTCTAAATCTGTTCTTTTTTAAAAATCTTTTTTATTCAGGGGCATGAAATGGTTTATAAATTAATAATTATTGGTTCAGGTCCGGCTGGTCTTACATCAGGAATTTATGCCGGAAGGGCTAAATTAAATCCTTTAATAATTGAGGGAAATTTACCAGGAGGTCAGCTTGTTACAACTTCAAAAGTTGAAAATTGGCCTGGTAATAAAGTTATTATGGGTGCTGAATTAATGAAAAATATGAAAGAGCATGCAAAGGGTTCGGGGTGTAATTTTTTGAGTGATGAGGTTGAAAAGGTAGATTTTAAAAACAGACCATTCAAAATTTTTACTAAAAAAGGAAAAGAGTTGCAAGCAGAAGCAGTTGTTGTTGCCACAGGTGCTTCGCATAGAAAGTTAAACGTTGAAGGTGAAAAAGAATACTGGGGAAATGGAGTTTCTGTTTGTTCGACTTGTGACGCGCCTTTTTTTAAAGATAGGCAAGTTGTTGTTGTTGGCAGTGGAAATACGGCAATGACTGAAAGTTATTATTTAACTGAGTTTGCAAATAAAGTAACAATTGTTCATGTTGGTGAAAAAATTACGGCAACCGATCCGATTAAAGATTCTGTTATTAATCATGAAAAAGTTGAAGTTATTCCTAATTCAACAGTTACTAAAATTGAGGGTGATGACCAAAAAGTTACTTCTGTTCAAATTACAAATCAGCAAACTGGGCAAATTTCAAATTTAAAAATCGATGGCGTTTTTATTTCAATCGGTTTAAAACCAAACAGTCAACCTTTTGAAAATCAATTAGAAATAGATAAATATGGTTATATTATTAATCCTAGAAATTCTTTTACAAGCGTGGAAGGTGTTTTTGTTGCGGGAGATGTTTCTGATTTTAAATATCGCCAGGCAATTACTGCCTCAGGCCAAGGTTGCATGGCTGCAATTGATTGTCAGGGATATTTAACAAAAAAATAATAAAACTAAGAAGCGATTGTTATCCCGCGTCGCGGGATAACAATCGCTTCTTAAATAGCGTCTTTTAATTTGTCCAGTTTGTTTAATAAATCCAACGGAGTGTTTCCATAAATATCTTTAAGATTTGGGTCAGCGCTTTTTTCTAGCAAAAGTTTTATTATGTTTACATTAAAAGCGATTATTGCAGTATGCAGTGGAGTATATTTTAAAGAATTTGTATTTGAATTTATATTTGTTCCATTGTTAATTAAAAATTCAGAAATAATATTATTATTTGTTTCTATTGATAAATGTAAAGGTGTTCTGTCTGTATAACTTAATTCGTTTATTTTTGCCTTGTTTTGCACTAAAATTTGTACAACTTCAAAATTTCCATATTTTGCTGCTTTGTGTAAAGGTGTGTTTCCCAAATAATTTTTTGCGTCAATATTAATGTTTTGACTTATTAAAAGTTCAGCGATTTCAACATCAGTTGTGTAATGCAATGGTGTATTGAATTTACGATTTGCTTTTTTCGGATCAACGCCGGAGGCAAGAAGATCTATAACTGAATCAATATCTCCAATTAATGCGGTAAACTGCATTAATGTCAGATAATAATCATTATCTGTATCTAAAATGTTTGTATATTTAAATTCGTCAAGGTTGATTTTTTGCTTTTTTAATAATTTTAAATGTTCTTTTAATAATTTTTTTAATTTATCTTTCGATTTATTTTGTTCAGATTTATTAGATTTTAAAAATGTTTTTATTTCATCATAAATTTCAGCTTCTATATTTTCGGGCATTTCAACTATTGATTCAGAAATAAAATTTTTAGCGTGTAATTTTCTTGAATTTAAAGAATTTATTTCTATGAAAAAAATAGATAATAATAGAAAAATTATTTTATTCTTCATTTTTTCCCTTTTTATTTTATTTCACCTATGTCATGAATTATCATACGTTCAACTATTTTTGAAAAAAGTGGGGCGGTAATTTGCGAGGCCCAAAGGTTTGGGTTTTTAGGTTGATTAACAAAAGTAACAATTACACGTTTATAGTTATCCTTTTCTACCATGCCGCCAAAAGAATAAATGTGATGTTGTGTTGAATAATGACCCTCCTTTAAACTTCTTGCGGTTCCGGTTTTACCCATAATTTTATATCCAGGAAAGTTCGTATATTTTTCTCCTATTATTTGCAAAATATCCTTTATTTCCTGAATGGTTTTATCTTCATATATTTTCTTTTTAGTTGTGTTTTTTAGTGGTATGGGATCTAAGACTAATTGGGGTTGTATTTGATAACCACCATTTGAAATTACGCATAAAGCTCTTCCCAGCTGCAGCAAAGTTGCCATTATTTCATAACCGAAAGACATTGCAATTATAGAAGATCGGGACCAGTTAGAAGGTGGATTTACAAAACCGGCACGTTCTCCGGGAAAACGAATATTTGTTTTGCTGCCAAAACCTAAATCAATTAAATGTGTGTAAAATTTTTCATCTATTCTTTTCATCACTTTTGCGATTCCAATATTGCTTGAATATCTTACAACTTCATGAAAAGGAACAATGTTACTTTTATTTTTTGTTAATATTTGCATTTCTCTCCAGTCTTCAACTCTAAAACCACCTATGTAGGTAAATTTACCTTCGCAATCAATTTCTTCATCCGGAGTTACAACACATTCTTCAAGAGCCGCGAGAGCAGAAAATATTTTTACAACAGATCCCAGTTCATAAGCGTCAGCAACTATTTTATTTTTTGTGTTTTCTATATTTTCGATTTGTTGTTTATTTGGATTGAACGTTGGATAATTGCACATCACAAGAATTTCACCTGAATCTGGATTCATAATTAAAACAGAACCGGATAAAGCTTCAAATTTTTTGACTGTTTTTTTTAATTCTTCATAAGCCAAAAATTGTAGCTTGCTGTCAATTGATAATGTAACAGTTTTTCCGGTTTGCCCCTGTTCTAAAATTTCTTTGTCAAAATAAAAAATTCCGGATCGCGCATCTTTTTGTAATCTTAACTTGGTTGATTGTCCTTGCAGTCTGTTGTTGAATTGCAATTCAATACCTGCTATTCCAATATTGTCTATATCAGTAAATCCTATGACCTGAGCAATTTCTTTGAAAGGATAAAACCTTTCGGGTTCTTTTAAAAATTGAATATCTTTGCAATCTAATTGTTTTATATAATTAAATCTTTTATTTGTTAGTTTTCTTTCAACCCACAAAAAATATTTTTCAGGATGTTTTTCAATTTTTTCATACGTTGAAGGAAAATGTTTTTTTAAAATATCTAAAGTTTTTTCTTTTTCCTCCAGCTGATGAGGAATTATAAATGCTGAAATTGTTTCTTTGTTTAATGCTAAAGGTTTATTGTTGCGGTCAAAAATTAGAGCGCGTGGTGGTTTTTGAGTTATTTCTATAAAATATTGGTGTTTGGCCATAATCTTAAAAAAATCATTTTTTTTGATTTGAATCAAATAAAGACGAATTAAAATGATTGCAAAAAGAGTAAAGAATCCAATTAAAATTATAAAAATTCTGGAATTATAATTTTTTTGTAGCATTGCTATTTATCCTAATTGTTCAGGGATATTAAGATTTTCTGTAACTTTTAGAGGGATATTTTCTGGAGGATATTCAATTACCTGAGATAATTTTAAAGGGCGAAGCCCAAATTTATTTTTTGCTATTTTTTTAATTCTGTGTGGATTTTTTAATTTTGATAAAGCTATTAATAATTTATTTTTTTCTTTTTCCAGCTCAATTATATTAGTTTCCAGTTTTTGTTTTTCATAATTTAGCTGCATGCTTTTGTTGTGTTGGTAGATTTTTACAAAAAGAAAGCTTAAATTAAAGAAAATAAATAATGTTAAAAAGTTAAATTTAATCATTTTACGCAATCTCCCAATCTCCGCTCGCCCTGAGGAGCCAGCCAAGGGCTGGCGTCTCGAAGGGTTTCTCAAAATAAAAAGCCCATTTTTTATAATTTATAGAATTTAGATTATATATACTTGATTCTTTTTTCCAGTTGTTATTAAAATTTAGACTTGTGGTCTGAAGTTTAAATTTTTTTATGTAGGAGTTTTTTATCATGAAAAATATTGGGAAAATTATTTTAGGAGCAGTTGCAATAACATTGCTTTATGGCTGCGATTTTGGTCGTTCTTTAAAAAAAGAAAAAATTACCAAAATTGAAACAAGGGCCGAATTTGATGAAGCTTTAAAATGCAAAAAACCGGTTGTTGCAAAATTTTCTGGTTCCAGGTGCGCAGCGTCTAAAGCAATGAATCCAATTTTTGCAAAATCGGCAGGAAAATATTATGAAGATGTAAAATTTATAGATGTTGATGTTGATAAGGCTGACGGTGTAGCAGAAGAATTTAAGATTCAGGGAATTCCAGCATTTATTTATTTTAAAGATGGAGAACGGGTTAAAAAAATTGAAGGTTCAATGCCTCAGGAAGAGTTAGATTTATCAATTGAGCGTTTTAAGTAGATTTTTATTCATCCAATAAATTACGGGGAAGGTAGTAATTTTTACCTTCCTCTGATACATCAGATAAAAAATTATACAACTCTTCACCACGTTTATCCCATTCATCAACATGAAAATTTCCATTTTCTTTAGCGTTAAATTTATATTCTGGTGTTAGATAGTTATTTTTTTCTTCTAAATTAATAGATTCCATTTTTAGATAAAGTTTTTCCAATTCTATGAGTTCCTTATTTAGCTCTAATTCTTTTTCCAATTCTTCTTGTGCTTCTTGTTTTAATTGCGGAAAATATTCTTTGAAAAAATTTGTTTTGTTTGTTCTTAATGTGTGTACCATTTTGTAATAAATTCTTTGCTGACGCCAGTGGCTTTTTTTAATAATGGAGGGTTCTATTTTAGGTAAGATTTCTATTTTGTATTCACTTAATCCATTTTTATTTTTTGATTCTAATCTATGGTCTGGAGTATTTATTATTTTTTCTATTTCTTCTATTTCAATCCAGAAACTAGTTGTTTTTTTTAATTCGCAATATTTAGTTTTGGTTAAGTGCATATGATAATTATCTTTAGGTGTTCCAGGGGTGTTTTGTGTTTTACCTAAACTTGGCCCCCAGGACCATTCACAATTAAATTGATTATTAATTGTTCTTTTTTTGAATTCCAGCAAAAAATAAACTTTACCTTTGTGAAATGAATAAAATAATGTTTCATTTTGTGGTTTTATACCATTCTGAATAATTAAGCGGCCACTGTCGCCCATGATCTTGAACAAAGTCGTTTGATGGCGCCAGGAGAACTTACAAAAGACTTCCAAGCTTTTGTAGCAGAATTCATTATATCTTTGTAATCCTTAAAACATCT
>JBDRFY010000033.1:0-18976 GCA_043818275.1 bacterium | reverse complement strand
TTTTATTTAACATGAGCTGAAAACCCCATGGCTTTAAAGCCTGGGGATGAAAGCTCATCTGAATAAACCCAATTTGTTAGCTTCGAGATATTTTAGTATATTGCAGCTATGATGTATTGGACAGGGGCACATACAAAACATAAATTAAAATATCATTTAGTTTGGGTTCCAAAATACCGAAAAAGAATTTTAAATGGAAGCCTTGCAATAAGATTAGAAGAACTTCTGTATGAATGTGCAGAATTGAATTCTTGGAAGATAGAAGAGTTAAATATTCAATTTGATCATATTCATATACTGGTACAAATAAAGCCAGATATGAGTTTGAGTAAGGTTGTGCAATATTTGAAAGGTGGCAGCAGTAAGATTCTTAGAAAGGAATTTTCTGAATTAAAAGAATTTTTGTGGGGGGATAGTTTTTGGGCCGATGGATATTTTGCCGAAACGGTTGGAAAGATAAATGAGGCTGCAATACAAAAATATATCAAAGATCAATAAAATAGTTTTCCGTTAAAAAACCACGGCCTTTAGGCCGTCGAAATTTATTTCTTTTAACTCAAGGAGCAAATCCTTTTATTCAGGATAAATATAATAGAACTCCTCTTATTTTTTTTAAAAAAAATGTTTTGACTGCTTTGCCTGCAAATTGGGAGCCTAAGTTTGGTTGTGAGGAAGAAATTAGAGAGGATTCTTTTTATACCGCCGTTGTTAACGAAATAACATATCTTCTTTCTCTTGGTAGGGAAAAGCTTCCTGTTTTAAATTCAAATATTAATAAACCTAAAAATATTGTAAAAGACGTTGTTATTGAAAACGAAACAGTTAATTTAGTTGAAGTTGATAAAGGTGATGCATGTACTATTTGCTTCAATGAATTTCAAGATGGTGAAAATGTTTGTCGGCTAAATTGTGGACATATTTTTTGTGGTGGAAATTGCATTCATGATTGGCTTAAGCGAAATAATTCATGTCCTTTATGTCGAAGACTAAATGCTGAAATAAGTAATGTTGTTGTACAAGTAAAAAGTAATTGAAAATAATTAAGATTTGTAATGTGTTTTATTCCCCTGACATTAGTTAGGGGAATTTATTTTGTATGATACTTTGGATTTGCCTTAAAAGAGTTTCGATATAATAAATCATTTAATTATCAGTGACAAAATATTTTCTCTTTGAATCAAAAAAATCATTTAATTTCAAAAAAACGCAAAAAATAAGCGAATTATGCTATTCCCCTTTTGAAAAACTAAATTATATCCCATAAAATCAAGATGTAAGTTAGTTTAATATCTATTTTTAATGGGGGTTTTCCATGAAAAAATTACTGTCAGCGTTTTTTCTTTTTTCCTTGGTTTTAACCAGTAATGTTTCATTTGTTAGGGCAGATGGATCTGATACAGAAAAATCTCAAAATTTAGTACAACAATTAGAACAAGATAAAGAAAAATTATCCCAAATTTTAACAAGATATGATGAAGTAATTAAATCATTGCAAGAAAAATCAGGTAAAGTTTCTGAATCCGATAAAAAAGATATAGAAGAAGTTTTGACTAAATATGAAAAATTAATGAAAGTTTTGGCTAAAGTTAAAATTGGTTCTCAAAAATCTGCAAAAGTTGCATTAAATAAAATTAAAGATTTTATGGTTTTTGCTGCCAATAAAAATAACGAAGTTTTTTCTATTAGAATGCTTATAGTTTACGTATTTCTTGCTGGTCAAGTTTATGGTGCGAGTACAGCTGTTTTTGGTCATACTATTGTTGACTCAACATTGGGATACTTATTCTTGCCATTCTTTAAAAATACATTTGCTTTATTAGGTGTCATATCTATTTATGCAAAAATAGGTTTAGAGCAAAATGCCGATACATTAAAAGAATTTGCTATGTTTATGGGTTTCCTTGTTAATTCAATAATGTTGAAATTCAAAGCTGGTTTAATAACTGGTGTATTGAGTTCTATTTTTAATAATCCATTTACCGCTATTTATGTTTATGGAATAGATGCAGCTAGATTTGGATTAAGTAACTTTATTAAAGGTTTAGGAATTGGGTCTGTAGTTAGCACTGGAAAATACGTAGTTAGTTTTGTTTACTAAATCAACATAAACTTTAAACAAATTAAAAGGTCAACCGAATTTAAGGTTGGCCTTTTTTTGTGTATGATAGAATTTTTCAAATTGATTTAAATAATTATGAGGTTTGATAGTGTTTTTTACAATTGGATGTGATATTGCAAAGGTTGATCGATTTAAAGATTGGCCAAATTTTTCAAAAAATCGATTACTTAAAATTTATTCTGAACAAGAATTGCAATATTGTTTTTCTGATCAAAATTTAATTTTACAGCGATTGGCCGTTTGCTTTTCTGTTAAAGAATCATTTTTTAAAGCGTTCAGTTCTTTTTTAGTTAAATCGAACAAAACAAAAAATGAATTTTCGTTTATGTTTGCATGTAAATTAATTGAATTTACAAAAACAACCTGGGACGTGCCGACATTGAAAGTTGACTGGAAATCATTCGAACAAAAGATTGAAGATAAATTACCCGAAATTTTTGTAGACGTTTCAATTTCTCATGAAAGTGATTATGTTTTTACAACTGTGATTTTGCATGAATAAAAAAATAAGGCGCGTTATTAAAACGCGCCTTATTTTTTAAGTTCAAGAAGTTTTATCTTCTTGGACCTCTGCTGAATCCACCGCCATTACCGCCACGGCTACCGCCGAATCCGCCACGACTTCCGCCGCCACGATTTCCGCCGAATCCGCCGCTTCTTGGACGATCTTCACGAGGTCTTGCTTCATTTACTTTAAGATTACGGCCTTTTATTTCTTGGCCATTTAAACCTTCAATTGCAGCTTGACCTTCTTCCTGGGTGCCCATTTCAACAAATCCAAAACCTTTTGAGTCACCACTGAATTTGTCTTTAATTATGTTAACAGAAGTAACTTCACCATATGCTTCAAAAGCTTGTTTCAAATCATCTTCTGTCGCATCATATGACAAATTTCCAACGTAGATTTTCATCCTATCCTCTAACGTTATAAAAAAAACTAGCCGTAAAACATTTACAGCTCTATAAAGAAATTCAAAGCCCAATCATTTTTCAGTGGAATTAAGTAATAGATAAATCTAAGAATTTAATAAAGATTTACTAAAGAGCTCACCCCAAAGAACCAATTATTAGCATTCAAACTTCCTTATAAAAAACATCAACAAGCTGAATATACCATATTTAAGTGGGATAGCAATAGTATTAATAGTTTTATCTGTTTATTGTTAGTTAAATTATCCATTTGAATTAATTTTTTCTGATCTATGTTTAAAATTATTCTAAATAAGACTGAATTCAGGAAAATTGCGAAAAATGCTTCAAATAAAATTAAAAGCAGGTAGTATGTTTTGGCTGAAGTTTGGTTGTAAAATTTTTGGGAGTTTGCGATATGAAATTCTATTTGATTATATTTTTAACTTTTTTATTTTCGTTGAATAATTATTCTTATTGCGGGCCATTGTCGGCTTTTAATTTAGACAGTATAGAACTTGATGTTAAAGTAATTGAAAAAATAAAAAACAATAACGTAAGCGATTTTTTAAAAGAATATGACGATTTTGATATGCCTAAAAATGTTTATCCATCGTACTTAAATGATGAACAGAAATTTTTAATGTGCAAATTGTTAGTTTGCGCGATTGAGAAAGGATCAGTTAATATATTTTGTTATTTGCGTGACTCTTTGGGTGGGTGGTTGTGCATTGATGACAAAAGAGTAGAAGAGGCTTTAGAAAAACATAAGTTATTGTTTCCTCGTTGGGGGTAAAGTTAATTGTTTAATTAGATACTGAAACAAGTTTTTTTCGACTAGTTCAGCGTGGCAAAATATAAGATAAAAAAGGAGAATTGGTGAAGATCAAAATTTTTCAAATCATTTTCTTAATATTTTTACCACTATTATTTTCATGTAATCAAAAAAAGGAGAAAAATAAGGTGATCACAATTGGTTTTGGTGGGGATGCGATGTTGGGAAGGCTTGTTAATGAACAGATAAGTCAGACAGATTATAAATATCCCTGGGGAAATATGTTGTCGTTATTGCAAAAAAATAATTTTAATATTGTAAATCTTGAAACAACGTTTACAAGAAGTCAAAAAGCTATACCGAAAGTTTTTAATTTTAAATCCGATCCGGATAACGTTGAAGTTTTAAAAATTGGAAATATTGAAATTGTAAATTTGGCGAATAATCATATTCTGGATTTTTCTGCGCAAGGTTTATCTGAGACAATAAAAGTTCTTGATGAAAATAATATTTTGCATGCGGGTGCGGGTGAAGATATTGAGTTGGCAAGAAAGCCTGCGGTCATTGAAAAGGAAGGAATAAAAATTGGTGTTTTGGGTTACACAGATAATGAACCTGACTGGTTGGCCACGCAAAATAAACCGGGAACAAATTTTATCGAAGTAGGGGACATTGAAAAAATAAAAAAAGATGTAAATGAACTTAAAAATGAAGTTGATGTTGTAGTTGTTTCTATTCATTGGGGACCAAATAAAATTATTCGTCCAACTCAGGAGTTTGTAAATTTTGCTCATAAAATTATTGATTGCGGTGTTGATATCATTCATGGACACAGCGCGCATTTTTTTCAGGGCATAGAGATTTATAAAGGTAAAGTTATCATGTATAGCGCCGGAGATTTTGTAGATGATTATGCCGTTTACGAAGATTTAAGAAATGACTGGACGTTTTTGTTTAACATAAAAATTGATAAAAATGGTCCAAAAGAAATTGAATTAATTCCATTGTTAATTTCAAATATGCAGGTAAACAGAATTCCTGAAAATGAGATAAATAAAATTTTTGATATAATGAAACCTCTTTGCGCGGAATTTAAAACAAAAATTGAGATGTCTTACGACAAGGGTTATATAAAAATAAAATAGAGGTTGCGAGAGAAGGGTGAGTGAAGAATAAAAAAATAGGGCACATTGTTTCTGGTTCTCTTGTTGATGGCCTAGTAATGCGTCTTGATTCTGAATATCCATTAGAAGAAATTAAAACAGGAAAATTTGTAACAGTTGTTGGGAAAAAACATAAATTTTTTTCTTTAATCACAGACATTGAATTACAAGTAACAAATCCCGACATTCTTTTATTTCCTCCCGAAGAAAATGAAATTCTTTTAACTTCCGTGCTGAAAAAACGTGATATTTTTGCTCTTGTAAAGTTGCGTCCGATGTTGATGCTTGATGAAAAAAATAATCACATGCCTGTAAAAACAATACCAGAACATTTTGCGGATGTTTTTGAAGCAAGCGCAAAAGATGTTTCTTTAATTTTTGGTGATGAAAAGCAGGAAAAATTTTTCAACATTGGTGTTCCTATCGATATGCAAACTCCGGTTTGTCTGAATTTAAATTCTTTTATTGAACGAAGTAACGGAATTTTTGGAAAAACCGGAACAGGTAAAACTTTTATAACGCGACTGATTTTAGCCGGTCTGGTTAAAAGTGGTAAAGCCGTAAATTTAATTTTTGATATGCATTCTGAATATGGTTTTCAGGCTAGAAAAGAAGGCGAGGGGCAAAGTTTTGTAAAGGGACTGAAAACTTTATTTCCCAGTGATGTTATGATTTTTTCACTTGATCCTTATTCAACAAGAAAACGTGGTGGAAGTGCGGATGTTGAAGTTGTGTTAAGTTTTCAGGATATAAATGTTGAAGATGTATTAACTTTGCAAAACGAACTTAATTTACATTCCACAGCTCTTGAAGCGGCATATTTAATTTACAATAAATACAAAAAAGACTGGTTAAAAGTATTGCTTGAACAGGATGGAACGATAAAAGAATTTGCGGATGAAATTGGCGCGCACACAGAATCAGTTGGCGCTCTTTATCGTAAATTAAAAAGATTGGAACGTTTTCCTTTTTTGCAAAAAACAAGAAGAGAAAAATCGGTAATTGATGATTTAATAGATAATTTAGAACACGGAAAACATGTTGTTCTGGAATTTGGTAATCAAAATTCATTACTTTGTTATCTTTTAGTTTCAAATATTATTACACGCAAAATTCATAAAGCTTATGTCGCCCAGACTGAAAAATTTTTATCTACACAAGAAGCGCAAGACCAACCAAAACATTTAATGATAACAATTGAAGAAGCGCATAAATTTTTAAATCCACAGGCGGCCAGTCAGACAATTTTTGGAACAATTGCGCGTGAAATGAGGAAATATTTTGTTTCTCTTTTGATTGTTGATCAAAGACCATCTGGAATTGATCAGGAAATAATTTCTCAAATTGGAACAAAAATTATCGCGCAACTTAATGATGAAAAAGATATTCAGGCTGTTCTTACAGGAGCAAGTAATGCTACAGGTCTCCGTTCAATTCTTGCAACGTTGGATTCCAAAAAACAGGCGTTACTTTTAGGCCATGCTGTTCCGATGCCGGTTGTTATTCAAACTAGGGAATATGACGATGTTTTTTATGGTGCGATGGGACATTTTGTTGATGCGAAAAAAATTGAAAAAACGATAGAAGAAATTTTTTGATTTCAATTTACTTTTTAATTTTTCTGTGTAATTTTTGCATCATTATTAAATAGTTGTTTTTCATTGAAAAATTGACCCACGCCGTTCATCCTGAGCGTAGTCGAAGAGTTGTTTCGTTGTTAAATGTTTATTTTTTTATTGGAGATTTGTGATGTTTGTTTTGAAAAAAATTTTATATTCATTGATTCTTTTTCTTTCATTTTTATTTTTAGGAAATGTTTATTCTGGACAAGTTGATGAAACTCAAAACATGGAAGAGTTTTTAAGAGCTAATTTAGAGGTTATTGGTAGAACAGCATTTATTTGTTTAAGAGACGATAGTTTTCCTGAAAAATGGCATTCAGATTTTTATTTTAAAAAGTTATTGCAAGAGATGTCTTGTTTGAAAGTTCTAAATGTAAATACAAAGGTGCTTATTTATGAGCAAAGTAAAAAAAATGCCAAGTATTTTTATTTGTTTTCTTCCCCAAATGGATTTAAGTTTTTTGTTATTTATGAAAAGAACAGTTTTAATGAGGTGTTATCAATGGTTAAAAAAATTATAACTGAAAAATAAGTACTTTTTACAGGAGATTTGTGATGTTTGCTTTTAAAAATTTTTTGTCTTCATTTGTTCTTTGTCTTTCTTTTCTTTTTTCCGGAAATGTTAGTTGCAAAAAAGTATATATGTCAGAAGATTTATCTGATGTTAATTTAGCGCTTACTTTAAGCACAAATATTACAATATTAATTGGTTCTCCGGATGGTGATGCATTATCATCTGCAGCAGCATTGTCTAAGGTTTTGATTTCTCAGGGAAAAAATGTAGAGGTGATTCATAATGGAATAATTGATCCTAAATTAAAATTTAAACCAGACAATTTATTGGTAGGACAACATAATCAAAAACCTGATTTATTAATTGCCCTTGATGAGGCAAAAAAGGAAAATCTTTACTGGTGTGAGAATTTTGATGATGTGCCATTAATTAAAGTTGATCATCATAATGTTGTTGATAAGTTTGGTGAAATTAATTTAGTTGATACTGATGCTGCAGCTACTTGCGAGGTTTTAATTGATGTTTTAAAAATTATGAATCCTGCATTTATTACAAATGAAATTGCAAACTATTTAGCGTTTGGAATTTTGTGTGACACTCAAGGTGGAGAAAGAGGTAAGTTGAAAGACGATGCTAATAAAGCTTTGTCAAAGCTCAAAGAATTACAAGTTTTATCAGATGAAGAAATTTCTGACCTAAAAAAAGATTATCAAGAAATGATGTCTTTATCGACGAATGAAGAAGTAGCTTTTTGGAATGAATTACAGGAAACCCTGAATATTGACGTTAATTTAGCATATATTTACATGTCTTTTGATACGATTACTGAAGGTTGGCATCCAATAAATACCTGGACAAGAGTATTGAAAAAATTTAGTGAATTAGAAATGGATGATGTAAGACTTAGGGCATTTATTTTTTATGTGCCTGAAGGTAAAATTTGGAAAGATAGAAAATCAGGATTTAATGTTTCTTTGCGTTCTACAGGAGATGAAGCTTCAAGAATTGCAGATAACTTGGGTGGTGGAGGCAGAGGCTCCGTTGGAGGGTTTTTTATTGAAGGAGAGGAAACAGAAGAAGTGTTTGAAGGTGTAGTTGATAAAGTGAAAGAAGTTTTGAACAAATTAGATTAAAGATTAATTATTGATATTTTTTCAAAAAACGATACGATATTTTCTTATTGATAAGTTTGAATAATATGTTTAATTCATTTTTTAGAAAAGGTTTTAATATGAAAAAAGTTTTAGGCGCAGTTTTGTTACTTACTGTTGTTAGTTCTTATGCAGATTCAAGTAAATTAGTGTCTATTGATAGTCTTCGTTTAATGGAAGAATCCAAGGAAGGTCAATTACTTGCAGGTCTGTTTCAAAAAGAGGTTGAATCCTTTAGATCCCAGGTTAAAGCAGAACAAGATAAATTATTGGAATTAAAAGAAAAATTGGATAAACAAGCTAAAGTTTTGAGCAGAGAAGCCCGACTGGAAAAAGAAGAAGAATTAATGAAAATGAAAAAAACAGCGGAAAGAACATTGCAGGATCGGGAAGAAAGTTTGAAAAACAAAGTTCAAAGACAACAATTTGCGTTGCGTGATAAACAAATGAAAGTTGCAAACGAAGTTTTCAAGAAAAATGACTGGGGATTAATGATTGATAAAAATACTCCAGGAGTGTTGTTCGTTAATAATTCCATTGATAAAACAAAAGAAATGTTGAAAGCTGTTGATCAGAAATACGAAGAAGAAACAACTAATGTAACAGTTGAAAAAAGTGAAACGAAAAAGGTAAAAACGGCGTAATTCCTTCAGTGAGATAAAAAAAAGAGTAAATTGTGCAAATAAATTTAACAGTTGGTGAAATTATAAAATTAGTCGAGGGACAAACATCCCTCGATTCTTCTTTTTTAATTGAAAACATAAAGTCATTTGAAACCGCCAAGCAAAATGATTTAGCTTTTTTTATTGATCGCGGCCAAAATTCTGTTTTTGATAAATTTCCATTGGAACTAATTCAAAAAAGTAATGCGGGATTAATTTTGGCATCACGCCCAATTATTGAAGGCAAAAATTATTTAATTGTAAAAGATCCTTTATACGCTTTTCAAAAAATTGTTGATTATATTCAGAACGAAAAATTTATAACAGGTGTTCATAAAACCGCAATTATTGGGGTTACCGCAAAACTTGAAGAAAATGTTACCATTTGCGCGAATGTTGTTATTGAAGATGGAACATTTATTGGAAAAAATTCTTACATTGGCGCGAATACATACATTGGAAAAAAAGTTTATCTTGGTAAAAATGTAAAATTAAATCCTGGGTGCAGAATTTTGCATGATTGTGTTATTGGAGATAATACTCAAATTTATAGTGGCGCGGTAATTGGTTCTGATGGTTTTGGTTACGAAGTTGGACAGCTAGGGTTACGTAAAATTCCACAAATTGGAATTGTAAGAATCGGTCAAAACGTGGAAATTGGCGCGAATGCAACTGTTGATAGAGCATCATTTGATGAAACTTTTATTGGTGATGGCGTGAAAATTGATAACATGGTTCACATTGCTCACAATGTTTATGTTGGAAATCACACTGCGATTTTGGCTCAAACAGTAATTGGTGGAACTGTAAAAATAGGTTTTGGTTGTCAAATTGGTGGGCAAGTTGCTATAAAGGATCATGTGACAATTGGTAATGGCGCAAAAATAGTTTCTAAAAGTGCGGTTATGAAAGATATTAAAGATGGAGAAACTGTTGCAGGCATTCCTGCCATACCTTTTTCTAAATGGAAACGCTTGATGGTTGCAACTATGCGTTTACCTGAAATTATTGATATTGCAAAACAGGCAAAAATTTTTTTAGATAAAAAAAATGAGAAAAAATCTTTTTGGTCTAAATTGTTTGGTTGAAAATGAATAATTTTGAATTCATTGCAAATAACAATTCTGTTCTGGCGCAAAAACTTGCGCATTCTCTTGGTCATCATCTTCATGATATTGAAGTTAATCATTTTGCTGATTCAGAAACTTATATAAATTTAAATGATGTAGCAAAACTGGAAAAATTAAAAAATCTTTTTGTTTTAAATCAATTTTATTTTTCAACGATCGGTTTTAGTTCAATTAATAACCAGATGTTTAATTTTTTGTTTTTAATTAATTTATTAAAAAAAATAGGTGCAGAAAATATTGTTGCCTTTTTGCCTTACTTACCATATTCACGTCAGGATAAAATGAGCCTGATTCTAGTCCAGAGTTTATCGAGGGATCGGGACTCAAAGGATTTAGGATCTATTGATTTAGTTTCAAAATTTTTAAAAACCGCGGGTATTAACAAACTTATTACATGTGAGATGCACAATACTGAAATTATAAAAGATTTAGATTTAGAAATTGAAAATATAGATTTTTCACCGTTTTGGTTTGAGTTTTTAAAATCAGATGTTTTTACAAGTTTAATTGAAAATGATTTTTCTAAAGTTTGTTTTGTTGCTCCGGATAAAGGAGCAAAATTAAGAAATCAGAAATTGTCGGATAATTTTGGTTCAAAGCTTGCGTTTGTTGAAAAAACTCGTGTTGCACCAGATTCTCCAGTAGCTATGAATTTAGATGGGGATGTTAAAGATAAAATTGTAATTATGGTTGATGATATTATTGATACGGGAAAAACTGCGATAAAAGCTTGTGAGTTAATTTTAAAAAATGGTGCGAAAAAAGTTATTGGTTGTTTTACACACGCAGTTTTATCTCCGGGGGCCGTTAAAAGAATTGATACTAGTTTGTTTGATCGTGTTTTTATAACAGATACAATTTTAATTGATAGAAATTCTTTGAGTAAAAAGTTTTTTATTGTATCTGTAGATAAGTTTTTGGAAAGTTATTTTAAGAAGTTATGAATAATTTTTCTACGTTTTGTCATCCTGCATGTCAGCCATAGTTTTAACGAAGGCTGGAGCTTGTTTCAGGATCGATGTTTAAGTTTTTGTTTGATTTAATATTTGTTTGAAAATAAATTTTAAAAAGTCTTTTAAGCTTAGCAGTATGTGGATCCTGAAATAAATTCCAGCCTTCGTTAAAACTATGGCTGACATGCAGGATGACAAAGTAGGCTTAAAATATTGTTTAAGTTAATACTGTTGGATGACAAAGTAGGTCTTTAGATATTGAAAAAAAACACATAAAAGAAGTATTGGAATGAATGATTTTGAATTAAAAAATATAAAAGCAATTGTCGGTCTGGGAAATCCTGGATCTAAATATTCAAAAAATCGCCACACCATTGGATTTAGAGTTATTGATGCGTTAGCGGATAAATTTAATGGTTCTTGGCAGGATCGCGATGACTTACAATATTGCGATGTTCAAATTTTATCTTCCGTTCTCCCTGAGAAGCAGAGCGTCTCGAATGGTATAAAAATAATTCTTGTAAAATCAACAACATTTATGAACGCTTCAGGCCGAGTTCTACCTTTTCTTTTAAAAAAAGGAATCAAGCCGGAAGAAATTTTGGTTATTCATGATGAACTGGAAAAACCTTTTGGCAAAATTAATCTAAAATTTGGGGGAAGCGCAAAAGGACATAACGGCTTACGGTCAATAATTGGAATGTTGGGTTCTGATTTCTGGCGGCTTCAGTTTGGTATTGGTCGTCCGGAAAAAAAAGAAGATGTCTCAAATTATGTTTTATCAAATTTTACATCTGAAGAAGAGTTACAACTTGATAGCATGATTGATCAGATAATTAATCTTATAATCTAGATTCTTTACTTTCAAAGCATTTTTTTTGTAGGATTATTAAGGCTAAGCCTTGATGTTAATTTCTGTTTTGGGCTGATTCGGGAGGGGGGAGAGATGAATAATTATTTAAAAGCTTCTATCCTTTTTACCCTGACAAATTTAGCATTTTATAATTCTATTTTTTCTCAATTTCCAAAAGCAGAAAGTGAAATAGCATATAAAAAAGCAATGGATGTTATAAAAACAGGCTTTGATAATTTTGATCTTTTATTGCAACTTTCAAATTTTCTTGAAGTTGAACAATATTATGAAAATTTACATCAAGTTATTAAAGTTCTTTCAGATATTACTTTTTCCATGAAAAGTATAATCATTTTAAAAATTAAAAAATTAATTGATGGTGCATTGAAAAAAGGTATGACTGAAAAGCAAAAAGAATATTTTTTGTGGTTGTTAGAAATTTTTTTATTGAAAGAAGAATGGGAAGATAATCAGTTGCTTGGTTTTATTCATCAGACAAAATGTTTTGTATCTGCTTATTACGATGATTTGATAGAAACATCGAATAAAGATAAGTTGAAATATTATAGATATATGATTAGACAATATTTTTTAGCTTATGATTTTCTTAATCTTAATAATGATATCTATGATTTTGATTACTATTTTATATATCTAATTTTAAATTCTTTTAATGCAGAAGAATTAAAGTTTTTATGGAAAATTGATGAAGCAATAGGCACTAAGTTTTATGAAAAATTTGTTAAAGATAAGAAAATAAACTGGTATTTAATTGTTGAAAACATTAAAACTAAAAAACATAAATTAATAAATAGAACAGACAGTGGATACATGGGCTCTGAAGCCGGTAGTTTGGAATTAAACGAAAATATTATGAAATTGTATTGTTGTGGTAAAGAAAAGTGTCTTAATTTTATAAATAAAATTTATCACACGGATATAAAAATGGTTTTAAAAAAAAGTTTAGTTAATCATGTTTTTAAAGATGAACACAGACGTACTTCGAGCAATTCTTCAGCCTCTTCGTATTTAAGTTCTGGATCATCTAATAGTTCTGGTTCTTCTCTCTGTTCGCCTTGATTTCCCAATTGGAAATGATTAAGAATCCCTTTCCCCCTTTTGAATAAGCTTTTATTTTCCTGTATTCTGGCTGTATGAATACAAAAAGCAGCCTTTTTAAACTTAAATCTCCGTTCAAGCCATCTGGCGATCAGCCGGAGGCAATAAAAAAATTGATTAAGGGTAGACCTGGAAAATCGGTGCTCCTTGGTGTTACAGGTTCGGGTAAAACTTATACGTTGGCCAATGTTATTGCTCAGCAGGATAAACCGGTCATAATTTTGAGTCCAAATAAAACTTTGGCGGCTCAACTTTATGAAGAGTTTTCTTTGTTTTTTCCTGAAAATAAGGTTTGTTATTTTGTAAGTTATTACGACTATTACCAACCTGAATCATACCTTCCTGCTCAGGATATTTATATTCCAAAAGAGACAAAGGTAAATACCGAAATTGAAAGATTGAGAGTAGAGGCGACCGCTTCAATTATAAATAGAAAAGATACAATTATTATTGCTTCAGTTTCTGCTATTTATTCTTTGGGTAATCCTTTTGATTATCGAAATTTAACTTTAAAATTAAAAACAGGACAAAAAATCTCACGAAAAAAGCTTTTGCAAGATATTATTTTTATTCAGTACAGCAGAAATGATGTTGATTTAAAATCAGGATGTTTTCGAGTTGTGGGAAGTAGTATTACAATAAATTTACCGTACATGCATGATAATTTAAGAATTGAGCTTTTTGGTGATGAGATAGATACAATTGAGCTTGTTGATAAAAATGAAAATAGAGTATTAAAAACTTTGGAAGATGTTTTAATTTTTCCGGCAAAACATTTTGTAACAACTCAGGAAAAGAAAGATGCTGCAATTGACCTTATTAAAAAAGATTTGGAAATAGAATCAGCAAGAATAACAAATCCTCTTTACCGGGAAAGATTAAAAACCCGAATTAATCATGATATAGAAATGTTACAAGAAACCGGTTATTGTACCGGTATTGAAAATTATTCACGATATTTTGATGGCAGAAAACCGGGCATGGCTCCTTATTGTTTATTTGATTTCTTTGGGGATGATTTTTTATTAATTATCGATGAATCTCACATTGCAATTCCCCAACTTGAAGGGATGTATAAAGGAGACAAATCCAGAAAAAAATCATTAATTGATTTTGGATTCAGACTTCCTTCAGCTTACGATAATCGCCCATTAAAATTTTCTGAAATTGAAAACTATTTTAAGGATGCAATTTTTGTTTCTGCAACACCACGGGATTATGAAATTAAGAATTCAAAACAGTTGGCTGAGCAAATAGTTCGCCCAACAGGAATTACCGACCCAAAAGTTGAGGTTGTAAGTAGAGTTGGACAACTTGAGCATTTAATTGCTGAAATAAAAAAAACTACAGAAAAAGGATTTCGAACACTTGTTACTGTATTGACCAAACGATCTGCGGAGGATTTAGCTCAATATTTAGAAAATAAAAAAATTAAGGTTTGTTACATGCATGCCGATATTAAAACACCGCAAAGAACAGAGCTTTTATATAAATTAAGGACAGGAGTTTTTGATTGCCTTGTTGGAATTAATTTATTGCGTGAAGGGCTTGATTTACCCGAAGTTGCATTAGTTGCAATTTTGGATGCTGATATCGAAGGTTTTTTAAGAAATAGCAGATCTTTAATTCAGACAATTGGGCGAGCGGCCCGAAATACGGAAAGTAAAGTTATTTTTTATGCTGATAAAATGACCAAATCTATGCAGGATGCTATTTATGAAACTGAAAGAAGACGTAAATTACAGTCAGATTTTAATAAAAAACATGGAATTGAGGCCAAAACGGTTAAGCGTGATATTGGAAAAGGTATTGGTAAATTACAGCAAAACATTGCATCAGCTTCTAAATTCAAGGCAAAGGTTGAAAAAATAAAACCTAACGAATTGGAAACATTAATCCCTCAAATTGAACGAGAAATGCAACTTGCAGCCGAAAATCTTAATTTTGAGTTAGCAATAGAATTACGTGATAAATTGCTAAAATTGCGCGAAAAATATCAAAAATCTTAGTTTTTTAATCAAAAAAATATTTCTTTTTGTCTGTTAAATTTTTGTCATAGCCTATCCATTTGCACTATCTGTCACTATTGTTATGCTTAAAAAGTACTTAAATAGGTTATTAATTTATGGGGGTTATGATGAAAAAGTTTATTTATTCTTTAATTTTAATTACTCAAATTTTTACTATTTCTAATTTATTTTCAGTTAAAACTGTTAAGTTGCCTATTAGGCCATTAATTCAATTAAGTGGTCAAGCGCTTAGTGGAGCATTAGATAAATTAAATTCACTTAAAGGACTAGGTCCTTTATTACAATTTCAAGATATTTTAGAAGGTTGTTCAACTATCGAAAACCTTTTAAATAAACAAATAAAATCAGGTTGGACTATTTTGATGAGCTCAACTAAAAGAGGAGAAAAAGACAACGTTGAAAAACTTTTAGAATTAGGTGCTGACCCGGATTTGAAGAATAATAGTGAGGCTACCGCATTACATATAGCTGCAGGTAATGGCAACCTTAATATTGTTAAGTTATTAGTTAATAAAATAAAAAGCTTAGATTCCTTGGATAAAAATGGGTCTACTCCTTTGATGTGGGCTTGTTCTTTTGGTCATGTTGAAGTTATTACATTTCTTTTGAACCATGGGGCTAAATCTACAATATGTAATAACGAAAATCATTCTATTTTGATGAATACGATTGAATGTGGAAACAAAGATGCAGTCCTTATTGTTTTGAATCATTTAATTGAAACGGGGCAGTATTTTTATGTTTTTAGTGTTGTTTCAACGCATAAAAAAAGAAACTGTTTTCTTTGGTTAACGAGAATGCATCCAAATGCTAGAAATTGGTTAACGAGAATGCATCCAAATGCTAGAAAAAAGAAACTTAATTTATTTAATCAAGAAGATTTTGATTTATTGTTTGAGAAATTTTTAAATTGTTTAGATCATATAAATATTTATCAAGAAGACTCTTTTGGTAGCGATGTTTTTGAATGGTTGCTTTTACAAGAAGATCATAAAAATTTATTTAAGTTGATTAATTTTTTATTGCAAAAAGAAAAGCAGGGAGAACTTATTGAAAAGCTAGATGGCGAAATTAACTCTGTAGCTATTAAGAATTACGATTCTTCTGAAATTGAGACATCCAAGTTGGAAGATTTTTATACTGAACAAATACGATTATATAACTTGTGTTATTTGAGAGAATATGTTAGAGCAATAAAAAATTGTTAAATTTATGGGGGTTATGATGAAAAAGTTTATTTATTCTTTAATTTTAATTACTCAAATTTTTACTATTTCTAATTTATTTTCAATGTTTCCGGGATCAAATCCTAGAATTACTGAACAACCTACAAATTTGCCTAAACCAGATCAAAATTTATTTAATGATAAAAAGGAAGGATTTTTTAACGTAACTCCACCACATTCTCCTGAAGAAAGTTTTAAAATTACACCAATAACTGAATTTAATGAAACAAGTCCTGCGAAAAAAAGAATGAAAAGAAAAGGTAAAAGTACAAATACAACAAAAGGTCTATTGGATTTGGATTCGCCAGTAGAAAGAGTAGCTATTTCGGTATTATTTCCAGATACACCTAAATCTCCAGAAAGTAATCATGATTATGTTCAAGATGTTTTGGATTCTGTTTTAGAACCCTTTATCATATTTGCGGGTGGAAATGGTAATGCAACTAGTCCAGCGGTTAAGCTCGTCAGAACTCTTTTGGCAATTGATGATAAAGAACAAGCTCTTATTTTTAATGGTAATACTCCAAGTGGAAAAAAAGTAGTTAAACCGGTTGATAACAAAACTGCGTTATTTTTTATAAATGTTTTTCTTAGATTTGTTGAGATACATGAATTGGATAATGGAAAAAGATCAATTGAATTTAAAGCCTCTGATTTAACACAATTTTTAAATGATTCTAAATCAGAATTAGTTGTCGATGGAAAAAAAGTTAACGTAGGTTTGTTTATAAAAAATTTTTTAAGACCTAAAAATGGTAAGGTTGCATTTGTAACAAAACCTTTATTTGCTGTTGCAGATGTTGTTGAAAAAAATTTAAAAGCTCTTAATTCTGTTAATAATTCTGATTATGAATTAAACATTATTATTTTGGCTTTTTATAAGATTGAGCTTATTTATAAAAAATTAATCAGCAAAGAGGGTGTTCATAAGTTAGAAGGCGGTAAAGTTAAAATACAAGATTGCATTAATAGAAAAGAGTTCTTTAAACAAATTTTAAGAGACATTATCGCTAATCCGGTAGTAGAAAGTCTTCTAAGAATTGATAATACTCATGCGATTGGGATAGATGATTGTGAATTTGCTGAAGAGTTACAGAAAAGTGTGGTACAAATAAATTCTGATATCGATAAGTTATTACATGATCATGATGAGTATGGAAGGATTAACGTTATTTTAAGTTTGATTACAAGTCTTTTCGATAAAGCTAAAAATAAACATAATGAAAATGATATTGCAAAAATACAATTTATTTTGTGTTCTATTTACAATAAAATTGTTAATAAAATTTATGATAACGTTTTATATCAAGATAGCCAGACAGGCGTAAAATTTATTTCGAATAAATATCTTCCGCTTTTGGCTTCGGCATATAGACTTGCAAATTGTTTAACTTGTTCAGAAAGATATTTTAAGAAGTTGAAAGAGCTTGTTGTAATTTCATTTGAGCATATTTCAGATCCTGTGATTACCATAAAAAATGGTAAAACAAAGGTGCAGGGTGGTCACTTTTTATTTAAAGATGAATTTGTTAGAAAAGGTGATTCTTTTGAATTTAGAGATAAATATTTAACAAATGATAAAGACGAAGTTGTTGAAAAAGATGGCTCAAGATATTTAGTTGATTCATTTAAAGTTTTATATGAATCACAAAATGCTTTTCTTGGATATTGGGTTATTAAAAATGAGCGAACAGGAAATATTATTGGTTATAAGATATCAACTGTTTGTATTGCTGGTATTAGAGAAAATTTTTATAGATTTGTTAACGATGTGTTCAATAATAGTAATCAATGTATTGGTAGGAATGTTGCAATTTCTAAAATTGGTGACTTGAGATTAAAAGTTGCTTTTAGTGATATTGCGAAATTAAAAGATCTTAAAGAAGATATAAAAATTGAATCAATTCTTACTCTTTTCCCTATTATTTACGGAAAGATTAATGGTAGAAATATGAAGAAAATTAATGTAACTGATCCAAATAAAAATATTAATGTTTTGGATAATAAATTGATTGAAACTTTTCCTATTTGTTCAATCTCAGAACTAGCATATGAAGAATTAAAAAAAGAGCAAAAACGTTTATTTGATTGTGAAAAAATAGGATATGAGGATTATTATTCTAAGCAAAATGGACAAGGGTTACTTTATTATTCAAATTGTGGAAATTATATCAGGTTTTATCTTCCTGCTTCTGAATATAATTTTGTAAAAACCAGAAAAAATTTTGTATCTCTTATCGAATATATTTAATTGATTGGGGGTTAACATGAAAAAAATTTTTAAATTATTTTTATTTTTACAAGTACTCTTAATGGCCTGTTTATTTTCGAGGGTTGATTATACAGATTATAACGAATTTACGAACGCTGCGAACAATGGATTATTAGAATCAATGAAATCTTTATTAAATAAATATAAAGGAAAAGAGGATAGGCTTTTTCTTGTAAATTGTCAGGATCAAAAAGGTGGAACAGCTTTAAGCAGGGCTTGTTTTAAAGGTTATTGTGATATTGTAAAATTTCTTTTGGAAAAAGGAGCCGAAGTTGATAAGGCAAATAAATATGGAACAACTCCTTTGTCTTGGGTAACCAAGGTAGAGGTCGCAAAATTATACCATTCTGAATAATTAAGCGGCCACTGTCGCCCATGATCTTGAACAAAGTCGTTTGATGGCGCCAGGAGAACTTACAAAAGACTTCCAAGCTTTTGTAGCAGAATTCATTATATCTTTGTAATCCTTAAAACATCT
>JBDRFY010000032.1:0-3939 GCA_043818275.1 bacterium | reverse complement strand
TTACCAAGATTAATGGTTGCCTTAATGGAAACATATCAGCAAGAGGATGGAAGTATTAAGTTTCCAGAAAATTTGCAACAAATTATGAATGGGCTCTGGTAATTTAATTTTTCGGCAGGTTTAACGAACGGAAAATAAATTATGATATCTGAAGAAATTAGAAGAAAGATTAAAAAAATAAAAATATATACCAAAAAACTAATTCAGACAGGTTTATCTGGAGATTATTTATCAGCTTTTAAAGGTAGTGGTCTTGAATTTGATAAAATTAGGGATTATCAAATTGGGGATGATGTTCGCTTTATCGATTGGAATAGCTCTGCCCGCATGAATAAGATTATGGTTAAACAATTTGTTGAAGAAAGAGAAAGAACCATAATCTTGGTTATCGATGTTTCAGGCTCCCTTGTTTTTTCTTCGAAAAAAGATTTAAAAAAAGATATGGTTGCAACTATTGCGTCTATTTTGGCTTTTGTTTCAAGTGAAAATAAAGATAAAGTTGGAGCATTGTTTTTTTCGGACAAAATTGAAAAATGGATTGAGCCGGCAAGGGGAGAACTGCAGGTTGGAAAAATTCTGGAAAATATTTTTTCAATTAATCCTAAAGGAAGCAAAACAAACATAAATGAATGTTTAAAGTTTTTGATTAATTTGAAAAAACGAAATTCAATTGTTTTCTTTTTATCTGACTGGATTGATGATATTGAAAATTATTTTAAAATTTTAAAAGTTGCCGCGTGCGAGTATGATTTTGTTGGTGTCAGAATTTTAGATGAAAGAGAAAGAAGCTTTCCGGATGTTGGATTAATTGAGGTTAAAGATTTGGAAAGTGGTGATATTTTTGCAATTGATACGCGAAGAAAAAATCAGGATAAAACCTTAAATACATTGATGGATATACGATTATTGGAACAAAAAGGTCTTTTTGATAAATATAAAATTGACTTATTGGATTTAACAGTTGGACATGATTTTATTCAGCCGATGGTAAATTTTTTTAGATCCAGAATCAGGAGGCAAATTTAATCGTGGAAAATCAAAAAGTTTTTTATGATATTTATGATTTTTATTATATTCCTTTTTGGAAGACAATAGAATTTAAGTTAATTGTTTCTATTGTTTTATTATGTCTGTTTTTTGCTTTAGCTTTAATTTTTTATTTAAGAAGAAAAAGGAAAAAACAATCTTCATGGCAATGGGCTATTTGTGAATTGAATAAACTTTCCGTTGATAAATTGAACAGCAAAAAAGATTTTAAGCTTTTTTATTTTGATTTAACTTTCATCATTAAAAAATATTTTCAAAAACGTTTTGACTGGAATACCAGAGATAAAACTGATGAAGAGTTTATTTATTTATTAACAGACAGAAATTTTGATGCAGAGCTGCTTAAAGATTTAAAAAAAATGCTTCAGGGCGCGTCCTGGATAAAATTTGCAAATGAAGAAGTGTTGAAAACTCAATCAAATAAAGATTTGGAGTTGGCTAAAAAAATTATTGAAAAAACAATTCCTGTTAATTCCTGATTTCTGGGGGCTCAGAATTTTTTAATCGAAAAAATACATGAAAAAATCCGCTGTTTTTCTATCTTTTTTTCAAAAATGTTTGATTTTTGTCTAAAATTGCTACTCTGACAACCGGCCTTTTGCGATAAATAAAGGCTTATGGTAAGTTTTATATATGAAATAAATGCGGAATCTAAGGGAAGATTCCGTTGCAATTATAGCAAGGTTTTTATGTTAGTTTTTTATTTAACCAAAATTGGAGGTTAGAGAGATGATGAATCTTAAAAAAATAATTCTTGCCGCTTTGTTGGCAGTTTCTATGTTGAATAATAATGTTTCAGCGTTTTTAGGTGGTGGAAAATATAAAAAGAATTACCCATTACACGATGCTGTTTCAAAACATAATTATTCTAAAGTTATTGAATTGTGTCAGAGTGTTAATTTTGATCCTTCTTATATAAATATGCAAGATGGTGAAGGAAAAACTCCTTTACACAAAGCTGTAGAGATTAAGCGAAATGACAGTTCATATTTAAATATTCCTAAGATTTTTGGATATTTAATTTTTAAAGCTAATGCAAATGTTAATGTTAAAGATAATAAAGGAAATACTCCTTTGTTTTATGCCTTTAATTCCCCTTCATGTTCTAAAACTGTTCCAAGTTTATTTTTGCTTATGGGGGGAGCATTGATTGATGTTATAAATAATGATAGGAAAAATCTTTGGCAAGTTTATTTTGAAAAAAATAAAACACTTTGTTATGGTACAGCCGTTTTTCATTTTGAAATAGCAAGTTTATTATATTTGGATTATCAAAATGTGAATTCAAATGAATTAGGTTTAACGCGGCTTGGTTTATGGGATGAACTTTTAAATGCTAAAAACAAAGAACAAAAAGTTGAATGTGTATTTGAAGAAGCTTTTAATGGTGGTATTATTTATGACGATATAAAAAAAAGTGTTTTTGAAATTTTAAATATTTCTGATTTTAATGTTAGTTCTTTTAATAATTTAAGACATGAATCTTTAAAAAAATATAATTCTTAACTTCAAAAATAATTTATACTAATAAATATAAATTCCCGTATGAAACTACGGGAATTTTTTATATTAATACCAATCAACTTAATTTGGACTTGTAAAAAAAACCGCCTCAAATTGATTTTGATTGACCAAGATTAAATTTTTTTGTTAATGATTTTACTAATAATTATTTAATTTTGGAGAAGAGAATGAAAAGATTTTTCGTGTTTATGCTGATTATTTTAGGAATAAAAATTATATATCCTAAGAAAATAGGATTTACGCAAGCAAAAGAATGGATTGAGGGTTCAAAAATATATAAAGCGCACAGTGATATTGGTGGGAAAAAAACGTTAGATCCTTCAGATAGGGCAAGAGATTATTTAAATAGTTTAGAGAAAGGTTCAATTAAGGGGCGTGTATCAGAAACAAAAAATAAGGTTATAAATGCTTTGAAAAAAGACCTAAAAGATCTCGAAACTAAAAAAGAAAAAGGGGAAGACGTATCAATGATAGAAGAAAAAATTAGAAAAAGGATTGATTACTTGGAACCAAAAAGTGCTTTGGAATATGTTGAAATTGGAGCGTCGAAATTTCCCGCTTTACTTAAAACAAAAAAGGCTTCAGCTGTTGGTGGAACAGGCGTGGTTGGTCTTGGAGGGTTAGGCACAGCTGGCGTTGGTCTTGCGGGCCTTGGAACTGCAGGGGCGGCAGCGCTTGAGGCTGGAGATGTTACAGAATTTACGTCGTGGGATGAATCCTTATTAGGTAAAGATGAAGAAAAAAAAGAAAAGCCATTAGAAGTTTCCGGTGAAATATTTAAAGAACCAGAAATTGCAAAGCCTGAAGCGACTAAATCTGAAACAATATCAGAAGAACCTAAAAAAGAAAAAATCGTTGATCAAGAAAAGGTTGTGGCGGAAAAAATCACAACTCCAAAAGATTTATTAAAATTATCCGAAGATCAGGAATTATCCATTCAGGACGCAAATGATTTGTTAAATCTGGTTGCGGCTTATGTTAGACAAAATATTTTACCTAAAGCGAATAAATTAATTTTGGAATCTGAGGAACCAATAAAAATTATTGATTTGCATGGCGATGAAATTTCATTTAATGGCAAAAATTTTATCAAACCGTATCAGGAAAAAATTCAGGAAGCTGAAAAAGCTTATCAGGAAGCAGAAAAGTATTCAAAAGAACTTTACGATAAAAAAAGTTCTGACGAGTTTGTTGAAGCCGAAGAGTTTGAGTTGGCAGTTGAAAAAACTCAAAAAGCAAAAGAAGAGATAGATTTGGCAAAATCTGAAATGGAAAAAACATTAAAATCACGAAGCGTATTTATTCCTGTAGATGGTCAAAATACAGTTTATGGTTTTGTTCAGCAATCAGTTAATCTCATTAAACAAC
>JBDRFY010000031.1:0-2266 GCA_043818275.1 bacterium | reverse complement strand
TTGCCCCAAGCATTGCAATTAAGAAAAAGATGACTTCTACATTTCCTGACATTAAAGCAAAAAACAATATAGTTGAAATAATCAGTATTCCTAATCCTGTTTCTAATCCATTCATTCCGGCAAGCATATTAAATGCATTTGCGGCTCCAGTAATCCCTAAAGGAATTAATATTAATGAATAAAAGATTCCTAAATTAACTATTGCAATAAATGGAATTGACATATTGGTATCTCCTGCAGAAATAGCCATTAAAGGCAAAGCGGCAAAAACTGGAAACAATGCATGCTGCCATTGTCTTATTCCTTTTCTCCATCCGATTAAATCATCAACCAAGCCAATAAAACCAACTAATAATACTGTCATAAAAACAGCAAAATAAATTGTTAAATTAATTTCAATTAACTTCAGGTAAGTCGCAATAAAAATTGATGAAATAATTCCTGCACTAAAACCAAAAATTACACTTATTCCCCCCATTTCAGCTATATCAGGCTTGTTGAATTTATTCATGTCTTTTCCGGTTATTTTTCTTAAATGCATTCTGTTAATTATAAAAGGAGTAATAATAAAAGTGGCCCAAAAGCTCGTTAAAAAAACCAGAAACATTGAAATAAATTCAAAAAACATTTTTTTCACTTTGATAAGATTAATTAAAAGTTTTTTTGTTTTAAATAATAAATTGGTACAATAATAGTTTAAATATTAATTAATCTCTGTATTATCCAACAACGCATTTGCTTTCAACACAGCTTAATTGTTCTTGAGTTGGCGGTTCCATGCAATCATAAACACATTTTTCACATTGGGTATCATAATTATTAATTTTTTCTTTTATTTCAGTTAAGCCAGCATTTTTGTTAAACAAATTATAACAGCCAAACGGACAACTGGTTTCAATATCAATAACACAATCTAAATCATTTTCACAATAATTCTGTTCTTCTATCAACTTCTTTATTTCTGTTGCTTTTTCAGTACATTCTTCTTCTGCTATTTTATTAGCCAGTTCAGCTGGTTCTGGCTCATTTCCTTTCACTACTTTAAATATTTTTACCCCTCTGTTTTCGTAAACTATTGGAAATTTAGTTATTGTTGGGTCCTCAAACCAAATTCTTGTAATCATTGTTTCATTTGCTGCGTCATTAAACATATAAATTATTGAATTGTCTTTTTCCCTGTAAATAAATATCGGTAGTCTTTCATTATACAACTGGTTTGGTTGGGTAATATATTTTGTTGGCAAAGCATTAATCTGTTCAGGACTCAATATATTGCCCCCACAATTATGTGTTGTTATCCCGGTTAGTTTATCTGTTGTTGTTGAACAAGGCATTGCCACTGCAAAAAATCTTCCTATTTCAGCATTCTTTTTTTCTGGTTCCTCTAAATAAGCATAAACCACCATTGAATTTTGTTTTTCAAGTAAATCAGAACCAAAAATGAGATAATCAGAACCATATTTTTCAACTAATTTATATGCTGTTTCTTGGTCGGTACTTAAAATAAATTTAGCTGTATCAATATCTGCGTTTAAGTCAAAGTTCCTGTTGTCTTCAATTACTGCTCTTTCTCCCATAAAAGTAATCCAGTGCCCTTCATCCCACCAATTAAACATTTTTGCGTCTTCTGGAGTGTTTTCTTTTAACCAGTTTAATGCAGGTTTCCACCCATAAGTATATTCAATGTTAGGGGCGTTTTGGGTCATGAAAAATGTTCCTGAAGCAATTCCAACCAATAACATAAAACCTAAAAATAAACCAACAACTTTTTTTTCAAACCCTGTTCTTGATTTCATAAATTCAAAAATATAATATCCAACTAAACCCGCACCTATTGCGACCCCTAAACCAAATACATAAGTGAACTTTAATTTGCTCCATGCCATAAACAAAGTAATTGCAACCCAATAAAATGGAATAAAAGCGAAGTATTCCGGATTGCCCCATTCTTTTTTTTCTTTTAAATTAAATACATAATTGATTATCGGAAAAATAAAAAATTTGTATAATACAATTAATAAAGCAAGGATTGGAAAAATAATTAATGCATTATATTTTGTTCCAAAAAACTGTATTCCTGTATTTTCTTCTCCTACTGTCATTCCAAATATTCCTTCTCTTCCTCCTTCGCCAGTAAATCTCTCAATATTTTCCTGATTTATTGGAATATACCTAATTATGTACTGGGCGTCTCTTGTAATCCAATTACCTCCGTCTTTTGCTGTTGCAATAACCCCAAACAAAACAAACACTATAGCAAAAATTT
>JBDRFY010000030.1:0-12021 GCA_043818275.1 bacterium | reverse complement strand
GGCTCTTTTCTTCTTTTTCCAGGATTTCTTTTAGCTTTTCCATAATAAGCCGATTTTCCTCATCCTTATTTTTTTCTTCTGAAGCAGGCCATGGCCCAACTGATTTTCCAATTTTATTTTTTGGCGGAATACAAAAAGAATTGCCTAATAAAAAAAATGATAGAAAGAAAAGTTTTAAAAAATTTTTAATCACGCCAAAAAGCCTATGTTTTAAAATTGAGTTAGAAAAAAATCAAAAAATACTTTATTTTGTATTAAAAATCAAACTTAACTTAATTAAAAAGGCATTATGAATAAAACAAATATTATCAAAAGATTAAATAGATTAATTGAACTCGGACCAATTGGAACAATCAAAAGAATAAAAAATAAAGCTCAAAAAAAGTTATTCCTTTTTAAATTCAAAAAAAAAATCCTACAAAAAAATAAAAACAAATGTGATTTAAGTTGGCAAAAAGATTTCAACACTGTAAAAGCAGCAAAGACATGGGGAAATAAATTACTTTTTTTCTCTGATATTAAAATAGAATCAGTAAAAAATAATAATATTTTCGATTACCATCCCGATATAAAAATTCCATGGGAAAAATCTCGATTTCAGAATTTATATTCCTTAGGACAAGATTATCACAAAACAAACGATGAAAAAAACGCACAAGAATTTCAAAAACAAGTAAATAACTGGATTGATAATAATCCATTTTTGCTCGGCGTAAATTGGGCTTGTCCGATGGAAGTTGCAATTCGTGCAATAAATTGGATTTATGCTTTTCAATTTTTTAAAAATTCAAAAACAATTTCACCTGATTTTTTGCAAAAATTTACCAATTCTCTTCATGAACACATGATTTATCTTGAAGGCAACTTTGAAGAATCAGATAAACCAAACAATCATTATTTATCTGATTTAATTGGATATTTTTATTTAACAATTTTTTTTAAAAATTTAAAAAAACAAAAATGGGTTATTAAAAAATTATTAAAACAATTTGATCAACAAATTCAGGATGATGGAACAAGTTACGAAGGATCAACAAATTATCACAAATTTGTAACTGAAATTTTTTGGCATCTCAAAATACTCTGCCAAAACAATCATATAAAATTACCTGAACATTTTTATGAAAAATTTAACAAAATGATTAGATTTATAAATGATTGCACCGATCAATCAGGTAATTTTGTACAAATTGGAGATAACGATAGCGGAAGGATCTTAGATGATCGCTCGCTATCATTCGACTACGCTCCAGTCTTCGTACCGCCAGACGGCGGCACTTCGACGGGCAGGCAGGACGAGCGAAGAAAGGATTCTTTGCCAAATTTTATTCAAAATAAATATAAAACAAAAAAACAATTTTTTACGGATATAAAAAAAAATTGCCCCCCGCTCGTCCTGAGCGTAGTCGAAGGATTCGAGCGATCAAATTATTCCCACTATCCTAATTTTGGATTAACAATTATTAAAAAAAATAATTGTCACATAACGTTTCGCCATCCAACATTCAATAAAAAACAACCAACAGGTCATTTTCATCAGGATGAATTAAGCATCACTTTAAGTGTTGATCGAATACCAATTCTGGTAGATCCAGGAACATATGTTTATACAGCTAATTCTTTTGCCCGAAATTATTTCAGAAGTTATCAAAGTCATAATACGTTCTTTGAAAAAAAACAAAGTAAATTCGAAGATTTGTTTCAATTACCAAGGAAAAAACAGAATGATATTGCAACAATAGAACATAGAGAAAATAATATAATTCTTTCAAATCATACAAATAATCTTTATCGAAAATTAATTCATAATCCAGATAAAGAGACACTGGAAATTTATGATTCATTTAATAAAAATCTTGATATTGAATGGAATTTTATATTTCACCCTAAAATAATTTTGGAAAAGCAAAAAAATTATTGGTTAATAAAAAAAGATAAAAAAGAAATTTTGAAAATATATTCAGATATAAAATTTGAAAAATCGAATGGATTTTTTTCTGAATCATATGGAAAAATTGAGCCCTGCTTAAAATTAACCGGACAAAAAAATGGATCTTTTGATAATATAAAAATCATTTTTACAAAATTATAAAATACTACACAAACTTAAAAGAGCCGCCGCGTTCATTAAAAGTTCTCGCTTCCATTCTGGCAAATCATGCTCTCCCTTATCAAAAAGCAAAATTCCATGATTACCATGTTTCATATTCCAGGAAAAATAATCCGGTTCTTTCATGCCCAAAAAATGCCCCAACCCAGAAACCTCTTGTGAATTGTTTAGATTTATATCATTTTTTTTCAGACTATTTTTAAGAAACTTTTTAATATCATTATGAAAATTTGCCTCCTGCATATCATTTGAAAATAAATCAGGACTTTGCCACAAATCAACTTTGTGCAAATGACATTCTTGCTCTTCAAAACCGGCAACGCCAATCAAATGATCAAAGTCTGGATTATCAACCAGATATGTTGCTCTTTTTAAATTAAATGCCGGCTTGTGCGCAAGCTCATGCAAAATCATCTGAGCAAGACCATCAAGATCATGAAATTGTAAAATCTTATGTGGTAATGCTGAAAGATATCTAATGATACTTTGTTGCTGTTCAAAAGTTTCCCGTAAAACTTCTTGCTCCATTGCTCTCCCCTCTCGCTCCCAAATTGTTTAATCAAAAGTTTTGATTGAATCTTAATGCGTATAGCAAAACATATATTTTGAATCTTATAGATTTTTTTACAACCACTCAAGCAACTAAAAATTAGGGGCAAAACATATTGATTTTTAAAGATAGAATAAAAAAATATGAACCATTTCTAAAATTATTCAGCCAGAAAAACTCTTTAGTCAAAAAGCTTGTTTCTTTACTGTTTTTTAAGCGAATGTTGCTAAAAAAGGATGGACACAGTTGAAATGCAATTAAAAATTAATTACATTTATTAAAAGATAATTAAATATTTAACTAAACAATATTCGAGGGAATAATGAAAATTTTAAAAAATTTATTATTAATTTTAACTGTAATTTTAAATTGCGATATTTTTGCGCTAGATGAAAATGAAATCAATCGAAAGAACTCTCTTACAACAGGAGAAACCTTACCGGACACAAATTCCTTAACAAAAGAAATAATAATTGAACCCAAGAAGCTTGATTATTTTGCTTATCTGTCAGACTATTCTTATGCAAATTATAAATGGATTGCCTATCCGATATTAAAAGAACAAAGCGATAAGCTGTCTGATGAATGGATTCTTGGAATTAATCCTGACTGTTTAGCTGAAGAACAAAATTTAAAATTTATGATTGTAACCGATATGCAAGTAAAAGAAATTTCTCACGAGCAAGCTAATGAATTAATCGAAAAAAGGTATACCCCCGACGAATTAGAAAACATAGAATTAGAAAAAGGCGCATTCTTTTATTGTCAAATTCCTGGATATAGAGACAAAAATAATGATTTAGTTTTTTTTGCTACCGTTTCTATAAAATCAGATGGTAGAAAAGAAAAATCAATCGGGTTTAAATTTACTGAATAAATTCCTGAACCAATTTATAAAGCTCAATTCCATGGGATGCTTTTACTAAAGTTAAATTATTTTTTTGATTTATTAATTTTGAATAAATATTTTTGGCTTCATGCCAATCGTTTACAACTTCAACTTTAATTGAAAAAGGAAGAACTTGCGCAATCACTTTGCTACATTGCCCAACTAAAATTAAATTAGTTATGGTTTTACTTTTGGCAATCAGGCGGCCAATCTGCCTGTGCCAATAAAGCTTTTTTTTACCCAATTCAAGCATGTCTCCTAAAATTGCAATCTTTGGACCATTATTTTTAATTTCATCAAAAGCCTGAATTGCAGCTTTCATACTTTGTGGACATGCATTATAACAATCATTAATTAAAAAACCTTTTTTATTTTTTAATTCAACTTGTTCAAAGCGTTGCTCAAAACCGGAATAACTCTCAAGTGAATCTATTATTGTTTTTAAATCTATGTCCAAAAAATGCGCAACACTGGCAGCTGCAAGCGCATTATTTACAAATCCTGAATGACCAATGGCTAAATTAACCTGAAATCTTTGTTGATAAAAAAACATTTCAAACGAAACTTGTATTTTTTTGTCTTCAGTTGAAATAAGTTTTATTTTTCTGGCCTGAATATGATTTGATTTTTTAAATCCAAATTTAACAACCGGATGATTAAAGGATTTTTTTATTAAATTCTGATCCCCCCACAAAATACCTATTTGATCATTTTTCAAAAACTTAAAAATCTTTAATTTTTCTTCAGCAATTTTTTTAAGATTGCCCAGGCCAGAGACATGCGCCGAAGAGATGTTTGTAATTATGCAAATCGTTGGCCGCAAAATATCAGCCAAAATTTCCATTTCCCCTGGCCGGCTTATTCCCAATTCAAAAACCGCAACTTTATATTCATCGGTTAATTTCAAAATATTTAAGGGAAGACCAATTAAATTATTTTGATTTTTAAAAGAAATGAAAGAATTAATATTTGATGTTTTTAAAATATTAGCGAGCATTTGTTTTGTTGTTGTTTTGCCAACTGAACCGGTAATACCAACAACCGGAATGTCAAAGCTTTGCCGCCATAAATGCGCTAAATCCAATAAAAATTTATGTGTATCCTCCACAATCAAAAAAATAATTTCATCTAAAAATTTATTATTAACTTTTTCAAGATGTTTTTTTTGATTTTCATTTATTATTATACCTCTGGCTCCATTTTTTAGAGCATCATTAATGAACAGATGCCCTTCAAAATTTTCGCCCTTTAATGCCAGATAAAATTGGCCAGGTTTAATTGTTCTTGAATCAATTGAAATATCAACAGCCAGATTTAAATTTTTAGGTAAATTTAAAAATGAAACTTGTGAAAAATTTTGCGTTATAAAGGATAAATTTAAATGCATATTTTTATTTATTTTATTTTAAGCTGTAAGAAAAAAAGCCGCCTACTCTCTAATACATAGAAATACAAAAGTAGGCGGTTCTTGATTTTTAGTCAAATTTTATTTGTAGCATACTTACTTTGACAAGTTTATTTGTAATCAAATCAGGAAATTAAAAATTAACAAAATTTATGAATCCCATCGCCCCATAAAATGGGGCGGATAATGTTTGGTATTTTACTTACCACGGGTTATGGCGCGAAACGCGCCTCACCCGAGGCTAGTCACCTTCGTCCCTAACCACAACTGTCCGAAGTTATGAAAAACATTGTTTCTATTATGCATTCATTTAAGTCCACCCGCTCGTCCTGAGCAAGGTCGAAGGATTACGAGCGTTAAAATCATGAATACTATTTATTGAATTGTAATTTTTTTATCGCATTTTTTTTACAATAGCAATAATTTTACTTAATCAATTTTGCCGCTCGTGATCCTTCGACTTCGCTCAGGACGAGCGGGTAGGATTAATTTTACGTTTATTCAAAAGCATTTCAAACACTTCGGACAGTAGTAAGCTTGATTCAGGGTCTCGTTAATTTAATATAAATCTAATTTTTTTAAACTCTTATTTTTTTCGTGGCCTTAATTAATCCCACATAGAGATCCTGAATCAAGTTCATAACTGTCCGAAGTTTAAAAACCATTGTTTTAATCGAATATTTTAACTCCCAATCCGTTCGTCCTGAGGAGCTCGAAATGCGTAAGCGTTTGAGAGCGTCTCGAAGGATATTCCTTATAAAATTTAATTTTTTATTTGGAAAACCCTTCGAGACGAAATTTTTTCAAAATTTCTCCTCAGGGCGAACGGGAGGGGAAATTACATGCTTATTCAAAAGCATTTCAAACACTTCGGACAGTAGTAAATCAAGTTCAGGATGACAAGAAAAGTTTATAATTCCTTACTTAAATAATACAGAGTTATTCCTTCATCATAACCCTTACGTTCAAAATCAACTTCAAATCCAAAGCGTTTATAAAAATCCAGAGCCTGAAAACTTAATGTTTCCAAATATGCAAACTTACATTTATTTTCTTTTCCATAATTTAAAACTTTTTGCAATAACATTGTGCCAATACCTTTGCCTCTAAATTCTGAAGCAATAACAAGATCTTTTACATGCAAACCACCAAAAATTAATTTACCAGTAGCAATGCCAATTATTTTTTCACCCTCTTTTGCAACAAAACACCATTGAAAAATTCCAAAATAACCAATTTGTTTGATATTGTGTTTTTTAAATTCTTCATACGCAAATGTAGAAATATCATCTGGAACATAATCAAAAAATTCGATTTTAAAATTATTATTTTTCATTTCAATCTCCACAAAAAAAGACCTTGCTTAAAACATAAAGTAAATATATTATTACCGCTTAAAACGTCTATTTTATCTATTTTTTAAAAGAAAGGAAAAGTTAGTGAACATAAAAAACAGTCAATTATTATTGATGCTTTTTTGCATGGCAACATTATCAAACTTAAATTCCAAAAATATTAATTTTTTTAAAAAAACAGTTAAACAAAGACAGGAAATACAAAAAGCAAAATCTATCGACATTTTACTTTTAAATGCGCTTCCTGCCTCCGGAAAATCTGAAGCGCGAAAATATTTGGCCAGTTTAAGTGAAAAAGAATGCAAAGAACAATTTGGAATAAATCCAACCGTACAACTTGATGATTTTCCTTATGTTCACATGATGCGAAGAATTAGCGAAACATTAAATAGCCTCGGAAAACGTGGCGAATATTTTTTGGCTCCGGCATTTTCATTTCGCAATCAAAGAGAGTGGGGAACTTTAATGCAATTAATTAACAAGGATTATGATGATCTTGTTAATGAAAAAATAGAAAATCCCAAGTCTGCGGCATTGTGGCTTTTTGACCGAATGGATGATGCAAGAATTAAGTCGGGTGGAAAAGCGCTTTTGAGTAAGCTGGATTCAAAAACCAGAAAAATAATAGAAAAAAATGTAGAAAAAGATGCCGCAAAATTATTAAATGAAAAAAACGCAGAAATTGAAAGAGCAAAAAACTTAAAAGAAAAAACTATTGTAATTGAATTTGCAAGAGGAGGCGCTGATTGCGCGCCAATGCCATTACCCGATCCCTATGGATATAAATATGCCTACTCCCAATTAAGTCCACAGATACTTGAAAAAGCATCGATTTTTTACATTTGGGTAACACCTGAAGAATCACGAAGGAAAAATGAAGAACGAGCTGATCCAAAAGATCCAGGTTCAATTTTAAATCATGGAGTCGCGAGATCTGTTATGTTTTCTGATTACGGTTGTGATGATATGGACTGGTTGGCAAAAAATTCTAAAAAACCAAATACAATTACTGTTAACGCTCACGGAAAAGAATATTATCTTCCAATCGGAAAACTTGACAACAGAATTGATAAAACAACATTTATTCGCAAAGATAAATCTTTATGGGAAAAAGAAGAAGTTACAAATCTAAGAACAGAACTTGAAAAAGCTTTTGCAAGTTTAACACAAATTGCGTAATCAAAATTAGTAATCCATAAAGACCGCCGGTTTAAACCGGCGGTCTTTATTTTTAAAATTAAAAAACCTTTTACAAACGCTATTCAAATTTAATAACCTTTTTTAATCGTATTTATTATCCAAAATCAAAAAAGGAGATTGGTGTATGGCAAAAAGATCAAATAAAATGAGTTTGTTTACACTCATTATGATTTCTTCGGCATTTACAATAAGTGTGCGAAATTTACCAACAGAAGCAGAAACAGGAATGCACATGATATTTTTTGCGCTTATCGCGGCAATCGGATTTTTTATTCCTGTAGCTTTAGTTGCAGCAGAACTTGCAACCGGTTGGCCAAAACAAGGAGGAATTTACGTCTGGGTTCGCGAAGCATTCGGAGACAGACTTGGATTTGCAAGTATCTGGTTTCAGTGGAGTTATATGATCATTGGAATAATTTCGCAGCTTTATTTTGTAGGCGGTTCTTTAGCTTTTATTTTTGCCCCACAGCTCGCCAATAATAAATTATTTCTATTATCAGTTTTATTAATTGTTTTATGGGGAACAACTCTTTTAGCATTAAGAGGCCAAAAAACATCTTCTGCTATTAGTTCAGTTGGATTTTTAGGCGGGGTATTACTCCCGGGAACATTAATAATAATTCTTGGGTTCATTTATTGGTTACAGGGAAATCCTTCACAAATTGATATGTCATTTAGTTTTAGTAAAATTTTGCCCAGCTTTCGTCAAATAACAACTCTTGTTTTACTTGTTGGATTTATGAGAACATTTTGCGGTGTTGAAGCATCATCATCACATGCGGCAGAAGTTGAAAATCCAAAACGTAATTATCCTATCGCAATTTTCTTTGTAATTTTAATCGGACTGCTTATAAATATCTTAGGTTCTCTTTCAGTTGCGACAGTAGTTCCTCAAAAAGAAATTAGTTTGCTTGCCGGTTTAATGGAAGCATTTAGAGATTTTTTTGAAAAATTTAACATGAAATGGATTGTTCCTTTCATTGGTATTCTTGTTGCCGGCGGCGCAATTGGTGCCATTAATACATGGATAATGGGTCCGGTTAAAGGTTTATTTGCAAGCGCCAAAAATGGAGAACTACCACCATACTTTCAAAAATCAAATAAAAATGGCGCGCCAAAAAATCTTTTAATTATTCAGGCCATTCTGGTTTCATTAATTGGAGGCGGACTTTTATTAATGCCAAATTTAAATATTGCTTTTTGGACTTCAGTTGCAATTGCAATGTTAATTTATTTTACAATGTATTCGCTTATGCTGCTTGCTGGACTTAGACTTCGATATAAAGAACCTAAAGTTAAAAGATCATATAAAATTCCTGGTGGAAATTTTGGAATGTGGTTTGTTACGGTATTAGGATTAGTAACATTATTATGCGGATACATAGTTGCATTCTTTCCTCCATCACAACTTCCAGCAGGTAATGAAAATTTATATGAAACAATTTTAGTTGTTGGAGCAATAATTGTTCTTTCTATGCCTTTTATAATCTTTCAATTAAGAAAACCAGGCTGGAAAGTTAAAGAATAAGAAAATCGTCCGATAAAACCCTTCAATCATTCGACATAGCTCAGCATCATGGCAAACAATTAAGATTAATTATTTGAAATATTACGTTTAAATTTGTAAGAAAACTTACTTATTAATTTGACAAGTCCCGAGTTTATCGAGGGGCGACATAAGTTAGCCCAGTGCAAAACGCAAAGCGTTGCAGCTCTGGGTATAAAATTCATAATATTGTTTCAGCCCCGCTTGCGGGGCGGCACAATAAAAAATTTTACAAAAAATAATTCTGTCGCCCCGCAAGCGGGGCTAATTTTTTTACATATACCTAAACCCAGAGCTACAACGCTTTGCGTTTTGCACTGGGCTAACTTATGTCGCCCTTATCAGGCTTATCACACAAACATCCAAACATACTCCCAATTGTCAAAAGAATAAAAAACAAAAAAGAAGGTTTATCAAATTAATAAGGAGGAAAAAGCATCAACAAACAATTGAAAATCTTAAATAAAAAACAAGGGGAAAAAATGAACAAAAACATGGAAAAATATACATCAATGAGTCCATTTGAATTAAAAAATGTTTTAATTGATATGGCCGAAAAATCAGCAAAGAAAAAAAATAAAGAAATGTTAAACGCAGGAAGAGGTAATCCAAATTTTTTAAATACAACAACCCGGGAAGCTTTTTGCTTTTTAAATTTTTTTGCAACTGATCTAGCGTCTAAAAACACAAAAATTAAAGATTTAGGATTACGGCCTGAAAAAAAAGGAATCGCAAAAAAATTAAATACTTTTTTAGATAAAAAGAAAAATGACGCAACCACACTTTTGAAAAAATCAATCGCCTATTGCATTAAAGAATTAAAACTTAATCCCGATGATGTTGTTTTTGAATTAGCAGATGCTTCACTTGGAGATTTTTATCCATCACCACCAAGAATTTTTCCAAATACTGAAAAAATTGTTTTTGAATATTTAAATCAGGTTTTATTCAATGGAAAACTTTCCAGGCAAGGAAAATTTCAGCTTTTTGCAAATGAGGGTGCCACAGCATCAATGGTTTATACATTTAAATCATTAAAAGAAAACTGCATTTTAAACAAAGGGGATGCAATTGCAATTATCACACCAATTTTTTCGCCTTATCTGGAAATTCCGGAATTAAACGATTACCAACTTGTAGAAGTTTATATTGAAGGGGATGAAGAAAAAGGTTGGCAAATTCCTGATTCAGAAATTAAAAAGTTGGAAAATAAAAAAATAAAAGCTCTGTATTTTGTTAACCCAACAAATCCAACATCTGTTGCTTTAAATAAGGAAACTTTAGAAAAAATTGAAAAACTAGTACGCACAAAAAGGAAAGATTTAATTGCGCTTACCGATACCGTGTACGCAACATTTCCTAAACAATTTAATTCCATCGTTGGCGTTATTCCAAAAAATACAATTTGCGTTTATTCATATTCAAAATATTTTGGTGTAACCGGTTGGCGACTTGGTGTAATAATGCTTCATGAAGACAATGTAATTGATAAACTCATAAAAAACTTACCTAAAAAAGAAATTTTACGATTAGATAAACGTTACAAAATGGATTCGGCAACTCCGGAAAAAATTAAATTTATTGATAGATTAGAAATGGACAGTCGCGATGTTGCCCTCGCGCACACTGGTGGACTTTCTTGCCCACAACAATGTATGATGTCACTCCTTTCATTGTTCGAACTATTGGATAAACAAAAAAAATATAAAAAATCGATTCAATCAATTTTGGAAAAACGAATAGATGATCTTTACAAAAACTTAAAAGTTAAATTAGAAAAAGGCCCTGAGCACACATATTATTATACTTTGCTCAATTTAGGTGAAATGGCAAAAGATCAATATGGCCAAAATTTTGCAAATTACTTAACCAAAAATTTTACCGCTATCGATTTCTTATTCAGATTAGCAAAAGAAAAATATACTATTTGTTTGCCTGGGCAAGGTTTTGCTGGACCAAAATGGTCAATTCGAATTGCTTTGGCCAACTTACCAGACAAAGCATATCCAACAATAGGAAAAAACATTAAAACAATTATGGATCAATATTATAAAGAGTGGAAAAAGTAATTCTTTTATTGCAAAGAGCTCGATTAAAATCGAGCTCTTTATTTAAAGATTATATTATTTTAAATTCAGCAACTTTTTTTTCAAATCCTCATTTTCTTGTTCTAAAATAGATATACCATTTCTACAATTAGTAAGTTTATTTTCCATGTCAGCTGATTCTTTCTTTAAAAATTTAAATTGTTTTATTAGCTTTCTATGTTTTTCTTCCAATTCTCTGTAAGCACGGGTTTTACTTTCTTTTTTTTGAGAGAGCTCTTTCTTCTCTCCGCGTAGTTTTTTATATTTATCTTTTAATCGATTAAGCTCTTTTTGTGCCTTTTTAGAAATTTCACTATCCGGATCTAATCCACCTTTTTCGTACAATTTTTTAAATGCCTTATCTGCCTGAAAAGATACATCTTCATTTGAAATTGCTTGTCTAGCAATATCAATTGCAATATTTTGCTCATTAACTCCAGGCATAATTGTACGACTCCAAACAGGCATACCTTTTTCATCAAAAGTTGCTTCTTTAATTTTCCAATTTTTGGTCAATCCAGCAACATCTTCATCATTAACTAATGAAGATAATTTTGAAAAATGTGAAGCTGAAAAAAGAATCAAGCCCGGATAATCTTTTCCCCAAAGTTTATATGTTCCATAAGCCAAGGCAGTTGCTACATCTTCTGCTGTTGAATTATATAATTCATCTGAAATAATCAAGGATTTATCATTTTTTGGAGCTTCATCTAATATTTTACATACTTGATCAACACGTCTTATACCATTCTGAACAAAAATGCCGCCAACGCTTGATTTAAACAAAAAACTTTTGTAAAAAAGAAAAGAGAAAAATTTTTACAAAGGAGAAGGAAAAATGAGAATAGAGTTTAAAGAAAATAGTCATGATTTTGGCAA
>JBDRFY010000029.1:0-8456 GCA_043818275.1 bacterium | reverse complement strand
CTTTTGCCTTTTCTTCTTTAACTATTTTTTTATCCTTATCCAAATCTTTTTCTCTAACCTTAAGCTCCTCAGGTGATAATTTTTGTAATTCTTGAGCTTGCTCCTCAGTTAATTCTTTTCCGGTCAAAAAACTATATTTCTGACTATAAAAATTTCCTTTTTTTATAATATCTCTACTGTATTTTGTAATAATCCAACTGTTAATACGTTTACCAATATCAATAATACAAAAAGAATCATGAATATATTTGAAAAGTTTTATGTAAGATAAGGTTGGGGCACCAAGAAGAGTCCATGAGGTCGCACCTTTTTCAGGTGGTAATAAACGCAGTCCATCCATAACCTGAAAAGCCTGTCTTTTTTTCTGCGCTTTTATAATAACTTTCAATTCAACTTCTTTACCCCCAACATTGTCCTTTGTAATAAAATTAGTTTCAAGATTTTGTCCGGGCTTTAATAAAAAATCAGAATAAAGATTTTCCTGAACTAATTCATTAGTTTCATCATCATAAGACCAGGGTGAAATTCTTACGAATTGATCATTCTGAACCAAATACAAAGCAAGTGGTAAAGTATTGAAAAATTTATTAACATCTTCAATAATTGTTTTATAATTTTGGGCGCGCTGATCAAGTTCAAGTTTTAAACTATGCTGCTCCCAATATTTATTCGATTCATGAGTTCCGCAAAGATAAAAAACTTTACCTGGATTGTTTTTCATTAATCTTAAAATAATTCCCAGCGTTTCCATTGAATAAGCAGAACGGCTAATAGCATCGCCCATAAAAACAGCAAAATATTTTTCATCTTTTAAACTGAAATCATCATTTAAAATTTCAAGTTCTTTCAATTTAACCAGATCTCTTACCAAAGAATGAAAAGCCCCCTGCACATCACCCCAAATAACACATTTCATTTCATCTTTAACAGGAAATTTATAAATAAAATTTCCCTTGAGACCATCCTTTTCTCTAGTATTACTTTCATAATCCAATAAAGCTTTAAAACTTTTTGCAGCAAATTGATATTTCCCAAAACCAAAAAGAAATTTAATTTTATCTTTTAGCCCGGGAACTCTGCTTTTATAAAAAGATGTATAATCCGGTTTTACAAGGTTTGTATTATCTGGTGCTGGAAATTCTGGAATGGTGCTTGCGTAAGCTTCAACTTTTGAAATTGTTTTAAAACAATCAGAAACTTCTGGAACAGGAATTAAAAAAAGAACAACAAAAAAAATAATTAAAAATAAAAAAAATGATAAAGTTAATTTAAACCAAAGAGAAGAAAATAAATTTTTTTTCTTTTTTTCTTTTGTCATTTGTCATCCGATTAAAAGCCAACCATTAAAACCAATAAAAATTATAATAAGTAATATAAAAGTTATATCGCTAACTAAATTAAGTTTTAAATCACCTTTATTAAATTCTTCTGCTTTAATTTTTCCATTTCTAAAATCATTTTCAGCAATAAAATAAAACCGGGTTATGATCAACTGAAACAAAAAGCAGAAAAAAGCAAAAACTAAAAGTAACGTATAAATAGAATCGGTTGTTGTAAAATAACCAACTTCAGGCATCATTCGCTCAATAACAAAACGATAACCAAGCAAAGCAGTAATAGACGTAATCGCTAATGAAAAACGTCCCCGGGTATTAGCAAGACTCATTAAGAATGAAAAAAGAGCAAAAAAGGCTGCGGTAAAAAACGGAATAAAAATAATTAAGATACGACGTATACTTGCCTTTTTAACATTAATTGTAAAATGAACTTTAGGATGAGACGCCTGTTTCGCGGGATCATTTTTATCAAGATGAACTTTTGTATGTCCAGTTTCCACCTCTAAATCAGTTACTTCCCAGTTGTGTAATTTTATATCAGGAGACATGTCAAAACCGGATTCATCAACCTGAAAATACATTTCTTCCGGATTAACAAAATCATTTGTAAGAATGATTGTAACCCTGTGATCATTAAGTGGAAACTGTGTATAAACCAAACTTGCTTTAAAGGACACCCGAACATCATATTTTACAAAAACTTTGTCACCAACAACTTTTACATCCGGAGGTGATTTATACAAAATACTACCATTATCAAAAGAAAATTTTTCAACAATGTCTGGCATCAATGAACTTGCATCGAATTCAAACCAGACAACACAATCCATAACAAATTCATCTCTTATTGGATCAAAAACTGTAAAATTTTTAATAAAAAGACCTGTATCAGCCTTAACTGAAAATTGCCGGATCTGCAACCTTTCCAAATCCGTAACATCACCGCCTTCCAATTTTGGAACTATATCATTGGTATTAAAACGGGATAAAGGTATCGCAAAAAAAATTAATATTGCGATGGCAGCAATAATCAACACAATTAATTTAAACCGAAAACTTCCAATTAAACGTACAAAAAAATTTGACGCATAAATCATTCATACTCCTTCTTAACCGCTCACCCTGAGGAGAAATTCTATAAGAATTTCATCTCGAAGGGAATTAATCTTCCTCTAACCAAATTTCAGAACTTAACGTTCCTGGTTCAACACCAAAATCTATTTTTAATCCCCTAAATTTCATTTTTTTCAGTTTTTGTAAGGATTCAAAAATTTTGGCAGTTGTTATCTGTCCTTTTATATCTTTTAAAACCTGAATAAAAATTTGAGCATTTATATAGCCTTCAAATGAAAATCTTGTTAATTTTTTAGTTGGCAAATATTTTTTCATATCTTCACGATATTCTTTTGCAATTAAAAGTTCGCTTTTTTCAGGATCTGGAACAACAGAGGAAGTAACTACATTAACACCTCTTGCTTTTGATAACGTTTCTCGTGCAACATTTAATGGTGACAAACCCAAAAATAAACAATGATGCAAACCACTATTAATCGCTCTACGAATAAAATTATAAGTTGCGCGCGCATCAGCGATACACAAAATTGCCGATGGTATTCTTTGAGTAATTTCTTTAATCGCATTTAAAACATCAACTGTATATTCAGAATAAGAACCAACAGAAACAATATCCAGATTATATTTATTTTTTAAATAATTCTTTGCATATTCATAAGTAGCCTGACCACTTTCACTTCTTTCATAAAAAATTGATATTGCTTTTTTATTTTGTATTTTAACTGAGTAATCAAGTAATTTTTCAATCTCTTTTTTTTCTGAAGCCCTAAAATAAATTACATCAGGATTATCCATATCTCTGACAACTGAAGATCCGACAACCGGAAAAAGATCAAATGCTATTCCTTTTTTCATATAAGGCTCAATTGCATACATACGCTCCAGGCCAAAAAGATTTATAAATAAAGGTGAATCATTCACTAATTTTTCAATATTTTTTGTCGCTTGAGCAAATGAAGACTTATCATCATAAAAATATAATTTTATTGTAAAACCATTAATCCCACCTTTTTCATTAACTTCGTTAAATGCCAAATTCATTCCGGAAAAAATTTCTTCTCCTATAACAGAAGCACTTCCGGTTTTGGGTAATGTTGTACAAATACTTATTTCCTTTACACCATCCTTTTCTTTATTAATCGGCAAGTTAAAATATTTTTCCCGTTCAGATTTTAATTGAATTTTTGGTCTTGGAATTTTTACTGTTTGAATTTCAGTTATTGACTCTTTTAAGCCATTTTTTTTTGCATCTTTATTTTTATATTCATCAGAAACCTGACTAATTTTATCAACACCAAAAATTTCCGGTTCTGGAAAATCTTTTAGCGTTAAATCCATTAATGGTTCATCTAAAATTGGTTTTTCTATATCAAATTGAATATCTGTCGGGTTGACAAAGACAAATAATAAAAAACAAATAAAGAATAAATTTTTTTTCATACCATTCACCTTTTAAGTTCCTTTGATTTTTATAAACTACTAATAAAAGTTTAAAAAAGTAAAGAATTTTTAATACACAAAAATTTATAGGAAATTATTTCAATGAAACAACCAAATCAGGAATTAGATGGTTTTTTAATAATAAATAAGCCTAAAGATATAACTTCTTTTGATGCGATAAGAAAAATTAAAAAAATTTTAAACCAAAAAATAAAAATTGGACATACAGGTACTCTTGATGATTTTGCAACAGGACTTTTAATAATTTGCATTGGTAAAACAACAAAACAAGTTCCTGCTTTAATGGATCTGAACAAAGAATATATAGTTACGGCAAAACTTGGTGAATTAACAGATAGTCTGGATTACACCGGAAACATTTTGGAAATTCAGGAAAATATAAAAATTTCATCGCAATATATAAATAACGCGATACAAAAGCTTGGTAATCAATATGAACAGATTCCGCCAATATATTCAGCTCTAAAATTTAATGGCAAACCTCTTTATAAACTTGCGCGAAACAAAGAACTGCCAAATGAAGAACTTGAAAAAATAACAAAAGAAAAAACAAGAGTTGTAAAAATAGAAAAAATTGAATTAACCGATTTTAAATTTCCTTTTTTTACAATTAAAACAACAGTAAGCAAGGGAACATACATTCGTTCTCTTGCAAATGACATAGCCAAACAAATTAATCTTTACGCAACAACGTATGAATTACAAAGAACGAAAATTGGTAACATTAATCTAGATCAATCAGTCAATCTTGACGAAATTAAAAGTTTTGATGATATTAAAATTCATTTGAAAGAAATAATAAATGTTTAATCAAAATCAGGAAGGAAAACATGAACAAAAAAATGATTCTTTTTTTAGTTGCTTACGGAATTGTTTTTCAAAATTCTTTTGCAAAATCAAAATATTATCAATACAGCACCCCCTGGTTTGGAGTGACATTAGACATTGCTGAAAAAAGTGTCGCTAAACAATTTCCTGAGTGGGGAGATTTAATGTTAAGAATGGAGGACGTATTTAAATCTCAGGATATAAAAATTTATGAAACCAAAGATGGCAACCGTTGGGGAATAGAAATAGGTTTGCCCGGTTTTGAAAAAAATGATATAAAAATTTCAATTAAAGAAAAAGGCATACTGACAATTACAGCTGAAACAGAACAAAAAACAAAAACAAAAAAACAATCTGATAATGAAAACAACAAAATATATCTTTACGAAAGTAAATCCTCGCAAAAAAAATATTTCTCCCGCACTTTTAAGCTCCCCGAAGATGTCGACTGGCAAAATACAAAAGAGACTAAAGTATCATACGAAAAAGGAATTCTAAAAATAGATTTTGAAAAGAAAAAAGAAGTAAAAGCAAAAGAAATAACTTTAAAAATTGAAGATAAAAAAACTGGCCATAAGAAAAATGTGAAAGAAAATTTTGTAAGTTTAGAAGATTTGGAAGCTGGTACTCAATTTGAAAAATAAAATAGGGCTACAAATAGCCCTATTTTATCCTAAAATCTTGTTTTTATTTTTCTATAGAATTACTTATTTTAAATAACGCCTCAAAAGATCTTTAACCTTTTCACTCTTTGCAAAATGAAACGCTGTTTTATTGAAGATATCATTATGGCTTGGATCAGCGCCTTGTTTAAGTAGATATTCTATAATTTTTTGATCATCTGCAGAAACAGCCCAAATAAGCGCGGTTTTTCCATTAGAATCTTGAGCATCAATCTTGACCCCTTTACTTAAAGCTTTTTTTACAGCCTCAAAATTTCCTTGTGCCGCGGCAGAAAAAAGAAAATCTGGTATTGGCATTAGGGATATTTTCATAGATAAATCATTTGTATAACCCAAAGCGTTTCTACCTTCTTTGTCTTTAATATAAACGTTTGCGCCGTTATCAATCAAATATTCTACAATTTTTTGATCACCTGCAGAAACAGCCCAAATAAGCGCGGTTTTTCCATTAGAATCTCGAGCATCAATCTTGACCCCTTTACTTAAAGCTTTTTTTACAGCCTCAAAATTTCCTTGTGCCGCGGCAGAAAAAAAAGTCTGCTTGGGATTTATTGAAAGTTTTAAATCTATATTTGGTGCGTAATCATAAGCTGTTTTGCCACTTTTGTCCTGTATATAAATATCAACTCCTTTGAGCTTTTCAATAATATAGTTTACTATTTGGGAGTGGTTTTGAATGGTTGCCCAAATAAGTGCCGTTTTTCCATTTTTATCTTGAAAATTAATATTAGCACCATCAAATATAGCTTTCATAATCATATCATTTTTACCTTCAAATGCTCCCATAAGCAAGTCAAAATCAACAGGGGTTGCTTTATCAGTAAAAACAGGCCTATCTTTTTCAAACTCTTCAAAATTCATGAAACTTTTAACTAAGCCAATGGAGCAAAAAGCAAAAATCACAAAAAAGATCCCTAATATTTTTTTCATAATCTTCTCCGCAAAAAGATAAAATTAAACATTAACTACAAATTTAATATATATTAACGTTAAACCTTAATGCAAGAGTTTACGTTTAAAATGGTTAAATAAAAGTAATAATATCATTCTGAATAATTCAAATGGCTATTGTCGCCCATAATCTTGAACAAAGTCGTTTGATAGCGCCAGGAGAACTTACAAAAGACTTTCAAGCTTTTACATCAGAATTCATTATATCTTTGTAATCCTTAAAACATCCACTTGAAAATGATTTTTGTTTAAGTTGTTGCCACGATTGTTCAGTCGGATTTAATTCTGGAGAATACGGAGGTAAAAACATAAATGTTATATTTTAGGTAATCTTCAGCTTTGGCGTTTTATGCCATCCTGCCTGATCGCTGACTAAAACAACATGTTTTTTTGGGGGATATTTTTGGAAAATTCATTTATAAACATTTGCATCATTTCCGTGTTTTTTCTGGAAGAATAAGCGCAAAGCTCTTGCCAATTTCTGGACATACTGCGCCAAATATATTGGATTATATAAATTGCTTTTGTTGAATAACTCGTGGTCGAGTTACTTTGGAAGCCCAAATTCTAGTCGTACGATAGAACACACATTCTAAAAAGATACTAATAAAATTTTAAGCAATTGTTTTTGTGGTAAATATAAAAATTTTGTGGTGTCTTTTTAAAGTGTGAGTTCTATAGCATACTATATTTTTTACTGGCAGTTTAGAATATTTTGTCTATAACTATCAATCATGCCGGTCACACAAAATCCCCCGAAAATTTCGGGGGATTTTTTTTAATTAACTTCGATAATCTTTTAGCCAAAGTTTTGAATATTTTTTAGCAGCGCGCCTTAAAACGCCAAATCGCTTAAGGTGAGCAGCCATTTTATCAACTAATTCTTTTTCTTTACCCTTGTTTCTAATATCTTCAGGATTCAAGATTAAACCATAAAAATTTGGATCTTTTTTTACAACAAAACCGGCAATTGGTTGCGCGAATGTTAATTTAATTCCGAATGGATCTTTGATAGAAAAAACTTTATCACCCCAATTTTTTTCAACAATATCTGTTGGGCTTAAAGCTTTCTTTTGACACTTTTCATGAAGCTTTTCAATCCCCTTTTTTATAACAGCGTAAAGTCCGGTTGAACGGCTGACACAACGTTTGATAAAACTAAAATCTGCTAATTCTTCCACCTCAGGAAGACGAAAAGATATAAAACACTTTCCTTTTTTTACCCGGCCATATGATAATGTTTTTTCAATCTCACCCTTGGCTCGTAAATCAACAACATCAAAGCCGAGCTTTTCCGTGTAAAATTTAATAGCGGTTTCCACGGAATCAACCACTACTACCATTTCACTGGATTTCATCATTTTACACTCCTACCCTTTTTTTCAAACAACTGCCGCTTTTTATTTTTTCCCTTTTTGTAAAACTTCTTTTTGCGCAGCAGCTACTTTTTTAGCTAAACGACTAATTTTTCGCGAAGCTGTGCTTTTTTTTAATAAACCCTTGCCTTTAGCTCTTGTTATTTTTGATTCTGCCGTTTTCAATGTATCTTTTGCCAAGGATAAATCCTGATTTTGCAAAGCTTCCTCAACCTTACGGCAAGCAGTTTTTATATCAGAAACCCTGGAGACATTTCTTACTCTTCTAACTTTACTTTGTTTTGCTGCTTTTTTAGCTGATTTTATATTAGCCATTTATCAATCCTAAAAAAAAATTTTCTATTAAATCAATAATTAAACAACTTTTTCAACTTTGTTAGATTTTAGACACTTAGCACAAACAGCACCCCGTTTGATACTTTTTTGTCCTTTTAACGAGAAGCGAATAACATGAACATTTGGATATATCCAACGTTTAGTCCTATTATTGGCGTTACTAACCCTATTGCCAACTTGAGGTCGTTTTCCACATACCACACAAATATTTGCCATAATTAATTATCCTTCTTTTGCCAAAAAATCTATCTGGAAGCTTTATCAGCATATCAAAAACTCACATTATTTGAAGCAAGTTATAACGCGCCCGCAAAGCGGGTGGCTTAATGGTTATGAGCAGTCTCAAAGACTGCCGAATTATTAAAATTACTTATTCAACGTAAAATTTCATTACTCTTCAAATTCAAGAA
>JBDRFY010000028.1:0-4051 GCA_043818275.1 bacterium | reverse complement strand
GAATCCTCGAAATTCTCCTCGGTGCAATTTTAATCGTTCTTTTAATCCTGATGATTTTCCTTTTCACATCAACTGAACAAACAAAAAACACGACGACAATCACAAATTCTTTCAACAAAAATTACTACTATTCTTCACCTTCCCAAAACTACAATTATCTCTCTTACAAGAAAACCTACGCGGAAAATTATCCTGATTATGATTACCACGCCTACAAAAAAACAACAAAAGGAGTTTTTGGAAACAACATCGATAAATACATCGTTGAAGTCAAAAACAAAGCTTGCGAAGAAGCATATTTCCAGGTCAAATTTTATTTCACAGACTCCTCTGGAAGAACCGACACCGAGGCAGTTTCATACTATATAAAACCAAAACAAAGCAGAGAATTTGTCTACAAAGATATTTACAGCGACGATTACAAAATTAAAAGATGGGATTATGAAGTTCTGCCCAAAACAAAAGTTTACAATACCTGCTGATAGAAATATTTAAAAACAATATATCTATTACAAAAACAATAAAAAAATGAGGTAAAAAGTTTTACTGATAAAAAATGGAAGAGGACTTTGAAGAATTCGACGAATTCGCCAACGACATCGAATCAATGGACTTGGATGATTAATTTTTATTTTTTATCCCCAATTTAATTCTGTTATTGTTTTTTTCTAACTCCGAAAAATTAGAGTTAATGGCAATTTCCAAACTTTCAATATTAATCTGATTAATCCAAAGATTCGTCAGAGCAATCAATCTGCCATAGCCAATTTCTAGCTCTTCCAGCTCAATCTCTTTGACAATTTTTTCATCAGCATAAATTAAAATTTCCGTCTTCCCAGATTCTTTCAACCCGTTGTTTTTGATACTCATATTAATATCAAGATATTTTCCGTTCATAACCGCACTCACATCGCTGAAAGCCAAATCAGGCTCACTTGGCGTGGAATAAAGTTCATTTATAACTTCAAGCATATATGGATTAATCGTCTGCGAGCATTTGCTGACAGGATACATTAAATCTCCAGGGTTATCAGAATGCCCAAAACCCAAAACATGAAAAAGCTCGTGCAGAGCAACATTCGGCGTCTCGCAGGTTGAATCTTTTATTAACAAAATTTTCCCTTTCAAAATAACATTAAAAACATCACCTTTAGTAATATTCACCGGCCCGCCCTCTCCTGCAATAAAAAGTCCGTCCTCAATTTTATTTTTGCTGTCGCAGGTAACAAAAATTTCTTCACCAAAATCAATTGCATAAAAATTCAAAATAGTGCTGTCTGAAACAATGCCAAACGCCTGCTCCATGTCATTCTTTTTTTTCAGAGGGCAATCGTAAATCTGATAAGAAATATTTGGATTAGAAAACCTCATATTTTCATAAAACTGAACACTTTCAGCAAAAGAATTATTGGTTCCTTTCTGAAAATTAGAGTCAGTTGCAAACTCAATTGTACTTAACGGCACAAACCAGTATATTAAAAGCAAAACTATTACAAAAATAACAAAAACAAAACTCAAAAATAATTTTAATCCCATTAAATATAAAAAATATAAAGAATAAAAATCTTTGCCTAATTACTCTGAACTTTCTTTAGGCGCTTCTGGTTCCGGCGTTTCCAAAGGAGATTCCTCTGATTTTGATTCTTCAGAAAGTTCACTCGTTTCAGCAGGAACTTCTACGGGCATTTCTTCAGCTTCAGGTGCAGAAGTTTCCGCAGGTTCAGAAGATTCGTTAGAATCTTCGTTCGCAATAGGCGATTCAGAAGATTTTTCTGTTGTATTAATTTTTTCTTCCATTTTTAACCTCGAATTTAGTTGTAAAAATCCAAAACAAACTTCTTTTTTAAACGTTTTGAATTCGTCTGTATTTAACAGAAAGATAAATTACAGAAGCAAGCAAAATACCGACACTGTCAAGAGCAAAATCCAAAAAAGTGCAAAATCTTCCTGGCACGAAAATTTGATGAATCTCATCCAAAACTGCATAAAAAATAGAAACAATAATTGCCAAAACAAAAATATGGTTTATTTTTCTCACAGAAATAAATAAAAAAAAGGAGAAGCAAAAAAAAGCGCAGATATGATAAATCATCGAAATCAGGTTTGTTCCTTTTTCACCCAAACCAAACATTTTAATTGAAGATAAATAAAAAATCATTACTGCACCAAAAATAGTGATTCCCCACGACAACTTATTATATTTTTCAAGCCAGTTTATCATTAAAAATATCTTTAAAACGCTTTAAAAATTTACTCATTCTCTCTTTTCAACCTTCTAAAATAAAAGCACCTATATACTAAACAGGTCGACGCCCCAGCCTACTCCCAATCACGCTCGCGATTTTTCAAAATTACCTTTGGGATTTATGCAAGCGTAATTGCTCGAATTGAACAGGACATAATATCTCATCTAGTCCGATATCCCGACGTGGAATTTACAATTCCGTAATACGCCCAGCCGGGCGATTGAAAAAAGTTCAACGCCCTTATTTTTTTTATCTAATTTACTAAGGGAATTTAGGTTTTTAAAACTTGGTTGTTATTTGGTGGGTGCAGAACAGGTGACCACACTTATAATTTTTGTAGTCCCAAAAATTTTCTCCTTAAACTTTATTCAATTTCCCTACAATCTTTTTTAAAAAATTAAAAACTTTTTTAGCATATTCCTTATCTAAAATCTTTCCATAATAAGTAACAGAATTTCTATAATATCTTAATCCATTTAAAAAAGATATTTCATTTTCTGGAAATCCCAATTTTTGAAGATAGGAAATTTCACCTTCATGCGCATAACTTCCTGAAGAAGAATATCCTCTTAAAAGAAGTTTGGCTCTTAGCAATTCCATTATTATATCATAACAATCTTTTATTATAGAATTTGCATTTTTATCATTTATTCCAATTATTTTAATTCTCTCATTTAATCCTTCTAATGAAACTTCAGACTCTTTTATTAAAAATTTAGCTCTTGATTTATCTGGTGTTAACTTTCTAATCACCCCTTTTTTTAAATAATATTCAAATTCTTTTGGCAATTTCATATATCCACGCTCCCTGAAAGCAATATCCCATTCAAGATATTATCTTTTAAATGTTTATGGATTTTTTTAAATGAAGAATAAAAATTAATTATGATTATTCTTTCAAGTAATTTATCAAACTTTATCAAATCTATTTCTTTACCTTTTGTTCCAATTATAGCAATATCAATATCAGATGTATGACCTTCAGATTCAGCAGTCCAGACATCATCTCCTCGAGAATAACTACCAAAAAGGATAATTGTTGTTCCTGGAAAACTATCCTCTAAAAATTTAACTAACTTAGATTCGTAAATCATTTTTAGATTTTCAATTCTTTTAAAATCAATTGCTTTTTGACTATCTCTATTGAACTCGATTGACCATCTGCCAGAATCTTTACTTTTATTTATTTTAATTAAACCTTGTTTCTCTAATTCAGGGAGAGCTTTTACAATTCCTGCTTGTGTTCTATTCAAGGGTATTGCCAGCCCTCTTGCATTAAAAGACATTCCAGATTTTATAATAAGATATTTTAAAATTTCTTGCTGTAACAAACTAAACTCTGGTTTATACATATTTACCATAATTTAGATAACTAAACTGAGGTTTATAAAAGTTTCTAAATCCTAATTCAAAACAACGCCCATTTATTTCTTACAGGCGTTTAACAAAATCAATAAAAATTTACACATAAAAAATTATACCGACACGCCGGACAGAATAAAAAAGTTTAACTCCCCCTAAAAAGAGAGAGTTTGACTTTTTCTTCACGCCCCAGCCGGGAATTGAACCCGGATCTCATCCGCGACAGGGATGTGTCTTAGCCACTGGACTACTGAGGCTCAAAACAACCAAGGTTTTTTTGTATTTTCCTTCCTGTTCAGGTGAGCGATTCTTTACTGCAATCCGACGGAATCGCATTAAGGGCAACCGCAACTAAATCAAGTTTCCCTTAGGAACACTTCCTCAACAAAACCAAGGTTTTTGTTAATATTTATTGCAGAAATTAATTTTTAAAGTTATTTATT
>JBDRFY010000027.1:0-30934 GCA_043818275.1 bacterium | reverse complement strand
GTAGAACCCTTCGAAGCTTTAGCGAAGTAGGGTTGGCTTCGAAGAATTCCGCGCTGATACAACGGCTTTTAAGCCGTTGAGCGCTTCATTTTCCCATTGCCAGGCCGTTTTTAGAATAAAATTAATATCAGAATTTTCAGGTTCCCATCCAAGAACTTTTTTTGCTTTTGAATAATCTGCAACTAAAGCTGTGCTATCTCCGGCGCGACGCGGATAATTTTTTGTAATTAATTTTTGTGCGGTAATTTTTTCTGCTGCATTAATCATTTGTCCAACAGTCAAACCGTTTCCTGTTCCCAAGTTAAAACAATCAGAATTATTTCTATCATTTAAATATTGCAAAGCAAGAATATGGGCATGTGCAATATCCAAAACATGAATGTAATCACGCACACAAGTTCCATCAACTGAATCATAATCTGTTCCAAAAATTTTAAATTTTTTTTTATTTTTTATTGCACGCAACATCAATGGAATTATATGAGTTTCCGGATTATGTTGTTCACCTAAATTTTGTTCCGGTAAAGCACCGCTTGCATTAAAATAACGTAGTGAGACATATTTTAATCCATAAGCATGCGCATAATCTTGCAAAGCATATTCAACAGCAAGTTTATTTTTACCATATGGGCTTACAGGATTTTTGGGATGATTTTCATCCATCGGAATTTTAATCGGATCACCATAAACAGCGCAACTTGATGAAAAAATAAAATTTTTAACATTCTTTTTGAGCATCAGGTTTAAAAACTTTAATGTTTTAATAACATTGTTTTCATAAAAATCTGCCGGCCGCTTTACGGATTCACCAACTTCAATTAAAGCAGCAAAATGCATAACAGCTTCTATTTCAAATTTATCAAAAATTATATTTAAAATTTCTTCATTAGCAAAATCCGTTTTTATTAATTTAGCCCATGAATGGTTAAATGTTTGGCCATGTAATAATTTATCAACAATTATTACTTCATAACCAAGTTGGGAAAGTAAATAAGAAGAGTGAGAACCAATATATCCCGCTCCACCAAGAACCAAAATCGCTTTTTTCGGACAAAACATCACAATCCATCTTTACTTTTTAATGGCGAATGTAAGTTGAAATTGTATTACCCAAATTAATACTAATTGATCCCTTTTTACGCATGCGTAACTTGGGTTTAACATTAATTGTTATATCTTGTCCAAGTTCATTTAAAAAACGAAAAAGCTTTCCAAGGGAAAAACCTGAAAGTTTTCCACTTATTAAGGCTGAAACCTTTGGCTGATCAACCCCTAAAACAAGAGCCGCTTTAGCCTGAGTCAATTTTTTTTTCTTAATTATGTTATAAATTTGTCTTGCCAATTCAGCTTTCGCTAAAGCTTCTTCAGAATTAGAAATATTTAAATCCGCAAAAATATTATCCTTACCCTTTTCAAATTTTTTATTCATTAATTAAATCCTTATATATTATCTGCGCGTCCTTAAATCTTTTTTTTACTAAATCTATTTCTTGCTTTGGAGTTTTAATTCCATGTTTGGATTTTTTTTGAAACGCGTGAAGCACAAATATAAAATCTGCAATTTTTATAGTATAAACCACGCGAAAGGTTCCAGATTCAGTATTTTCTTTAATTTCAATTATCTTAGCTCCACCAAAACCTTTAAGTATTTTGCTATGTAAAGATCGTGTGCCTGTTTGAGCCAAGTAAAGGCCATAACCCATACAACGCCTAACTTCTTCAGGAAACTTTAAAAAGTCATCCTTACTTGACCCAACCCATATTACACCTTTAAACTTCATAATCTTCCATATAAAATTTTGTAATATACCAAAATTAGCATAAATACTTTTTTTGTATATTTTTTAATAAAAAAAGCAACCATTACAGTCTTAATGACAGGAAGGCCTTTTTTCGCTAAAATGCAACTTAATAATAAATTTTAAAATTGATAAGGATAAAAAAATGATTAATCGGGTAAAAGGAACTCAGGATATTTTAAATTTAAAATTACACGACTTTGTCATTTCATTAGCAGAAAAACATATGCAAATTTACAATTTCACAAAAATTGAAACCCCAATAATTGAATACACAAAACTATTTACACGTTCTTTGGGTGAACAAACAGATGTTGTTACCAAAGAGATGTTTACAATTCCACCACGCAATGAAGATGAAGATAGTATAACATTACGACCCGAAGCAACAGCTTCAACTATGCGCGCTTATTTTGAAAATAATGTAACTGAAAAACCATGGAAAACATATTCTTATGGAGCAATGTTTCGATACGAACGTCCACAAAAAGGCCGCTGGCGTCAATTTGAACAATTCAATATCGAAGTAATAAATGCCCCCTCAATTATGCACGATGCGCAATTCATAAAAATGCTTGATGTTTTTTTCAGTGAAAAATTAAATATCAATAGTTATGTCATAAAATTAAATTTTTTGGGAAAAATTGAAGACAGAAAAATATTTAAAGATAAACTTTATGAATTTTTATCAAAAAATGAATCCAAAATTTGTGAAACATGCAAAGAAAGAAAAGAAAAAAATATCCTCAGAGTTTTTGACTGCAAAAGTGAAACATGCCAAAAAATTTATGCCAATAGTCCAAAGCTAACCAATTATTTATCTGAAAAATCTTTAATGGAATGGAACAGTCTGTTAAACACTCTTGATATTTTATCTGTAAGTTATGTCGTTGATCATAAACTTGTTCGCGGACTTGATTATTACAACAAAACTGTTTTTGAATTTAGTAGTGACGAACTTGGCGCGCAAAACGCTTTTTGCGGTGGCGGAAGATATAATTTGGCAAAAGAAATTGGAGAAAAAGAAGAATTTGATTCAACCGGTTGCGCAATTGGAATGGGACGACTTTTAATGCTGGTTGAAAAATACCAAAACAATTTAGCCATCCCACAAGAAAAAGCAATCAATATAATATTGCCAATGTCTGAGCAACAACAGGAACTAGCCCTTCTTCTCGCATACAATTTACAATCAAATAATATTTGTGCGGATGTCTTACTCGACACTGCATCCATGACCAACATGATGAAAAAAGCAAATAAGTTAGGTGCTAAAAATGTTTTGATCTTGGGAGAAGTAGAACAGGAAAAAGGAACAGTCACTGTTAAAAATATGCAAACTGGTAAAAGTGAAACGGTAAAACAAACTGAAGTTATAAAATATTTATAAAATTTACTTTTAAATTCTTTTTTAATACTGTTATTTTTGCATAGAAATAAATTTTTCAAAAAAAGGAAGAAGGGAAATTAATGAAATCATTAAAAATTTTTATCTATTTTTCTTTTTTTAGTCTTTTTTTTACAACAAATATAAATTCCACAAAATATCCTGAAATAGAAAAAATAGTTAAAAACTATCCTTATCAAATAACAACAAGTTGGGACACAATTGAAGGAATCGTTCAATTACAAAACGGAATGATAATCAATGAAAATTCTGTCGCAACACTAGGAATAATTCAACCCGTCGAACAAGAAATATTTTTACAAAATAATGCTTTATTGGAATTGCAAAGAGACTTAAAATTTGACGCTAATAGTTATTTTAATACTGAAAACAAAAGTTTTATAAAAGGCAATGGCAATGCATTTCTTTTTAGATCAAACCAAAACATAGGGTTTCTTGATACCAACTATAATTTAACAACACAAAACACAAATTTTTGGGAACAACAATCAACAGAAAATAATACCTGGTACGATGTAGATTTTCACCCAAACAATTTATTTTTATCCACTCCAAAACGGGTTTGGTTACCTGATTCTTCTCCTTTAAATTCAATAAAAATGTATGAGATACAGCAAAATGGTGATTTAAATGAAATTTGGACTGAAATAATCCCTGGCGCACCAAATGTAATTAAATTTTCACCGGATGGTTTATGGTTGGCAATTGGATATCCATCTTGGGAAGTTGCAGCAAATCAAATAATACAAATGTATGATGTTGGTTTTTCGGGAAGTTTAACTTTCACATGGAATCAGTCCAGTAATGGAGTTGGTGTTAATTGCCTTGATTTTTCTCCTGATGGGCAATGGTTGGCAACAGGAGGAGAAGTTGGCAATCCAGGAGAAATTGAAATTTTTGATATTGGACTATCTGGTTCTTTAACTTCCACATGGTTACAAGTATTTGGTCATACTGCTTTATGTTTAGCTTTTTCTCCTGATGGTTTATGGTTAGCGGCAGGAGGAGAATCTGGAACAGCCGCAACAAGAATTCAAATGTTTGATGTTGGACTTTCTGGTAGTTTAACCAACACCTGGAATCAAAATTATGATGGTGATCACGTATATTCTATTGCTTTCTCTCCTGATGGTAAATGGCTGGCTGTTGGAGGAGATGATTTTGTAGGTCCAGGAACAACGGAAATTAAAATATTTGATGTTGGACTTTCTGGTAGTTTAACTGAAACCTGGAATCAAAATCATCCAAATTCAGCTTGTCGTTCTATTGCCTTTTCTCCTGATGGCCTGGAATTAATTACCGGAGGACAAGAAAATGGTTTTCTAGTTTATGATGTTGGCTCAACAGGATCATTAACATTAAAAGATTCTATAACAACTGGAGAACCTATAAGAAAAGTTGTTGTTTCTGATAACGGGAAATTTTTGGCTACGGAATATGATACAGATGTATCTCAAGATTTAACCGTTTATAGAAAATTTAGATATCATTTAGAAGAACCAACAATGACAATACAATCAAGCAACATTGAATTTTTATCAGATACCATAATTGACGGAAACGGAAAAGAAATAATAATAGCTAATGGCTCCCAAATTATAATTGACAGTAACGTTACTGTTACTTTAAAAAATTTAATTTTAAAAACTCCAACGCAATCCCCATCAATGGATTGTATTAAAACCTATGTCGACAGTAAATTAAGTCTTCAAAATGTAATGCTTTCATTAGGCGGCGATACTGAGTTTTCAAATGGGCAACTTTTTATTCATGATGATGTAATAATCTCAGGAACAAGTTCATTTATTTACTCTTCAACTCAAAATTTAATTATTGATAAAGATTCAACTTTAGTTTTTGATCTGGATACAATTTTTACTTATAGCCCACATGATACCAATCGTGATTTGATTATCATGCAAGATAATTCATCTCAATTGTTTTTAAACGGTTGCACAATATTAACAACTCCAACCACAATGCGACTGACAAAAGGAACATTAATTATTGACGACAAAGTTACATTCAATCTTCTTTTTCCAAATAGTATAGCTCAACAAAACCCAACCTTTTTTACTTCGCCAAGCTTTTATGATATTCGCCAAACCACGTCTTTTGATTATGCAGGCTCTCTAATTAATGATTTTGCGTTTTACCCTGGAGGTAAATTTCTGGCAACTGGAGGAAATGCAATTGGAAGTGAGATAGAAATTTATCTGCCTGAATCTGAAAAAGGATTATCTGACTTTAATGTTTACGCTTTTGATGGAAATGATTATATAATATTTTCAATTGGTATAACAAGTACAACTTTTGGCGATTTTTTAAGTTATTTTTCAGCAGACTATTTAAAAACATTTAAAATTCTTTCCGATGGACAACTTCAACAAACAGATAGCAAATCAATATCTGGCTCAATAAGCAACGCTGTAGATTATTCATCAGATAGTAAATGGTTGGCTATTGGCTTTTATCACGAAATACGAATTTATAGATTAAATTCAGATGGAACCTTAACTCAAGAAGATTCAATATCTATAAGTTATAGAGCAAATTCTATTTCATTTTCTTCTGATGGAAAATATTTAGCTGTAAGTCAAGAAGGATATAACACTGTAAATTTTTATTCTGTTGCTAATGATGGAACACTTGCTTTAATTAACACACAAAATTATGCCGGAACAGAAATAAATTCTCTCGAGTTTTCCAAAGATGGTAAATTTATCGCTTTTGGTGGAGATAATTCATCAAATGAAATAGAAATTTATACCTTAACAACCAATTGCAGATTAACAGATACTCACTACGCAAATTATAATGGAACAGAAGTTAATTCCATTTCTTTTCATCCAGATTCTCAACAACTCGCTGTTTGCGGTAATGGAACAAATGAAATTGAAGTTTATTCTGTTGCCTCAGATGGAACACTTTCATTATTAGATTCTCAAAATAATAATCTTTATATTGCCAATAGTTTAAAATATTCATCAAATGGTAAATTTTTGGCAGCTGGCGGAAATGGAACAGAATATGCTTTAACAGAAGCATATAATGTTAATTCAGATGGAACTTTAACTTATTTAGACCTGATTCAATTCGGAAATAAAGACAGTGCACACAAAATAAATGTTGTTAACTTTATTCCTAAAAATTTTGTTGTAACTACTGCAGGAGAAAAAAACAATCCGGGCATGTCAACCCTTCCAACATTAGAAACATATAGGATCTCAGAACAAGATGGTTTACAACAAATTGCTTTTATTAATTACGACAACTTACAAACAGGACAACAAGTCTATTCTGTTGACATATCAAACAATGGAAAATTTTTGGCATGTGCCGGAGTTAATGTTAATAGCAATGAAGTTGAAATTTATTCAATTAAAGGTCTGGCAACGATTGATTTAATAGAAAGTTCTGATTACGGATCAACAAACACTGTTTACTCTTTAAAATTTTCTCCAAACAATAAATTTTTAGCCGTTGGCGGAAACGAGGCTACAAATGAAATTGAATTTCTTTCTTTAGATCTTGACGGTTATATAACGACTACTCATTATGCAAATTACGGTGGAAGCATTGTTTATTCTTTGGACTTCTCACCTGATGGACAATTTTTGGCTGTAGGAGGAGATAACTCAGGAAATGAAATTGTTGTTTATTTTGTTGAAAGAAATGGTTCACTAACATTAAAAGATTCCCAAAATTATGCTGGCACAGAAGTTTATGCTGTTAAATTTTGTCCAAACGGTAAATATCTGGCAGTTGGTGGAAATAATTCAGCAATTGAAATTTATTCAATTTCTCAAAATGGAACTTTAACATTTATCACATCTAAAAATTATAATGGAACAAAAATTAATTCTATTTCTTTTTCAAAATATGGTCAATTTATGTGCGTTGATGGAAATGGTTCAACTTACAAATCTGAAATTTATTACATTGATAAAAATGGAAATATAACCTTAGTTGAAAATTTAACATTTGGGGGAACAGAAACAAATTCATCAATTTTTTCACCTGATGGAAAAATAATTTACATAGGTGGAAATAATGAAAATTATGAAATAGAAGCTCACCCATTTAAATATCCATACGAATTTAGTCAAAATTATTTTTCAACTTATAACTGGTCCCCTTACACACCTCCAACTCAACCAACAATTACACACAACGCAATAACATTTGGAAATAGTGAATTAGGAGCAAATCATAATCTAAAAATAAATATATTAAATGGAGCATTGTTGCAACTTAGCTGCCCTTTGAATATTGATAATGTATAAAACATTACCTTGTCATCCTGAACTTGATTTACTACTGTCCGAAGTGTTTGAAATGCTTTTGGATAAGCATAAAATTTCCCCTCCCGTTCGCCCTGAGGAGAAATTTTGAAAAAATTTCGTCTCGAAGGGTTTTCCAAATAAAAAATTAAATTTTATAAGGAATATCCTTCGAGACGCTCTCAATCGCTTACGCATTTCGAGCTCCTCAGGACGAACGGATGGGTGAAGTTTTGTTTTGTTTAAAGGTATTTTAAACACTTTGGACAGTTATGAACTTGATTCAGGATCTCTTCTAAAGATAAATTAAGGAGAAAAATGAAAATTAAAATTTATTTAATTTTATTAACATTATTTTTTTCAAATAACCTGAATCCCTGGAAATATCCACTGAACACAATAGAAGTTCAGGACATCCCATATCAAATAAACATGACAAGTAATTTGGCAAACAGTAATACTATATTTGATGGCGGGATAGTTATAAATAACGGATCAACGATTCTGGAATCAACAACACCAATACAAAAAAGAATACGGTTTGCAGACAACAATTCCCTTCTTCAAATGAAAACTAATTTAGAACTTGATGTAAATTGCTCGTTAAGTATAGATGATATTGCGCTCACAGATTTTGATCAAAATGCTCTGGTATTAAATAATAATTTAATAATTCCGGCAAACAAAAAAATAAATTTATTGTCAGATACTCTAATTAATGGAAATGGGCATGAGCTTATTTTTGAAGATGACGCGCAAATTTTAGTTAACACAGGAAATTATTTAAAGTTCAAAAACATAACAATTAAAACATCTTTAAATAATTCAACTCCATATTCATGCATAAGATCATTTACCGGTAGCTCTTTATATCTTCAGGATGTTATAATTATTTTGGGAAATAATTTTGAATTTTCAACAGGACAACTTTTCATTGAAGATGATGTAATAATTTCAGGAACAACAAAATTTATCTATTCCTCAACAGACACTTGTCACATAAATAAAAATGCAAACTTAATAATTGATCTGGATACAATTTTTACTTACAGCACATACAGCACAAATCGTGATTTAATTTCTTTTGAAGATAAAACATCAACATTATATCTTAATGGTTGCACCCTTGAATCAACTTTTACCGGGCTTCGTCTAACCAAAGGTCATTTGATAATTGATAATCATGTAACATTCAGCACTCTTTATTTAAATAGTAAACCAGAATTAGATCAGACTTTAGAATATTCACAAAATTTTACTGATCAAAGAACCAGCAAAATATTAAATGGAGATTTCGAAGCCTTTTCTATTTCTTCAGATGGAAAATTAATCGCTGTAAGCAGGGTAGGTATTAATGCTTACATAGATATATATGGAGTAGAAAAAGATGGTTCAACAAATTTATTAAATACTTTCAGATCAGCTTACAGCACAAATATTTTGGCAATAGCGTTTTCTCCTGATGGCCGATTTTTGGCCATTGCGGGCAGTGATGAATATATAGAAATATATTCAATTTCAAACAACGGACAAGTTTCGTTAATTGATATAGAATTAATTTCAACTACTCAATGGTGTAATTGTTTGCAATTTTCTCATAGTGGAACAAAGTTGGCCGCAGGAAATATGATAGGGGGTCTTCAAATATTAAATGTTGATAGTTCAGGTTTTATAAACACAAGAGAAGCAATCCCAGATACAAATATTTACTCTATTAATTTTTCTCCTGATGACAAATTCTTAGTCTTAAGCTTAGATCATGGAGGAGTAGGAGAACAGGCTTTATCCAGTCCAGTTGAGCCAAAAGTTTTTGCCAACACAAAAAATATTTTGGCATATGCAAATGAAAATTGGGATGGCTCATCTTCAACCAAAACAACATTAAAAACATATATTGTTGCTGATGATGGAACTCAATATGAACTTTCTTCAATTGAATCTAATCTACATAATTATAAAGCATTACAATATTCACCAGATGATAAATATTTAATTATGGGTGGAGAACCAAGAACCGGTTATACACATGAGATAGAAGTTTATACAGTAAACAATGATGAAAGTCTAACATTAACATACACCTTAAACTATAGCTACAGCGATAAAATTAAATTTGTATTTTTTAGTCCTGACAATCAATTTTTAATGTTTAGCGGAAAAAAAGGTGGAACGTCCCCTCCAGGCGAAGGACCGGTAGATATTCATCCCTTTTCATTACCTCACAATGTTTTTGCGCGAGGCTTTTTTCATACATATAATTGGATTTCTGCTCCTTATCAAACACCATCGTTTTTTGATAACGCAATAACTTTTGGAAATAGTTTGCTTGGATCTGCATACAATTTAAAAATTGATATTTTATCCGGCGCAAAAGTTAAACATCTTGGATTATTAAATGTAGACAATACCTAATGATTAAATTTAAAATTATTGGGAAAAACCCGATAGGGGTTATAGTGGATAGCCTCGGGATTTAACCCGTGGTCACCTTTACATATAAAAAAATCACCCCTTTTTATGGGGTGAAAGAAATATTTAATTTATTTATCAAATAATTCTTTCGTACCATAAAATGGCACGATGTTTTGTATTTTAATTTATTACCACGGGTTAAAACCCGAGGCTATTAACTTTAGTCCCTAACGGGACTTAAAATATTAATCAACATTCTTATAAAAACAAACTTAGATTAATTAAAAAAGGAGCACACAAATGAAATTTAAAAAAATTGCAAAAATAATTTTTTCAATCCTTCTATTTGCAAACATCAGCGCTTGGAAATATCCCGAAACAGGATTAACTGCCCAGCAATTTATATATCAAAAAGATATGACCTGGCATAATGCTAGAGGTTTTGTTGATTTTGAAAATGATCTTTTAATAGAAAATGGTTCAGCAACTCTTGGAATAACAATACCTTTGGCAAAGGATATTTATTTCAAAACTAATTCACTTTTAACACTGGATAACAAGCTTGAACTTGAATCAAACAGCCAAATTTATATTGATGATTTAGGATTTATTTATGGTGAAGGAAATGACATTCAAATGCATACAAATTTAATTATTCCTTCAAATAGAGCTTTAGAATTTTTATCCGATACGATAATCGACGGCATGGAAAATCAATTAATTTTATCTGATGATTCCCAACTCATAATTGACAGTGATGTAACTGTAACATTAAAAAATCTGCGATTAAAAACGTCATTAAATTCTTCAACTACACCACCAATAAAAACTTACCTTGGCAGCAAACTATGCTTACAAAATGTGGAATTGGATCTTGGAGATAAATACACCTTTGAAAATGGAAATATATTTATAAATAATGATGTAAAATTTATCGGTGGTTCAGAATTTGTTTATTCATCCACGCAACATTTATTTATAGCAAAAGATTCAACTTTAATAATTGATTTTGACACACGTTTTACTTACAGCCCATACAACACTAATCGAGATTTAATTGTTATGAATGATGTAACTTCAAAAATTTTATTAAATGGCGGAACACTTGCAACAACTTATACAGGAATTCGTTTAACCAAAGGAAGATTTGTAACAGATAATCAGGTTACATTCAGTACAATTATTCTTAACAGTATTCCTGTCGAAGATCAGTTTATTTCTTTTACACCAACATTTTCTGACCGCAGAATAATTCATTCAAATAATTACACCGGAACTGAATGTTATACCCTCGCGTTTTCTCCTGACGGAACTCTTCTTGCAGTTGGAGGAAGTAATAATGGTAGTGAAATTGAAATACATTACACAGGAACTGATGGTTCGCTAAACAGAGCTCATGTAATATCAAGTCCATCATTAAACACTGTTAATGCTATTGACTTTTCTCCGGACGAAAAATGGATCGCTATTGGCGGTAATAATAATGTCATTGAAACATACAAAGTAGAAAATGATGTTTCACTAACCCTGCAAGACTCTAAAGCTTTCATCGGAACCTACATTAATGCAGCAAAATTTTCAGATCTTGGCAATTTTTTAGTAGTTGGTGGATACAACAATACTGGAAATAATGTAGAAATATTTGCATTAAAGCCTGATGGTAATTTAATTTCACTTGATTCAAAAAGCACAGCAACTGAAGTTTATGATGTTTCAATTTCTCCAGATGAATCATTACTTTCTGTTGCAAATAATAATGGACTGGAAATTTATAATATCGCAGTTACCGGAAAATTGACAAGCTTAAATACTCTGGCAAATCCAACAAGATGTGATTTGGCTGCAAATGGAAGATTTTTGGCGGTAGAATTCTCTGGAGATTTAAGAATTTATGAAATTGACAGCAATGGAAATTTATTACTTCTTGATTCTGTAAGCCCTGCAATTACAAGTATAGAATCAGTTAATTTTTCCCCTGACAGTAATTTTGTTGTAATCGGAGGAGCAAATGTAGCAGGAGATAAAATTGAAATTTATTATGTTGATGATGATGGAACGTTAATATTAAAAGAAACAAAGGGTTATTCTGGTTCTGGAGAAGTCAAAATTGCAAAATTTTCTCCAGATAATTATTTAGTCGCAGCAACAGGAATTGATGCGGCAAATGCTCCAATAGAAATTCATCCATTCATTCTTGATTACAACACAAATTATTATCAAACATATAACTGGATATCTAACATTCATCAACCAATGTCAGTAACACAAAATGGTGTTACTTTTGGAAATAGCGAAAAAGGTTCTGAATATAATTTGTTTATAAGTATTTTGGGAAGTAGCAAACTTAATCTTTATGGTACATTAAATGTTGATAATGTTAGTTAAACAACCAAAATCAAAACTAAAACGAAAACTGCTATAAAAAGAACAGAATCGAATCGATCAAGAAAACCACCATGTCCAGGAAGCAAATTTCCGGTGTCCTTTAAATTTTTTTTTCTTTTAAGAAAAGAGACAAAAATATCGCCAAAAAAACCAACTACAGTTATCACGGCAGAAAATAAAACTAACAACCAAAATTTATGAACAATTTTTGGAAATGGTGAAATTTTAATTCCTGGTAAATAAAAAAAATTAAAAACAAAAGTCGCAATAAAACCGCCAAGCAAACCTTCCCAGGATTTTTTTGGACTAATTGAAGGCACTATTTTATGTTTACCAATTAATTTACCAACAATAAATGCGCCAGTATCTCCCGACCAGGCAACCAAAAAAGGATAAAGTGGGAGCAAAAAATCTTGTGCATAAAACATCCAATGTAAATAGAACAAACTAAAAATTGGTAAAATTGGATAAATAATTGTAAAAAAAATCATAAGCAAAATAATTGTTCGACCAAAAGGTCGTGTCAAATTATTAAAAGTTACAAGTTTTGGCCATTCAAAAACTAAAATTTCAATTAAAAGAAATAATAAAATGAATAAAAATAAAAGTTGCGAATGAATGTAAGCTCCTAAAAAACAAAGACCTAAAATTAATCCGACAGAAGTACGTTTAAATATTTCATTACCTAAAAGATCACTACTCATAAATAATTTCTCCCAAACAAAGACCCATTGAATCAGCTTTTAATAATTTTTGTTTTGTATTTGGATTATCAAGAAGATTTTTTATGTAATTTACAGGAATTTCCGGTCTTCTTGCAACATCTAATGCATAACCAATCATTCTTCTAATCTGATAACGCAGAAAAGATTTTCCTTTAATTGTTATTTTTAAAATATCTTCTGAATGAAAAAACTCACTTTTATTATCAACTTTTATGCTATCAATTATTTTGACAGGATCTCTTTTCTCCCCTTTTTCAATTTTGCAAAAAGATTTAAAGTCATGTTCTCCAATATAAAAATGCAAGGCTTTTTTTAATTTTTTCAGATCAACCAGATCAATAAATTCATAATACCAGCCATAACGTGCAACAAAGGGCTTGGGACGTTTTAAAAAAAGATGATAATAATAAGTTTTTTGTTTTACTCCAACCAAAGGCTTAAAATTATCTGAAACTTTTTCTATTTTTTTAATCAAAATTGATTTGGGTAAATTATCATTCCAAATTTTTGTCAGATTTTCCGGTTCTATTTGCAAATCAGTTTTAAAACTCGCAACCTGCCCCAAAGCATGTACACCGGTATCTGTACGGGATGCTCCCAGAATTTTTACCTTTTTTTTAAAAACACCCAAAAAACAATCTTGCAATGTGGAACAAATTGAAATTTTATCTGGCTGAACTTGCCAACCATAAAAATCTGTTCCATCGTAAGCAACTGTCATTTTGTAATTTTGCATCTCAAATCACCCACAAAACATTAAAAAATGAAAACCCCCGTCCAAGCCGAAGCATGAACAGGGGAAATGGAGGTTATTCAGTATTAAAATCTAATTTTCAAACTTATGCTCAAATTTTAACGTACTCTTGACCAAAAATCAATTTATTTTTTCCTTGCTCCCCGAAATATGAAAATCAATTTCAATTGATAATAAATAGATTTAATTTGTCTAACCTAAAGATTTCAATCCGTAAGTTTTATACACATTTTGATATTTCACCACAGCATTACTTATATCAAAATTATTTTTTATTAAATTCAAATTATTTTCTCTAATATTGTTCCGCAGTTCCGGATTTTCATAAAGTTGCCTTAATCGTTTGGCAAATAAATTGAAATCTTTATTTGGAATTAAAAAACCATGTTTTCCATCTGAAATAACTTCATGTTTTAAATTTTGATGCGTTGTGATAACCGGAAGTCCAAAACAAAGAGCTTCAAGAAGAGAAATTGATAAACCTTCGGTCTGAGATGACATTGCAAAGCAATCAAAAATTTCATAAAAACAATACGCGTCGCTCCGCTGACCCACAAAAAAAACTTTGTCGTCAATTTGTAAATCTTTGGTTAATTGAATCAGCTTTTCTTTTTCTGTCCCATCACCAACAATACAAAGCTTAATGTTGTTTACACAAACCGCCTGCGGCGGATTAACTAACAACGCAAAAACTTTAATTAAGACATCAAAAGATTTTATTGGTTCAAGCCGACCAATGGAACCGATAACAAAATCATTTTGCCCAAAACCCAAATCTCTTTTTTGCAATCTGTTTTGTTTTACTTTTCCATGTAAATTTTTGTAATCAATTCCATTTGGAATTACCGTAATTTTATCTTTTTGAGATGGATAATAACTTTGAAAAGTTTTACCAACAAAACCGGAAACAGCTATAAATTTTTTAGGAATTTTAATCGTGGCGCTTTCCAGCAAATTTCTTATTTTTCCATTAAATTTCGGATCATTATGCAAATCGCAAACAATTGAAATATTTAATTTTTTAGCGATCACACGTCCAAAAATATTTGCTGACCACAAAGAACTATGAATTAAATCCGGTTTTAATTTTTTTATTAAATTTTTCAATCTAAAATAAAACCAGGGATCATAAAGTTTAAATCTTCCAGAAACTTTAAAAACCTTAAATCCTAATTTTTTTATTTTTTCAACATTCGGACCATCATAAAAATAAATAACGATATGTTCGTTGCCATCGTTAATCATTTTTTCCAATAAATAAACTAAGAAACTCTCCGCCCCACCAATTTTTAAACTTGTAATTAAATGAACTATTTTCATTAAACACCTTATTACTTTTTATTTGGATAAAAATTAATCTTTTAGAGATCCTGAATCGAGTTCATAACTTTCAAAAAAATTAAAATCTATATTTTAATTATACATTTAGTTCTACCCACCCGCTCGTCCTGAGCTTGTAGAAGGATATCGAGCGGTAAACTAAAAACATAAAAGTTATTGAATTGTTTTTTCCTGCTCATTCAAAATCATTTTTAATTAAAATAATTTTCTTTTACTTTGTTGCCCGCTCGATTTCCTTCGACAAGCTCAGGACGAGCGGGTGGTATATTTTATGCTTATTCAAACACACTTTGGACGGTAATAAAACAAATTCAGAATGCCAAGTTTTTATAGATAACCTTTTTGTCATTCTGCTTGTCAACCAAAGCATTTGCGTAGTTTGAAACTTAATTCAGAATCTCGTTAATTAATATCAATCAAATCCAATTTTTCAAAACAAACACAATTTAGTATACTACGCAAAAATCTACAAACTGTTGATATTTTTATGATCTTTCGACAAATCTTTAAAATTGAAATGAAATTTAAATACAAATTAAAAATAAAGGAAATTCGTGAAAAAATTTAATTTTTTATTTTTTGTTTTTTCATCTCTTTTATTTTTTCATCAAATTAAACCTCAATTTGCCCCATTTATTTTTGCTGGCACAGAATTGGCTGCCGCATCTGCTCCGGAAATTATTCATTTGGCACAAGAAGCTTATCCAATTTTAAAGGACGATGTTTATCTTGTAGCAAAAAATCTTTTAAACAAAATTAAACCATATGCCCAACATGAAATTTACAGCCTATATCATAAGAAAAGAAAATTTAGATCCAGAAAAATAAACTATTTGCAAGATTTTCACCCAAAATTTAATTTATCCGCACCAATAAATAATTCCTCGCAAGTTGATATAAGCCTACAGCAAAGCCTATGGGAAAAAGATTATCTTTCGAAAAAGCAACAAACCATAAAATATGCAATTAATAATTTGACCGGTAACACAAATACAAATTTATATAATTATGGTTCTTTCGATTCTTTAAACGAACAAAATCCACCAAAAATAGCTTTTGTTTTTAGTGGCGGTGGTTATCGCGCAATGATAATGTCACTCGGTTTTATGATTGGCGCATCACAAATTACAAAAAATGGATCTTCATTAATTGACGCGACAAGTTATATTTCTACCCTTTCCGGATCAACCTGGTTTTTAGGATTGATGTTAACTCTAAATAATTATTTACAATTTCAGCCGCAAACAATTGAAGGTTATTTGCAAGCTATGAAAAACTATTTAAAACAAACTGTAACCCAGCAAACTTTTTGGAATATGAAAACTTTAAATGTGTCTGCAATTGAACAACATTTATTACAAAAATTTTTAAATAATGAAGGCTCGGTTCAACCTTCAGATTTATGGGGCTCAATTTTAGTAGACCGTCTGTTTAAACCTTTAAAATTAGATGGCGCAGAACAAGATATAACATTTGAACTTGCCAGAAATACATTAAATAATTCTATTGCGTCCCCATTTCCACTTTTTACAATGGATATTTGCAATTGCTGGCCATATATTTGCATGGAAACAAATCCATATACAACGGGTTTTGTAGATTTTTCTTCAAATTTTGGTGGATTTATACAAACAAATTATTTTGAAAGTCCATTTAATCAAAGTTATAGCCAAAAATTATTCCCTGAAGAAAGTCTAGGTTCATTTTTTGGAATTTTTGGTAGCGCTTATTCATTTGGACTAGCTGACATTTTAAATGAAATCGCAGAAAATTCTAAATCTGAATGGTTTAAAAGTTTTGTAAGTTGGGTTGCAGTAAAATTAAAACTTTACAAAGATCGGGTGTTGCGGGCAAATGTTGATAATTTTATGTACAACATGCAAGGATATCCGTTGGAAAATTCAAAAAAAATAACTGTCGCTGATGGCGGGATGAGCATGATAAATTCACCTTTTATTCCGCTTTACACACAAAACCGAAACGTTGATATTTTTATTGTTTGTGATGCTGCTGGTGATTCGACAAAATCCGGTTATCCAGAATTAAAAGAGATGGCAGATTATGCCCAAAATTATAATTTACCTTTTCCATCATTGAAAAATCCTAAAATTTATTCCTTTTCAACACCAGATCAAACTTATAAAATTTCTGTTTTTGAAGATGATAATTCAAATATTCCAACAATTGTTTACTTTCCATGCTACACACCAGAATCAACCTTAAAATTTGATTACTCTGAAGATGAATTTGAAAAAGTTTGCGGAACAATTGAAATGATGGTTACAAATAACAGAACAGCGATAATTGACGCAATTAAAAATAAAATGAATACAAATAATTGGTTTGAAGGTTTTGAATTTGATTCTCCATCGAAATTTAAACAATTTAGAAGCTTTTTAGGGTCCACAATTAAATCCTGTGTTGGATTAGACCAAGAATTCGAAGGATATTATTCAATCAATTAATTTTGTTGATTCTTACCCCCCATTTTTTGTATAAAATACTTTAGTTAGTATTTTTTCTAAACTATTCCGGGGGGAAGGGTCATGAAAAGTCAAAAAATACTGAAACTTTTGTTTCAGATAATCTTTATTACACAAACGTGTTATTCAATGCAACTTTTACACCGTGCTGATATGCCCAGCGTTTGGGAACAAAATTACATAAACAAAAGACTTCAAAAGGAAAAGGAATCTATAAAAATATTCACTGGAAAAAATAATGCTGAATACAGCTCTTTACCCAAAATAGCACTTGTTGGAAGCGGCGGCGGTATGCGCGCGCACATTGCTTTTTTAGGAACAATGTTAGGTTTGCAAGAAATTGGTCTTTTAGATGGAATTAGATATGCATCTGTTCTTTCAGGTTCAACATGGATGCTTGGAACTTTTTTGACAAAAGTAATAATGGATGAAACTCCTGATTTAAATAAATTTGCTCAATACGTTCAAGCCAGAGCAAATGAAGGACTTTTGGATGGAGATGATGTTAAAGTTTCAGATGACATGCTATCAAAAATAAGCGCAAAAATATTAAATAGAGAAAAAATTCAACCATCGGATATCTGGGGAATGGTTGTTATGCACAGACTTATGAGTGATTTACATGGCGCAGAATTAGATATCACATTTAAAGAAATAAGAAATTTATTAAATTTAACCACTTTTTTTCCTTTTCCAATTTTTAACGCTGCTATAACAAATGAAGGGGTAGGAAATTACAAATGGCTTGAAGTAAATCCTTACACAACTGGTAGTCCACATCTTGGCGCATTTGTTCAGACAAATTTCTTTGAAAGTAAATTCAGAAACGGAGAACTTAAAAATGGTTATCCCGAAAGTTCCCTTGCCGAATGGCTAGGCCTTTTTGGAAGCGCTTACTGTGTAACTTCACAAGATGCAGCGGGTCATACAAGTATTTCAGCATTAGATTTAGTAAATTCAATTTTAAAGAAACTTGATAAACTCCCTTTTGTTGATCCATCGCAACATCGATTTCTTGAAGCAAAAATGAATAATTTTACATATAGATTGAATACAACATTAGGTAAAGCAGAAACGTTAGAATTAGTTGATGCAGGAATGGCTTTTAATTTACCATTTCCACCTCTATTTAATTTAAACAGAAACATTGATGTTTTTATTGTTTGTGATGCTTCAGCGGATAATGGACAATTAAATCATGTCATAAATTACGCTATAGAAAATAATATTCCATTTCCAACTAAATCAACTAAATATGAAATTGATATTGATTCTGAAACTCTTACATTTGAAGTTTTAAAAGAAAACGGCACCCCAACAGTTATCTATTTCAAAAATCCAATTGAACATTCAACAATAGATTTCACATATTCAAAACAAGAATTTTTACACCTAAGTTGCGTAATGCAAACAATGGTAGAAAAAGCAAAAAATGTAATTCGCATGGAAATCAGAAACAAAGTTGGAAATGTACAAGAATCATCATGGATAAATGATGAAGTAGAACAAGTTGAAATTCCATACATAGAAAACACAAGTCAACCAAATATTGTTGCAAGGAGCGGATCAAGAATTGCAAAATTGTTTAGCAAGATTGGTTGTTGTTAATAATTAAGTAAATCCTTTTCAAATTAAAGGCTGGTAAATTTACCAGCCTTTTTTGTTTTTTATTTTTAAATTCTTTTCAAAACAATTGTTTTCTGGGCATATTTTCTTAGTTGAAAAAAATGTTGAATTCAATGAATGTGTATCCTGAAATAAATTTAGAACAAACCAAAGTTAAGAAATTGTTATTTGATATACATAAATTTATATCTCACTCCGTTCGCCCTGAGGAGAAATTTTATAAAAATTTCGTCTCGAAGGGTTTTTCCTAATAAATTTTAATTTTTTTATTTGGATTACCCTTCGAGACGCTACATCTCTCGTTTCACTCGAGATTACGCTCCTCAGGGCGAACGGAGTGAGATATTATTTTCAAATTAAAAAATAAGAAAACAACGTTTTAACCAAAAAGGAGAATCTCATGAAAAAACAGAAAAACATTTTATTATTCTTAACAATTCTAACCTTTTACAAAATCTATCCAAACGTATCCGTCGATACATCTCTTATTCCAAGTTGCTGGGAACGTGATTATCTGCAAAAAAGATTAACTGTTGAAAAGAATGGAATAAGAAATTTTATAAATGATCAAAATATATCCGATGAAGATTTGCCAACAATCGCTTTTGTTTGCAGTGGTGGTGGATGTCGGGCAATGACTTCAACTTTGGGTTTTTTACTTGGCGCACAACAAATAAATTTAATTAACGCTACAAGATATTTATCCGTTCTATCAGGTTCAACCTGGACAACCGCAATTTTACTCGCGCTTGGTTTAAATAATATCGAAAGTTTAAAAGAATATTTAAAAGATAAAATGACTCGAAATATTTTTGACATTTATCAGGTAAATAATATTGATAATGTTGCAAAAATTTTGTTGCAAAAATTTTCTTACAACGAAAATATTCAACCATCCGATTTTTATGGAAGCGTTTTAATTTCACGTCTCATGGAAAATTTTAACGGAAAAGAACAAAATTTAACATTTAGAAATATTCGCAATCATTTAAATAAAAATAAAATATTTCCTTTTCCTATTTTTACAAATGTAATAACCAATAGTGGAGCCCAAAATTATGAATGGCTTGAAATTAATCCTTACACCGCGGGCTGTGATGTTTTAGGTGGTTTTATTCCTACAAGTTATTTTGAAAGTAAATTTGAAAACGGAAATTGTATTCATTCTTATCCCGAAGAAACTCTTGGATCCTTTATGGGCCTTTTTGGAAGTGCTTATAGTATTACAATTCAGGATGCTGAAATTCATACTGATTCTGAAATAATTGATAAGACAACCAATGTTTTACAACAAATAGAAAAACAAACAGGATTAAATTTAACAAATCAAAGATTTCTTGATGCAAAAATAAATAACTTTTCTTACGGAATAGAAAATTCATTTTTTGCAGACCAAGAAAAATTAATTCTGGTTGATGCTGGTATGCATTTTAATTTGCCATTTCCACCACTTTTAAAAATGAACCGAAATATAGACATTTTTTTAGTTTGTGACGCTTCCGCTGGAGAAGAAAATCAATTAGCTAAAGCTGAAGAATATGCAAAACAAAGAAATATTCCTTTTCCAAATTTGGAAAATTGCAAAAAAATAAATGATTCTATTTTTATTTACGAAGAAAAAAATGCTCCAACAATAATCCATTTTAAAAATCCAATTGAAATGGGCACTATGGATTTTTCATACTCAGAAGAAGAATTTGAAAACATTTGCAATTCAATGGCAACGATGGTTGTAAACACACAAAATATTATTTCTCAGGTAATCAAAAATAAAATAAAAAATAAAACTGATGAATCAGAATGGTTGAATGAAATTGTTTATTTGCAAAAATATCCTGAAACAGGAAACAGATCAGGATGGATCAAAAAATTATTAATCGACAAACCTTATAATGTTGCGCTTGGAATAATTGATTCAATTTATTCTCTTTTCAGAGATGCCAATAATATTAATAACGACGAAGACTTTTGGGATACAATTCACATTTAAAAAAAAAGGCCGGAAATTTCCGGCCTTTTTTTTATTCTATATCATCTATCGGAACATCTTCAAAATCTTCTCTTTCCAAAAATGTCTGTAACTTTTTACTGCGCGATGGATGACGAAGTTTACGCAAAGCTTTTACTTCAATTTGCCTTATACGCTCACGGGTAACAGAAAAATCTTTGCCTACCTCTTCAAGCGTATGCTCTGACGCGACATCTATTCCAAAACGCATTTTCAAAACTTTTTCTTCACGGGGAGTTAATGTTTTTAAAACTTCGCGAACTTTTTCTTTTAAATCATCATTTACAACCGCGTCAACCGGTGTGTACTCATTTTCATCTTCAATAAAATCTTTAAGATAAGTATCTTCGCTATCCCCAACCGGAGTTTCAAGAGAAACCGGTTCTTTGGAAATTTTGACAATATTTTTAATCTTTTTTTCATCCAGATTTAATTCTTTTGCCAATTCGGCAAAACTTGGATCGCGTCCTTTTTCCTGAACATAAATTCTGCTAATTTTATTAATTTTGCTTAAAGTTTCAACCATGTGAACAGGAACACGAATTGTTCTTGACTGATCAGCGATCGCGCGAGTTATCGCCTGACGAATCCACCAGGTCGCGTAAGTTGAAAATTTAAATCCACGTTCAAATTCAAATTTTTCAACCGCTTTTAAAAGGCCAATATTACCTTCCTGAATTAAATCAAGAAAATGCAATCCGCGATTGATGTATTTTTTCGCAATATTTACAACCAAACGTAAATTTGCGCGCGCAAGATCATCTTTTGCTTCTTTATCTTTTTTCTGCGCCTGTTTAAATTTCTGATAATTCTTAAGAATTTTTTCTTTAGAAAGCCCTGCTTCAGCCTCAACTTTTTTAATCAGTTTATTTGCCATCCTATATTCTTTGTCTAACTCTTCAATTTGTTTTAAATCTTGTTCTGAAGGATTTTTAATTCCGCGATAAAATTTTAATTTTTCATCAAGGACAAGCATTTCTTGCTCTTTGGCATTAATTTTATTTACCAGCTTTTCAACCTTTTTACCGAATTTACGAATTTGTTTGTTTGAATATTTTATACTTTGAACAACTTTGATAATCTCTTTCCGGTTTTGCTCAACCTTAGAAAGCATTTCTTTTTTCTTTTCTTCACTGTCAAGCTTTCCACGATAAGATTTATAAATTTGATCTTCATTAGCAACAAGTTCTTTTATCTTTGTTATTGTTTCTGAAAGTTTTTTGCCTTCTTCTGCGAATTTAGGTGAATTATCTTCATCAAAATCAGAAAATTGGATCACTTCTTTTAAAAAAAGATTATCCTTTTCCAGTCTTTCAGCAACATCCATCAAATCTTTTATAACAAATGGAAATTGAGAAATTGACTCGATAGATTCTCTTTTTCCTTCAGCTATTTTATTTGCAATAATTTTTTCAGTTTCTTTATTTAAAAGAGGAATTTTTCCGATCTCTTTAAGATATAACTTAACAGGATCATTTAATTGAGTCAGTTCTACCGCGTGTCGTAATTTTTCAAGTTCTTTTTCCTGTTCATCTTCTTCCAGATCTTCTTCTTCTTCATCAAGATCAACTTTTTCTAAAGAAGACTCAATATCATTTTTAGATGCAAAAGATTCGGATGAATCATCGGTCTTTAACAATGCATCTATATCTGGACTGCTTACATCCAAATCTTCCTGAGAAATTAAATCGATATTTTCTTTTTCGAGCATACCTAATAATTCTGAAGTATTTTCTTCATCAAAATTATGTTTTTGACCAAAAGCCAAAACTTCTTCGTAAGTAAGAACACCCTCACTTCTTCCTTTATCCAAAATAATCTCAACCTGCTTATCAATACTTTTAAGGTTTACTCCCCTTGGTCTTACAGGCGCCTTTTCAACCTGATTAACTTTTTTCTTCTTTGCCACCTTAAAATATTTTTTTAGCGCTGCTGCAATTTTAGCCCTAACCCCAGACTTTTTCTCTGTTTCATTCGCTTTAGTTTTTTCTTTGACCTTATTTTCTTTTTTAATTTTAGCTTCTTTTTTAACCACTTTGACTATTTTTTTAACAACTTTTTCAGATGCTTTTTTTTTCTTAACAGCTGTTTTAGATATTTTTTTTGCTGCTTTTTTTGATGTATGAACAACTTTTTTAGTTTTTTTAGCAACTGATTTTACTTTTTTGTTTTTTTTGACTTTGGTCATATCAACCCCCTAACCTGAATTTCTTTTTTTATTTCTGAATATTTTTTTAATAAAATTTGTAACTCTTTTTTATTATCATTTTGCTTTGCTTTTAAAATCTCAAATTTAATACCCTGAAGAATTTGCTTCCAGTTAACTTTTCGGAATTGTAAATTTAATTGCTGAAAATAATCTAACGAAACTTCTTCTTCAAATTTTAAACAAACTTTTAAAACCCATTTTTTACTAGCTTCATCAAGACTATCAAGAAACAATGAAAAATTACTGTTCGCCCCAAAATTTTTTATCAAAGTATCAAGTTTCTGTAAAAGAATTTGAATTTTTACGGAAAAAAAAGAAATTAAATCTTCTTCAACCCAAAAACGCTCATTTTTACCTATGCTATTCATTATAGCAGAAAAAATCTTTTCTTCCAGCAAGGAAACTGCCTCAAATCCGTCAAGCTGATCCCTTTGCTCGCAACTTTGTTTTTCTAAAACAGTTTCTTCTTTTCCGGCTGAAAAATTCTTCTTGTAACCAAATGAAAAAGATTTCATTAAGCTTTTAAGTGAATCAAATGGAACCTGGGTAACCCTGCTGGCCTGTTGCAACAACAAATCCTGCTTAAATGAGTTATTTATATTAGATATCACTTCCACAATTTTTTCACTCATTTTTAGTTTTTCAGACAATGTTTTATTTGAAAAATCACTACCAACCGATTCTATAAAAAATGAAAAAATATCCATACTGTTTTGTGTAAAATCAAAATTTTCATTTTTGGTTAAAAGTGAAGCCGGATCATCTGATTTTGGCAATTTTACAACCTTTAAATCTAAATCCACATCCCAACAAAGTTGTGTTAATCGGACAATCGCTTTTTGACCTGCATCATCACCATCATACAAAACAAATAATTCATCAATATAACGGGACAAAGTCTTTAAATGATCTATTGTGCAGGCAGTACCCAGGGTTGCAACTGTATTTTTATAACCATGTTGAACCATTGCAACACAATCTGTATAACCTTCAACCAGATAAGCACATCCCTTTTTTTGCATATCTTTTTTTGCGCTATCCAGTCCAAAAAGAATCTTACCCTTTGAAAACCAGTCTGAATCTTTACTGTTATAATACTTTGCCCGATCATCCCCTGGTTTAAAAATTCTTCCTCCAAAACCAACATAACGACCCATTACATCTTTTATTGGAAATAAAATACGCTCTTCAAAAGAAGAATAAATTACGTTTCGCCCCTGAAATAAAAACCCATTTTCAAGCAAATCTTTTAACATTATCCCCTGTGATGCCAACTTTTTCATAAAAGAATTTATAAAACGTACTCCGCCCGGAAAATAGCCAATTGAAAAATGTTTAATTATTTTTAAATCTATTTTTCTGTTTTCCAGATAACTTCGCGCAATATCTGATTTTAGTAATGTTTCATGAGAAAAATCGGCTATAGCCTGATTAACTTTAAAACAAAGATCTTTTTGCCCTGAATTTTTTTGTAAATCATTAAAGTTATTTTTTTGTATTTCATCCGGAATTTGCAGATTATATTTATCAATTAAAAACTTTACAGCTTCTATCTGACTTAAATTTTCTATTTTTGCAATAAACGAAATTAAATCACCTCCGGCCTGACAACCAAAGCAATAAAAAATTTGTTTATCCGGACTAACAGTAAAAGAACCTTCTGTTTCTGAATGAAAAGGACAAGGAGCTTTATAATAACTACCGGCAGGTTTGAGCTGAACATATTCAGAAATAATCTCAATTATTGAAAGATTATTTTTTACAAAATCAAAAAGGGTCATGCATTTTTTCCGTTCGCCCAAAACTTAGAAATTTTTTATGAAATTTTTTTTCAATTTTTATTAGACAATCTTTTATTAGACAATCGAACAACAGTGACTAACACTAATCCAATTATTGCAAAAATAAAAATCACAAATGATATAACCTGTATTTTAGATAATTCAAAACAAACTGGACCAAAACATTTTATAAAGTCAATTTCCCGGTCACCACGATAAAAATCCAAATAAAAGCGTGAAATGCTTTCCAAGGTTAAATAAATAAACAGAAGCTGTCCATTTTTTGAAAATTTTTTTTGAAAGAAAAAATACATTAATAAAAAAATTAAAAATGATGCAAAACTAAAATAAAGTTGTGTTGGATGAAGAGGGACATTAAGCGGTGCTAACCCTTCTTTATTTGTAAAAACAACAGAATATGCGCAATTTTGAGAAACTTTGCCATAGCAACAACCGGCAAAAAAACATCCCCACCGCGCAATTGATTGCATCAGTGGAGCATAAATTACTGCCCGATCAAATAATGGTAAAACTGCAATATTATTTTTTTTCAAATAAAAATATTCAAAAAATAAAACGCCTAAAATTGAGCCTGTAATTCCAAACCCACCAACCCACGGATAAAATATTTCTATCAGATTGTGCCTAAATAATTCAAAATCTGTAACAACTGCAAATAATCTTCCGCCAACAATTCCTGCAATCAATCCATAAAAAACTGTATTAAAAAATAATTCATCATCAATAATTTGTTTGCGCTTCTTATCTTTATAAAAAAGATACATAAAAACTAAAAAACCTATAGCTATCATTACACCATAGCTATTTATCCACAACGGACCATAAATATGAAGAATTCTTGGAAACATTTTTCATCCTAATATTTAAAAAAAGTTATACGGATAAAGATTAGCAAAATTCGCAAAAACAAAAAATTATAAAGAATTATCCATAATTGTATTGATTAGTTTTTAATTTACAGCTTTAAAAGTTGCATAAAAAATCGCTTTACCTTTTTGCTTACTAATCTCATCCCAACGGCCAGAATAATATTCTGTCCAAAATTCATCCATTTTTATTTCAGTAAAATTTTTATTTTTTGAAAAAACTTTTTTAATCTCCTGCCACAATTCTTCAACATCTGTAGCTACAAAAATTTTCCCTTCTTTTTTTAATTTCTTTCCTGCCAAATTTAAAAAATCTTCATTAATTAATCTACGGTTATTGTGCCTATTTTTCATCCAGGGATCGGGATGAAAGATAAAAATATTATCCAAACTTTTATCTTCAAACATGTCAGACAAACAAATATTACCATTACCATGAAACACACATACATTTTCAATGTTCTGATTTTTTATTTTTTCTTCCATTAATTCTACAGCTTTTTTTCTGACCTCAACTCCAACAATAAAGGATTCCGGATTTTTTAACGCATGATTTAAAATAAATGAACTTTGCCCAAAACCAATTTCTAAATCTAATTTACCTTTAAAATGTGAAATGTTTTTTAGATTCAGTTTTTCAAACCGGTTTGTACAATTAAACGGATTTGTGTGTGTTCTGATTCTCATATTTTATTCCCTAATTCCCCAAAAATAATTACAAATTAATTTCTTCCCCAAAATCATAATCTGGATTCCAGAGCATTGATACATATCCACGTTCTTGCTTTTGAAATTCTGTAATTCCAATTTTTTGTAATAAATTATTAATACCCTGCAATCCAGCTTTTACATTATCAACTTGATGCTTTATTTCAATTTCAACGAAAACGCCAAGATTTTTTACATCATCTATAACTATTTCATAACCATCAACAATAAAAGTTTTACGAACTTTATGCATTAATGTCTGATCGGTAAAACCAATTTCTTTAAGTAATTGTAAAGTTTTTTTGCCATCAACAAGCTTTATTTCTGTTTCATCGCAATGCGTTGCTTTTCCATTTTCATCAAAATAAAAACTTTTAAAACAAGCAGAATCGCCATTTGAAGTTAAACGCACACGAAAATATTTATGCGCATCTTTGTATCCCTGCGGAGCCGTAAATAAAAAAGAATCATTCGGATTATCTAGATAATATTCTTCATGTTCAAGTTGCCCAACAAATTTTGCATTTATATCAAGCCAACTCTTTAAAAGTTTTAACTGTTCTGAATTTATTTGAATTTTTATTTCTATTTCTTGATTCATAAGAAAACCTAAATTAAATTTTTTCACGTATTTTATCAAACTCATCTGTACTAAGATCAATTTCTCTTAAAATTGCTCTTAATAAAAGTCGCGTTATATCTTTGCCTTTATGGTATGGAACGGTTGTTACCCTTCCATCGGGATGTTTATAAAAAATATGACTTCCTTTTTGCCTTGTTTTTATAAATCCAAGAAAAAGCAAAATCTTTTCCAGATTTTTTGCTTTTGGTAAGTAAAGTTTATTCAATTGAAATATCCATTTGTTGTAAACCTACAAACTCTGGTAGCATTTTTTTTTCTTCGGGAGACATTTCCTGAAGACAAAGCTCTACAACCTCTTTTAGATTTTTGTGTAACTCATCCCAACTTTCTGCTTGAGTATGCGCTCCTGGAATAGAAGGAACAATCGCTATATACATATTTGTTTCCGGATCTCTTTCTATATAACCAGTCAATTTCATTAATTTCCTTTCTAATCATTTGAAATTTAAAAGTTTCACACTATAAACATTAACATTCTTTCTTTTCCAAATCTTCTTTTAAAATCGCGTACAATTCCAAATCACAATAACTACCATCAAGATTCTTTATTCATTTAAACTAATCACAATTTTTAGCAGCTCTAATTTTTTTAATAAATCTTTTTACAAAAACAAAGCCAAACAAAATTTCAAACATGGATCCTGAAACAAGTTCAGGATGACAAAACGTGCTAAAAATCCTTATTTAAATTAACTTCAAACATAATAGACGAATAACTAGGTTTTGATAAATTGAAAACAATTTACATTAAAATAAATAAAAAAGGATTAATAATGAAAATTGTAAAAGAACAAGTAACGCTTGAAGAATTAAAAAAAATGGCTGAAAAAATGTTTGGTGACATGGTCAAAGCTGTTGTGGATATAGAAAAAGAAATCATGGTAGTAGATGCAGATATGCATGCCGATGAAGAAGCTTTATTATTAGAAAGTGGATCAGAACAAAACAATCTTTGGGGTATAAATCTACATCCAGAAGAAAAAAATTCTGAAGAATGGATAGAATTTGATTCAATGATAAATCTACGTCCATCATGGGGAAATAAAAGTCGCGGAGTTGATGATCCAAAAATTCAAGAAATAATTAAAAAAATAGTTAATAAATTGGTGACAAAATGATAATTCATAAAAAACAAGCTGAAGGAAAGTGGTTCAAATTTTCTCTTTGCGAACAACTTGCAAATGTAGGCATGGATATTGAACGCACAATTAGATGGGGAAAAAAAGGCAATCTCGAATATAGCAAGCACGCATTTGAACGAGCATTAGAATTACTTGATTTCACAATCACAGATCCTAAAAACAGGGGACCACGACTCAAAGAAATTTTGCGAACTCGTGAAGCTCTTGTCGATCATTTTATTTATGACAATGAATACAAAACAACCGATGAACAATGGCAAAATTATTTTTATCAATTTAATTATGCTGCAGCGTTACAACGAGGTAAATAGTTTTTTAAAGCTTCACAGCATGAATATATAAAAATGGCGCCGCTTCTTGCCATTTTTTTAAACCGGAATATTTTTCTGCTAATTCCTTGTCTGGCTTTGGCTCACAAAGTTTCTTAATAACAAAACCATTTTCAATTAAAATATTTATATATTCAGAAATTGTTCTACTAAAAAACGGTATTTCAAATTCTTCTTGTTTTTCTTTTTCTGGATTATGTGAAAATTTCCATTTATTTAACCACGATTCTTTTTCAAAATAATCAGATACTAAAAGTTTGTATTTAGTTTTTTCATTTTCTGATTCTTCAATCCAACCATAGCCTTTTGTCATAAAACATGGATGACAAATATTAAAAAATAGTTCTCCACCACTTTTTAACACTTTATAAAATTCTTTTATTGAATTTTCATAATCAGGACAATCCATCAATGCCATTGTTGAAATTACAACATCAAAAGATTTCTGCTCCAAAAAAGATAAATCTGTCATTGAACCTATATGATAATCAATGCCCAACGGATTCTTTTGTTCTTCTTTTCTTGCAAATTCAATCATCTTTTCTGAAAGGTCAACCGCCGTAATGGTTGCTCCCATTCTGGCAAACAATCTTGTGTTACGCCCTTCTCCACAACCAGCATCTAAAACCTTTTTGTTTTTTATGCTGCCAATAAATTTTAAAAAATTTGGATTATTAAATTCATCACGATAAATATCATAACCTTTGCCAACATGTTCTGCCCAAATATCTGCTGCTTCATTCCACATATCAGAGACTTTTCCAAGTAACTTTTTTTTATTTTTCATTTTGACCCTTTAATTTATTTTACAAACATTGAGGCTATCAATGGCAATAATGCATGCATAATAATATCGGTAGTAAAATGCGCAATCATCGCAGACAACAATCCCTTTTTCCAATAAAGCCAGCCATAAACAATGCCAACAACACCATTTAAAACAATTGCGCGAAAAACTATACAGGTTGTTAGTGGAACAATTTTTGCAGTTGCTGGCAAATGTCCAAGACCAAAAAGAATTGCTGAAATCAAAATTGCAAACCAAACACTTAAATCTGATTTTTTAATTTTGTAAAACAACCAAACTAAAAGGGTCATTAAAAATAATCGAAGTAAAATTTCTTCAGAAATTCCTCCATAAAAAGAAGCAAAAAAGCCTTGTAACGCTGATGGCTTTGGGGCTGTTTTTGCCAAATTCAATAATTCCGGACAAAAAACTACAAAAATTGATTCTGTAATATTAATTAACAACCACGAAATTGCTCCCCAAAAAATAGATTTTTTAACTATTGATTTAAAATTTTCAACTTTTTCACCCTGCAAAAGTTTTTCTAAAACAGGTGTACCTAACCCAACTTTTTTTGACAGAGCTAATCCAATTAAAATCACCGCAGCAAAAAAAGCCATATTAAACAATATTTGCAACGGAAAAAACACATACATCATTAAAGGAGTTATTGAAACATTTGTTAAAGTAAAAGCATACGAATAAACACACAACAACCCAAACGTGCTCGCAGCCAACAAAACATAAAATAATTTTTTATTTTCCATATTCAGTCCTTCCAAATTAAATAAAATCTAAACGTTTTTTTAATCTTTTAATTCCAAACATTGCAAAAATAAAAGAAAATAAAATTAACATACCAACACAAATCCAAAATGAAAGATAATCATTTGCGTTTAATGTTGCGGCATGAACACCTTCCATTCCATAAATCATGGGATTTAAAAAGGTAAGATATGCAACATTTGGGAAAACTGAATATAAAAATTTCCATGAAAATTGCGAACCACCCAAAAACCATAATGGAAACAAAATTCTCATGGTCACAATACCGATATTTTTCATTCCCTTGATAAAACTGACTACAAACAAAGAAAAAAATCCGATAAAAAAACTCATTACAATGTATATCAAAAATAGTTTTGGCCAATTAACCTGCATTAAATCAATTTGATTCCACATAAGCAGTTTGCTTAACGGCAAAATTATCCAGGAGTAAGACAT
>JBDRFY010000026.1:0-6500 GCA_043818275.1 bacterium | reverse complement strand
CTTTAGGAATTATGGCTGATTGGCAACATAAAGGTTGGCGCGTAAATTTTGAAGGCGCGTTTCAATTCGGTCATCAGGATGTTTATGGAATTGACAGAAATCTTATAGAAATAAATCGTGATAATAATGGTCAGTTGTTAGAGTATTATAGCAATATTTATTACAGTTTTTATCCAGATCCTATTAGCGGTTTGGTTGGGCCTTATACGGCGACTCAAAAAGCTCCTGTTTATTCTGATCTGGCAAAATATATAAATAATTCATTTAATAATTATCCAGCAAGAAATGGCCAAGTAATTTTGAAAGATGATGGAACAGTATTGAATATTGGTGGAGCTAAATTTTACAACTCAGATATTTTGGGTCAAGAACGTTTTAGAAAAGATTTCAAAATTAATTATGAAGGCTTCATGTTAAATTTTGACATGAGTTACGAATGGAATAAATATCATTTAAAACCTGCGATGACATTGGCATATATTTCAGGTGATAGTTATCCATATAATAATCCATACAATAACAGAAATTATACAGGATTTATGACTTTGCGCGATCAAAATTATTTTGGTCTTGAAGTCATGAGTTACGCAATGCTTGAAGCTCGTTTTATGCCGCGTCCATTAAACCTTTCATATTATAAAGCTTACGCGTATAACCATTCAAATGACGCAAGCAATCTTGGAATGATTGGCGCGGGTTTAACCTGGCATCCATTTAAAAGAAAAGAAAAATTATTTTTTATAGGAAACGCAATAGGTTTCTGGTCAACAAGAAGTATGTATAAATGGAATTCAGAAGGATATGATACTTTTCATACTGCGCCATTAGATATTTTATCAGGTGAAAACACAACACCAATACCTTTTTTAGGACTTACTCAAAGGCAATTTCATCAATATATTATAAGTCAGGGCATGGCTTCGATTCATGTTGGAGAAAATCAAAATGGTTATGGTTGGGTTTCCAAAGATGAAAAAGCAAGCAGTTATCTGGGAACAGAACTTAACATCAGAATGGAAATGCATTTTGAAGATAGTCTGGAATTTTTAATTCGCGCGGCGCTTTTCTTAAACGGTTCTACATACAAAGATTTATATGGTCAACCAAACAGAAATACACGAAGAACTGATTATAAAGGAAATAAATTTTACGAAAGTTTGGGAACAAGTAACGCCTGGGGATTGCATTCAAGTTTGACTTACAGATTTTAAATTTTACTAGTTAAGTTTTTTGGGCCCCGACAAATTGTCGGGGCTTTTTCAATTTTGTGTATCTGTTAAGATTGTATAAATGTTTTTATTAAAATTTTAGGTTTACAAATGAAAAAGTTTCCGATTGGTATTCAGACGTTTGAAAAAATAATTAAGGGTGATTATTTATATATTGATAAAACAAAACCAATTTATGATGTAATAAATTCAGGTACAACTTTCTTTATTTCTCGTCCCCGAAGATTTGGGAAATCCTTGCTTTGTTCAATTTTAGAAGAAATTTTTAAAGGAAATAAAGAGTTATTCAAAAATTTATGGATTTATAATTCAGATTATAAATGGCCATCTCATCCAGTTATCAGAATTGATATGTCAAGAATTAGATGCAGGAACGCTGAGGATTTTGAAAAAAGATTATTAAATAAAATGAAAGAAATTGCCAATGAAAACGAAATTGAATCTCCGGATGATTTTTTGCCGGACGAACTTTTGGCTCTTATAATTAAAAAACTGGCGAAGAAAAATACAGTTGCTGTGATCGTTGATGAATATGACAAACCGCTTCTTGATCATATAACTGATATAAAAGTTGCTGAAGAAATAAGAGATGTCCTGAGAGGCTTTTATGGTCAACTCAAATCTCTCGATGAACATTTAAAATTTGTTTTTTTGACTGGGGTTACCAAATTTTCCAAGACATCAGTTTTTTCGGGTTTAAATAATTTAAAAGATTTAACATTTGATGAACGCGCGGCAGATTTATTTGGTTATACGCAAAAAGAATTGGAATTTTATTTTAAAGATTCAATAAAAAAAATGGCAGCAAAACAGCAAACGTCTGCAACGCAGGCTCTTTTGATGTTGAAAACCTGGTATAACGGATATAGATTTTCAAAAAAGAAAGAGAAAGTTTATAACCCATATTCAATTTTGTTGTCTTTGGATGCTTTAGATTTTAAAAATTATTGGTTTGAAACAGGAACTCCAACTTTTTTAATAGAGTTAATTAAAAAACAAAATTATAAAATTAAGGAATTGGAATCGGTTGATGTTGGGCCAATTGAACTTGGTTCTTTTGATATAGAAGCCCTGTATCCTTTAACCGTTTTTTATCAAACAGGCTATTTAACAATAGCAGATTACATCGAAAAAACAGGAAATTATCGATTGTCTTATCCAAATCTGGAAATTAAAAATTCATTTTTACAACTTTTGATTAAAGGAAGCACAAATTATAGGGAAGCAGATATAAGAAATTATTACGCGGATCTTTACGCAGCGCTTGAAGAAAAGAATGTTGAATCTTTTGTAAACACAATGAAAATATTTTACGCAAATATTCCTTATACAGTTCAGGACAAGCAAAAGGAACAAAATTATCAGTTGTTGTTTTATGCAATGCTAAAACTTTTAGGCTTTACGATTGTTGTTGAAGAGCCAACAAATATTGGCCGAATTGACGCAGTTATAAAAATTAAAAATTATATTTATGTTTTTGAGTTTAAAGTTGATCAGGATGCAAAAAAAGCTTTAAACCAGATTGAGAATAAAAAATATTATGAAAAATATAAAGAACAAGACAAAATATTAATAGCAGTTGGTATTAATTTTGATTCCAAAGCTAAAAATATTACAGATTTTAAAATTAAAGAATTATAGATAGTTTAAAAATATCCCTATGAAGCATTTAGCAATTATTCCTGATGGCAATCGACGATGGGCAAAAAAGACGGAACAAAAAAATGCAGATTATTTTTTTGGCGCGCAATCATGTCATTTAGCTGTTAAATTTTGTCTTAAACAAAAAATTTCATATTTATCTTTTTATGTTTTTTCACTTGAGAATTTTAATCGCGACAAAAATTTTGAAAATCACGTTTTAAGAGTTGTGATTGATTACATTAAAAATTATTTGAATGAATTTATTTCGATTGGGTTGCGTATAAAATTTATTGGCAACAAAGATTATTTTTCAGAAAATGATTTACAAGAAATTCAGATGATTGAGCAAAAAACATCTAATCAAGATAGATTAACAGTTAATATTCTTTTTTATTATGGCGGACAACAAGAAATTTTAAGCGCTGTTAAAAGTTTAGGTAAAAAAATTCAAAGCGGGGCTATAAAAGTTGATGATATAAATGAGCAAATTTTTAAACAACATTTATGGCTTGCGGATTCACCTGATCCGGATTTAATAATCAGAACCGGAGGACAGACGCGTTTGAGTAATTTTTTACTTTACCAAACTGCGTATAGCGAATTTATTTCACTTGATTGCTTTTGGCCTGTGATAACCGAAAAACATTTACTTAAATGTTTAAAAAAGTTTGAATGTATCCAAAGAAATTTTGGGAAATAAAAATATTAGCTTTTTGAAGTTACAGAGCTTTCTTTTAAAATTCCAGAAATTGCTTTTTTGTTTAATTTTGAATTTGCAACATCTAAACCTAAATTAAATAGCTTACGTTGAGACAATTTTAATTTTATTTGATTGTTTTCTAAAAACAAAATTCCCGAAATTAATCCTGTTCTTTTATTTCCATCAATAAATGGATGATTTTTTATTATATGAAAAATATATGCAGCGCTCATTTCATAGATATCAGGATGTAAAAAATTACCGGAAAAACTACTTTTTGGCATGTGAATAGCAGATAACAACAACCCTAGATCTCTTAAGCCAGACGCTCCTCCAAAATTAGTAATTATATCATTATGAATTTGTAGGATTTCCTCTAAGGTTAAAAAACTAATTTTATTCATAATTATTGCTTGGCTAATTTTTTTAAAGTGGATGAATATTTTTTTATATTTTTTTCATATAGCTTTTGGAGTTTTTTATTTTTACTAATGATATTTTTTTCACGATTGCCTTTTGGCGTAATAATGATTGATTTACCATCAGATGTTATTTCAAGGTTTGTCTTTTCAGTGATTTTTAAAGAATCCAATAAAGATTTATCTAGTATTAAAATTCCGTTTTCGCCGTACCGGGATATTTTTTTAGTCATTTTATTCCTTGTTAATAATTTTTACTTTTTTAATTTAACATTTTTAAATCATAAATAAAGCCCGGAATACCCGGGTTCTATTTATTTTATGATCTTGATTCATTTTTAATTTTATCAACCGTTGTTTCCCAATCATTAATTCCTAATTCTGCCGCGGCTTCATCCGCTGGTTGTTTTACATCAAGCGGGCCGGCTCCCATTGAAAATAATTTATCTGTTGTAATTGTTGGTTGAGTTTTAATTTCTTTATCAAAAACAGCCACATCCTTTTTTTTGACAACGTCTAATGCTTCCAGATAAAGGAGTGAAAGATAAACGGACATTTTTCCAAATTCTGCTCTTTCGTCTTTATTTGCTTTGTAAAGATTGTCGAATTTGGTTTTGTAGTCACCTATTTTTTTCATGAAATTGCTGTTGTCTCCAGCTACCTTTTTGCAAGCGGTATAAATTTTTTGAAAAGAATCATAATTTACTTTTTTAGCATCTTTATACGAAATTCCCTGAGCCTCAGCCAGAAGCTTTGCTGGATCAATTTCCATAGCGCAAATGTTAAAATTGCTCAAAAAAACAGAAATTATAGTAAAAAATATTACTTTTTTCATGATTTATCCCTTTCTCTCAATTGGTTTTTTTCCGTTAGCCCTGAGGAGCCCTCCGTAGCTTTAGTGTAGGATGGGCATCTCGAAGGGTTAATAACAACTTAATTTTAGTTGATTTGTTGGTTTAAAAGCAATATTTCAGGATTTGTTCGGTATATCAAGTTGTGCAGATTGAAATTATTTACTTTAAAATGATAATTATTGAATTCAGTAAGATAAAAATTTTTATAAAAAACATTAAAAATTAATGAAATAAGCGAATTTTTAGCCTGAAGGGTTTTTATTTTTTAAATTACGGCTTTAAAATTAAATCATATATTTAAGTATTATTTTAACTGGGAGGTTATTATGAAAAAAATATTATCTGTTTTAATTCTGTCTGTTGCCTTGCTTGGCAATTTAAATGCCGATACAACAAAAGAGCAATCTTTTAATCAAGAAGATTTCAACAAAATACTTGTACAATTTTCTAATTTACCAAAAAACGAACAACAAGAATTTTTAAAGAAAATACCTGTTGAACAAAGAAATGTTTTGCAAAAGGCTTTTGATAATGAAAGTTCTGTTAGAATGTTAGTTAAATCTGTTGTTGATACAAAAATTTCTGGATCGTTTGTTTGGCCAGGACTTTTTTCAGTTTTATATGGGACATATAAATTTTTTCCTTGTTTATTTAATCAGTGTGCGCTTGAAACATCCAAAAATATACTTGGTGGATCAGGAAATATCATTTTAGGTTTTGTTTTATTAACGGTGGCAAATAAAATGATTAACAAAATTTTATAACAAGATTTTGTTAAAAATAGAAGGTCCGGAAATTCCGGGCCTCTTTTTTTAATCTACGTCCATTGGAATTATTCCACCCCAATTTCTAATCCAGTTCCAAAGGGTTGAAATTTGTTGATATAATTCCTCTGCGGGATAATTTGATAAATAATAAGAAGCAACAAATGTTCCGGCAACAGATAAAATTACAAAAACGCATGTAGGACTAATCCAAATTACAGTTCCATCATTTCCATCTTTATCTACGATTACTATTTCCTTATTGGTATTAATTGTCAATTGCAATAATATGCCAAAAAGATTTTTATGTGCCATGATATTTTTTTTAGTGCTTATATCTTTAACAGCAGTGTTAATTTTTTGTTTAACTTGTTCTGTTATATTTTGTTGAAATTCATCCTTCCAAATTTCGAATAATTTTACACGAAGGATTAAAGCGATTTTATTTTTTAGTTCATCAGCATTTATTCTGGAATTTTTTTTGTAATATTGTTCTATTTCTAATTCGAGTTTTTGAAAATTAAAATTTTCCCAACTAGCTGCGATCAATATTTCAACAATTGGAGTCACAATTAATGTTTCTATCGGGATATTCGCGAGATATCGCATTAAAGTAATTGAATTTTTGTTTTGTTGTTGATTTAAATTTTTAAGCAATTCAGAAGCCTTGTTACTAATTTGTTGTAATGTATAGTTGATGTTTGTTGCATCTTTTACTTCACACTTCTTTTCGATTATTTTTTTTGCTATTAACGCGAATTCGATAATTAATTTTCTTTGACATTATAGACACAATGCTCCAATCCGTTAACCTTAAATAATTATTTAATCAATATCAAAAAAGGAAACCGGAAAGGAGCAATTTTATGATTACTGAAATATTTTATCAT
>JBDRFY010000025.1:0-2596 GCA_043818275.1 bacterium | reverse complement strand
AAATTTAGCTTTTTTGCCCGCCATCCAATATTTAGTTGAATTAGACAAAGAAATAGATACCTCAAGCGCTAAAATTTATTTAGATGCTGAAAAATTCCCGCAAGGATATGCTTGGATTTTCCCAAAATCAAATAAAACCGCGAACGTAGGATTGGTTGGAAATATAAATTCAGAAAAATTTGAGAAATTTTCAACAGATATCGTTAAGAAAAATTACGGTCATTTTAAAATATTAGAGAATAGAAGCGGCGTTATCCCGTTCGGCGGCGCACGATTCGCGATTGCAAAAGATAACATCTTGCTAATAGGGGATGCGGCCGGATTAGCCGACCCCATTTTTTTGGGAGGCATAAACCAAGCAATGTGGTCCGGGCAAATAGCTGCCGAATGTATTTTAAATAATGGAGTTGAATTATACGAATCAAAAATAAAATCCTTGCCATTTGCTAATCTAAATCTGCTTAACGCAAGGGGGATATTTTATTCTTTTGACAATAATGTTTTAAATGAATTGGGAGAAGTTTTAGAAGGAAAAGGAACTTCGTATCTAAAAACTTTTTCCGGAATGATTCAATTTTTAGGCAAACCCAATTTAAGAAAAAACTGCTTAAAAATTTTCAAATTTTTCTCAATTTGGCGGAAAAACCGCGATTATTTATGGTAAGATGAAATAATGGTAATTGAAAAAATTTTAAAACAATTAACGCCAGAAAGGATAGAAAGGGAAATTAAAACAATTCAAAATATTGAGCTTCCTTTGAATTTGCAGAAATGGGTCAAGGAATACGAAAAAGTAGGGGGAAGAGACCCTTTTATTTGGAATTGGGCCTATCGAGTTAGTAAAATAATTACTTTCCCCAATGTTCCACACGAATATTGTCAAAATCTATATGATACTAAATTTCTTTTAATTATGTTTATTGTATTACTAGATGATGTTGCAGATAAGATGAAAAATAAAAAATTATTAGCTGAAATATTAAAAATTCCGATAGAGAACAAGATAAACTTTAGAAACTGCCCCAAAAAAAAATACTTGCAATTGACTAAAAAGGTTTGGCGATCCTTAAATAAAAAAATTTGTTCTTTTCCATTATATAAAAATTTTGAAGAAATAATAGAATATGATCTAAAACAAATTATAAATGGAATGGATTATGCTTATCTCGTCAATAAAAATTTTTACCTAATTAATGAAACTGAATCTACTATTTATTTATCATTCAATACACCTGGAACAATTAGCTATATGATTGATTTGACGTGCATGAAAAATTTTAAGATGAGAAATCTTGGCATTGTCAGAAAAATTGCTTGGTATACTCAAGTTATGACTAGAATCGCCAATTGGGTTGTAACGTGGGAACGAGAAATAAAAGAAAAAGATTTTACTAGCGGAATTTTTGCCTACGCGTTAGAAAATAATTTTATTAATATTGAAAATCTAAAAAATAATGATACAGAAATAATTCTTAAGATAAGAGAATCGGGTGCAGAAAATTACTTTTTGAAAGAATGGGATAATTTGTATAATAAAATAAATAAATTAAATAAGAAAAATCAAGATATAAATATAAAAGCAATCCTTAAACAAATAAAATTGTTAACCGTCTTGCATTTGATAAGTAGAAATTTAATCTAAAAATGAATCTTTTATCAATTAATACAATAATCGTTATTATTGTCACTCTGTTGGGGTTAGGGTTAGGTCTTTGGGTTTATTCTGTAAATCGAAAAGAAAAAATTAATAGATTTTTTTTATTAATGACATTACCCGCTGTATTATGGATTGTTTTCGCTTATTTTTGCAATTCTTTAAACTTAGCGAGTAACGCCCTAATTTGGGCAAAATTAGGATATGGAATGGCCGCCTTATTTATTATCCCTTTTTATTTTTTTTCGCTTTTTTTCCCAAAAGAAGAAGAAAGAAAATGGGAATTTTTTGACAAAATAATTATTTTTGTATTTCTTTTTACTTTTTTATTTTCAATCTTTACAAATTTAGTAGTTAAAAATGTAGAAATCACAAAGTGGGGAATCCTTCCGGTTATGGGAAATGGAAAGTTGTTTTACTTTGGAATTTTATTTGTTTTTGCTCTCTTCATAATAGGCAACCTTTTCACAAAATATTCGAAAACCAATCGAGAAGAAAAAATTAAGGTACAGTACCTTTTAATAGGTCTTTTCATTTTTGTGTTAATGAATCTTGTTTTTAATATTGCCTTACCATTTTGGCAGGGAATCCCACAATATTACCAATTTGGGAATTACTCAATTATCTTTTTCCTCGGTCTTACTGCTTATGCCATTGTAAAACAAGAACTATTCGGCATAAAAGTTGTCTTGACGCAGATTTTGGTGGGCGTGATTGCGATTTTGCTTTTTGTGCAGATTTTAGACGCAAAATCAACTTTTGAGTATATTTGGAAAGGCGCGCTTTTTCTGACATTTATTATTTTTGGGTACTTGCTAATCCGCAGCGTCTTGCGGGAAATAAAGCTGCGGGAGGAGCTAGAGAGAGCTTATGCGGAGCTGCAAAAGCTGGATAAAGCAAAGTCAGAATTTATTTCAATTGCATCACACCAATTAAGGACGC
>JBDRFY010000024.1:0-3567 GCA_043818275.1 bacterium | reverse complement strand
TGCAATTGCTGTCGCAAACTATCCTGCTCCTTATCAAAACTGCGATGGAAACTCTTGCGCATTCAATCCTGATGGTTCAATAATTTTTAAGGCAAATGAAAAAGAAGAAATTTTAATTGCCAGGTTTGATATGGAAAAAATCAGAAAATTCCGCAAAGAAGAAGTTTGGGGCAATAATTTTCGCAAGCCGGAATGTTATAAAGAATTAATTTCCACAAAAAAGGCACTTAAATGAATCGGCTTGAAAATAAATTTTTAGAAAATGGAAAATTTAAATCAACTGATTTTTCAAATAAATCTTTGAACGGTTGCTCTTTCATTAACTGCTCATTTGATAATTGCAACTTCATGGAAGGAAGTTGGCAAGAATCCACATTCTCCTCATGCACATTCAATAATTGTGTAATTAGTCTAGTTAATGTTGAGAAAAGCAAATTTCAAGACACACAATTTAATGATTGTAAAATTATTGGGATAGAATTTTTTAAATGTAATCACAATTTATTGTTTTCCATAAAAGCTCAAATTTGTTTTTTGCAATATTGTAATTTTTCAAGAATGAATTTAAAACAAACTAGTTTCAAAAACAGCAAATTACAAAAATGTATTTTCAATGAAACATCTTTGATTGAAGCTGACTTTTCAAATTGTGACCTTCAAGAAACAACTTTTCACAATTGCAATCTATCCAAATCAAATTTTGTTAAAGCAAAAAATTATTCCATTAATCCACTGACAAACAACGTTAAAAAGGCAAAATTTTCATATCCTGAAGCAACAAATTTATTAAAGGGATTAGATATTATAATTTTGCAATAAAAGAAATTTTATGAAAAAACAAAAATTTCAACCAAATTTCTTCAAATAAACATGAATTTGTCATCTGAGCTCTCCTTTATTTTTGATTACATATTTTAAAGAGAGTCGCTCGAGTGCTTTTTTTTGCAAATAGAAACATTAATCCTATAGAATAAATTTATAAATAGATTTTTTTATTTTAATTCTTTTAACGAAAGGAAGAGTTTTATGAAAAAAACAATATTTTTATCATTGTTTTTGGTAGGAATAATGGCAAATTTGAATGCGCGTATTATTAATACAAGAACTATTAAGGTTAGCGAACTGCTAAAAAAAGACTTGCCTATAGATATTTCCGGGCAAGTAATAATACAAAATGATATCACTCAAGACATTCAAGTGTATTATAAAACGCCTAAATCTTGGGATACGATCGAGATAACTGCAAATAATTCACAGCAACTTGGAAACAATGAATCAGATCTTAAATTGATATACGTACATGCGATATTTAAAGTGAGTAATTTGTTGAATAAAACAATGCCAATTGTACTGAAAGAGTTAGGCCGAAGTATAAGAGTAAAAAATGATACTATGCAAGATGTTGTGTTAGGGTATAAATGGATAGGCTATGAAAAAGAAACCAAAATCGGAATTAATCAAGGTTCTAACTGGGGAACAAATAACATTTCAGAGATTTCTTCAATAAAAAAGATAGAAACGCCTCAACAAAATTCAGCAAAAGTCAATAATGCAAACGCAAAAGAAAAAGAGATGAAACAAGTATATAAAGAGAAAATCGAAGATGATTCTGAACTGCTCAATATCAAAGCCAAAATAGACGCAATAGAAAAAGAGAAGGAACGAGTATATAAAGAAAAATTCAAAAATAATTCTGAACTACTCAATCTCAAAGCCAAAATAGACGCGATAGATAAAGAGAGGAACCGAGTATATAAAGAGAAAATTTTTGGTGATTTAGAACTACAAAACCTTAACGCCAAAATAAATGCAAAAGAAAAAGAGTGGGAACAAATATATAAAAAATTACAAAAAATGATAATCCAAAATAAGATGGAACAAGATAAAGCCAAACAAGATTCTCTAAAAAAACAGTATTATGACCCGCTTGAAAAAGAACTTCAAGCTCTTCACGAGCAAATGAGGGCCAAACAAGATTCTATAAAAAAACAGTATTTTGACCCACTTGAAAAAGAACTTCAAACCCTTCATGAGCAATTTAGAGACAAAGGAGACTCTCTAAAAAAACAGTATTTTGACCCCCTTGAAAAAGAATATCGAACCCTTCACGAGCAAATGAGAGCCAAACAAGATTCTTTAAATAAAAATTAATATAAATTAGGGCCCCAAATTTGGGGCCCTAAAAACTTTAATCTTCTATTCTGCCAACCCGAACCGTTGCTAATTTTTCTGTTGTAAAATATTTTTTAGCAACTTCATTTAACTTATCAACGGTTAAATCTTGAGCCTCTTTCAACACTTTATCATAATAATCAAAACCGAAATCAAAAGAAGTGATAGTATTTAACAAACCAGATAAAGATGCATTATTAGAAGTAAAGTCTATTAATCTTTTTAGAAATTGCTGCCTTGCATAATCAAGCTCTTCTTGTTTAATTCCATCTCGCGCAAATTCATTTATTAAATTTATAATACTTTGACGAGTCTGCTCAGTTTTATCCGGGCTTAAAAGAGCGCAAACAAAATCAAATCCATCAACTCGCGCTATCGGTCCAGCGATACTACCAAATGCCATGTAAAATAAGCCAGATTGTTCTCTAAGTTGCCATAAACGACTACCCATACTCTCAAAACAAATCGTATTTAATAATTTCAACGCAGTTGCATCTGGATTATAAATATTAACATCATTAGGTTGTCCCAACATTAAGGCAACTTGATCTCTAAGCATATGTTCATCAGCTGTTTGATTTGCTTCAAACTCAACTTTGGTGAATTCATTTGTTACAAATTCTCCTTCGGCCCAATTTCCAAAAACATTTTTAACCGTTTTCTCCATTTGATCTAAATCAAAATTTCCAACAACAGTCAAAATCATATTTTTTGGATTTACATATTTTTTGTGAAACTCTTTTAGTTTTTCTACTCCAATGGTTTTTATTAATTCTATAGCTTCGTCAAATTCCCAATGATATGGGTGTCCCTCTTTGTAGATCAAATTAATCAACAATCTAAATGCAACAACCATTGGCTCATCTTTAGACCTTAAAAGTTCATCAACGGAAATATTTTTAAATTTTTCTAATGCGTCTGCGGGAAATGATGGTTTTGTTAAAACATGAAAAAATCTTTCAAATAAAGGTTGAGAGTCATCACTCAAAATAGAAAGATTTCCTCCACCAAAAAAGCTACAACTTGCGCCAAAGTTTTCAAAAAACTTTATATTATCATCTTTTGAATAACCTTCACTACCTTCAATAAGAAGGCTCATCATAAGGGTTATAAGGTCAGAATCTTTTGATGATTGTAAAAATGTTGAATCCCTAAATCGACAATTCATACTTAAAACTGGCCAATCGCCATTTTTGCAAATCACAACACGCAAACCATTTTCGAGTTCAAAATCTTTATCCGGTTTTGGAAAAACAAAATCTAACTTATTTGGCTCAGGCATACTTTTAACAAATTTAGGCGTTCCAACTTCTGTTTCACGAACATGATTACTCAAAATTCGCATATCAACCTGATCGGAATAATTCTTTGCTTTAACCCAAGCCTCCTTTTTAT
>JBDRFY010000023.1:0-3333 GCA_043818275.1 bacterium | reverse complement strand
ATCCCATTTACTATGAAAAAAAAGGTAGCGACAGCCTGTTAAAATTTAATAATTTGCAGGATCATACTCATTTAATGCCCAATCTCTTCCGTGCCAATATTTAATGAAATCATCCATTGGATAAGTTCCAGCTTGTTTTACATGTTTGTAAAAAAGAGATAATTGTTTTTTTGCTTTCTTTTTACTGACACCTTTTAAAAGTAGCCAAACTGTAGACGCAAGTCCTGTTCTATCTGCGCCTCCCTGACAATGAATGTAAATAGGTTTGGGCGCGTTTTCAAAAAGAAAAATTAAAGTCTGAATATTTTCTTTTGAAGGTAATCTTACTGCGCTCATTTGAATATCAAAATGTTGAACATTATTTTGCAATGCTATTTGTTTTTCTTTTTCATACCATTTTTTTCCGGAATTAGGACCTCTTAAATTTATGATTGTTTTTATTCCATATTTGTTAATCGCTTTATCAAGGGTTTTTGTGTCTAGTTGTTTTGACCTGTAAAGTTTGCCAGCTTCAACTTCATAAAAATTGTTACCAAAAAAAGGTACAACGTTTAAAAGACCACTTTTTGATGGGCTACCAAATACTTTTTGTGGAACGGTATGAAGAAGTCCTTTACCAGGATTTAAATTAGATGTTCCAAGAAATAGGCTTAACGATAAGATAAAAAATAGTGATATATTTTTACGATTTAAATACATTTAATCCCCCCCATTTATAAATATAACTGTCCCTTTGTAAAGCTTAATTTATGTTTAAAATTAAGCAAAAGGTAGAGGGCGGATTAACTTGTTTTAACCCTTTTTTGGGGTTATTTAGAAGTACTGATTACAGGCTGAAAAGATTAAGTTTGGTTTTAGGTAATTATCTTCCAAGGAGTGGTATGAAATAATATATAATTCCAAGAATTCCGCTTATACTTTTGTCTGCAAAATTAATGGCTAAAATGTTTCTGATTTCTATAAGCATTTTTGTAATTTCACCAGATTCAATAATTCTTTGTCCTTTTGTAATATATCTATCGATTACCAGAGAAATTATTATTAATGTGAGCGCTTTAATTGTTGTGAGACTGGATAATCTGTCAATAAGCAGGTATATAACTTGTTTTAATTGTGTAGGGTTAGCTAATTTTTTTTTTGATTCTATAGCTTCTAATAATTTGCGTAATATAATTTGTTCATTTGGATTTTCAGTGTTTGTTATCAGATGTCTGATTAATTTTTTTCTTAATTTAGGATTTTTTAAAATTTGTTGAATTTGTTTTTCTTCCCGTGGAGTTAAATTTGGATTTTTTTGTGCAAATGCTTGTAATTCTTTGTCAGAAGTTGGTTGATAAATAATACCTGAATCATTTGTTGCAATTTCTTCTACCGTTACTCCATTTGAATTTGAATAAACTTGAAGCAATGTTAAAAATAAAATTAATTTTTTCATTTTGTAATCACACCTTTTTATTTGGGTTTGATAGGTTTTTGTGAGTGAAAAGGTATCAGTTTTAGAATTTAATTCAAGCTTTTTTAAATTCGTTTAACAAACGTTGATAAAACTTTTTTTTGTCCTGTTTTGAACAACACGGTCAGATAATATTTTTCATCATCTTTCTTTTCAACATTTGTTACAAGTCCTGCGCCAAATTTTTTATGAATGACGGCCTGATTTTTTCTCCATGGTGTTGATTCATTTATAAGTTTTGTTTTTTGTTTTTGAAAAAAAAGATTTTCTTTTTTCGATGGTTGGAAAGTTAATAATTTACTTTGAATTGTTTTTATTCCAAGCCAACGTGTAATTTCTGATTGGATTTGCAATGGGTGAGCCTGAGTTACATCCAAATATTCAAATAATCGGGATGGAATTTCTGCCAAAAAACGAGATTCAACTTGATCAACAATTTGTCCATAACTATTTCTATAATTTGCGTGAGTTAAAATTAATCTTTCTTTGGCTCGTGTAATTCCAACGTAAAAAAGTCGTCTTTCTTCTTCTAATTCTTGTTCCGTGTTTAATGATTTGGAACTTGGTAAAATTCCTTCTTCAAGTCCGCAAATTATAACAGTATCAAATTCTAAACCTTTTGCTGCGTGCATGGTCATCATTTGAACTTGCCCGCGTTCATCCTGATTTTCCTGCTCTATATTTTGCTTGGAAATTTTATCTTGAAGAAGTGCGACTTCATGTAAAAAGGTTTCTAAATCTTTATCAACATTTTCTTCATAAAAAGGATCGTTTGGATTTAATTTATTTTTATTACTTTCAAAAAAATCAATTGACCTAAGTAGTTCTTCAATATTTTGAGATCTTGAATTGTATTCTTCTATATCACAAGATTTTTTTAAAAAACTTATATAGTTGGTTTTTTGTAAAATTTTGTTGATAACAAAACTTGTTTTAAATTCTTTTTTAAGACCCGAAAAAATATTTAAAAAATCGTTAATAGCTTGAGCTTTTGCATCTGGTTGCATTGTTTTTAAATATTCAAGAATTTGCCTGAAATCTAAAAGATTATTATTGTTCCATTCAAAAAATAATTCCTCCTCGAATTTTGATCCCAATCCTCTGGCTGGTGTATTTATAATTCTAATTAAACTTGTTTTGTCATGTGGATTTATAATTAAACGCAAATAGGCTAACAAATCTTTTATTTCTTTTCTTTCATAAAAACGGACTCCGCCGACAATGTTATATGCTATTGAATTTTTTATAAAAGATTCTTCCAGAATTCTTGATTGAAAATGTGTACGATAAATTATTGCAACTTCATTTAGTTTTTTTTCTCTTGGAAAGTTTTTAATAATTGTTGTAATTACATCTGATTCCTGAAAGTCGGATTTGCAGTTTAATGCAAGAATTCTGTTTTTCGCTTTTTTATTGGACCATAAATTTTTTGGATGACGAATTTTATTATTTTCAATGACGTTATTCGCGGCTTTTAAAATATTTTCCACTGATCGATAGTTCTGTTCAATTTTTATAAGTGTTACCGGTTTAAAATCATTTTGAAAATTTATCATGTTTGTAACTACTGCGCCGCGCCATGAGTAAATTGACTGGTCTTCGTCTCCAACAGCGCAAATAGTATCTATTGTGAATTTATTTTTACTATTTAAGGCCATGTTTTTTAGCAATTCATGTTGAGCTTTATTTGTATCCTGATATTCATCAACTAAAATATTTCTGATTTTTTGTTGATGTTGTAATTTGTATTCTTCATTTGTTTGAAATGAATTTAAAACGTACAAAATCAGATCATCAAAATCCAGACAATGGGAGCTCTTTTTTTCTTTTTCGTATTCTAAATAAATTTCTTTTACTATTGGATGAGTAAATTCATCAGC
>JBDRFY010000022.1:0-20607 GCA_043818275.1 bacterium | reverse complement strand
TCAAAAATATTGCTGTGGTCAAAAGCGCCTCTTGTCAAATCAACTGTAATATTTGTTACATCAAAAAGAGGAGCAATCTGCCAGGAGTTAAGAACATCAGGATTAAAGGTATAAAGACCAGTTGCTGGAACATATCCGGATGGATTTAATGCGGCAGAAGCGTCGCCATTTGGATTGTCGGATTTATTTATAATTCCAACACCAAATCCAAGGAATCCTTCACGATCGATATGGAATTCGGAGTATGGTCCGTTGAGAGCTAAAGCAAATTTGACTGAATAAGCACTGTAACTATTGTATATATTTCCAATTTCAAATCCACCGCCGGCTATCTGATCTGTTCCGAGTTCCATTGAACCTTGACGTTGAAGACTAATTGTAAGATCGGTATCAGGATTTTGATAATCGGATCTGACAGCAACCCAGGCGTCATTATCAACGATGATTTTGGCGTCTTTATTTCCCCAGATTTGACCTTTACCCATCAATTTGATTTTCTTTGCATCCGCATCGGCAAAATTGGTAAATCTGTTTTTGCCATATTCTCCTGAACCGTCAAATACTAATTGTGATTCATCATTAAAGTAAAGAACAACTGTTACACCGTCATCTACATAATGAGGGAATCTGATTGTCGCGCCGCGTTTAAGAACAAGTTTTGTTTTTCCGCCAAAAGCGATTTCCTGACGGATAGCTGTTGTCTCTTCTACGTTTGTTCTTCTTCCGAATGCGCGAAGGTCAAGCATACCAAATTCAGGAACAATAATTTCATGATCATTTTCAGAATAGAAAGTCAGACGTTGGGATGAACCTTCAACCAAAACACCTTCACTTCTTACTTCACCAAATCCTTTAGCTGGAATTATTGCCAATGGATCCGCGACAAGTAAATCATCATTTAAAGTAATATAACCGTCACCGAATGGAACGATTGTTACATAATCACGTCCAAGTTTGTTCCACGCGTTAACAGAATGTTCATTCCAGTTTCTGTTTCCAAGACCAACACGTCCTGAACCGGAAAGAATAATTACGCCATGTCCACCTTCACCAGGAATTGAACCATAAGTTGGTTGTTGATAATTAATGCTAGCTTCAAGAGCATAATAATCCCAGAACATTGGTAATGTTTCAAGATTTTTGGTTTTTACAGAAACAATTTCATCAATTATTCCCGCGAATGGATTCGCGTTTTCATCACCGGTTACAAAAATGTGGAATGGATCTGCCATTGTTGATCCGGCAACACGAAGCTGTGTAATATGATCACCCTGGCCAACATATAATAAATCCGCAGGCATATCCTGTGGCCCTTCTGCCGGATTTGTTGCCCTGGTTACAACAGCACCTCTTGCAAATTTGCGTGTTGGCAGTTTTTTGATTGGAGCCTGATTATAATCTACAGGTCTGTGTGCCCAGTCAATTGTCAATTCTTCATTTGAGGCTTGATCAAACAATAAACTTCTATCTGTATTATAACCAACCAGTCTTACCATTCCGCCTGTTTGCGCGGAAGCTTCAGTAATTGCTTCCTGATAACCATAAGGTTGTACGCTTCCAACTTCTGTAAATAATATCTGATCATGAGGAATGTTTACAATTCCGGAAAGAATCGTATATCTCTGATCTTGCGGTGTTGATTGCCAGTTTGTACTCAGATAATCATACCAGAGACGTGTTGCGATTACTGTATCAAAAATACAATCTTCATAATATATAATGCGTACTTCTCCGCCATGATTTACATAAAGAACAGGACTTGCGTATGGATAAATTACAGGGAAGCGGACTTTATATGGATCTTCAATAGCTTTCCAGTCTCTTGCCCAATATGGCTGATCAGCATCTGCTACAAAGTAATTATATTTTCTTGCGCCAAAGTAAATCCAGGTGTCCTGGTACCATGGATAACTGATATCACCATCAATTGATAAAGTCGCAGGACTTACAGATGTTGCGTGATTTATTGGCAAACCTTTTACTACATCACTGACGTCAATATCAACACCGGCATTACTTGGTTTTGGAGCAATTAAACTTACATATTCATAAGGAGTCCATGGCATTGGATACCATTGTTTTCTCCACGCAGAATAACCAGTAGGAATATCTGCCAAGGCTGCTTCGTCATAACCTCTTGTGGAAGTTGAACCAAGAGACATGCAGGATCTACCAACAGGTCCCTGAGTAAACAAGAACAAATGTGTTCCCGCTCTCTTGTCTCCCATATTTCTGATATTGACTTCATCTTCCTGAGATAATCCAAGGTAAATTTCTGTATCAATAGGATTTCCAAAGCCATCAATAGGAAGATTTCTTGATCTGAAAATATCAAAATAACAGGATTCAGTTACTCTGTTTGGTAAATTATCCGCCATGTAGTTGTGTGGATTTCCCAAAACAAACGCGCGGGCAAAACCTCTCCATTGCATATCATGATCATCGCCATGGTTGTAAAATAATATGGTTGAGTAGTTATCCTGACCAGAAGCAGCAACACTTGTTTCATAATTTTGTTTTACAACAAATCTTACTCCGGATGGAGATAATGATTCATGCAGAGAAAGAGTCGAGTTATAAAGTCTTAATTCAGGGAATTCAACTGGAGGCCAGCTGCTTGTTCCATAACCAAGAAGTCCTTCCCAGTATGTTTTACGGTCACCGCCAACAATACCTGGTTCGCAATAAACTGGACGATCTATAACTCTTTTTAATACATCATTATGTTTTATTTCAATATCATAGAAACTCGCGACATCATTGAAAAGCATAGAAGAAGATCTGTAAACAGGTACCATGCTGGCCAAAACTAATGGTCTTGCAATACCTGAAACATCATATCTTGCGGTAAATGCATTCCATAAATATTCTGCTTCCACACCTTTATAATCAAGCGAAATTGGCGCGACATTAACTACACCAGCTTTTGCAACAGCTCCGATATTTGGCGAATCAGTACTGCTCATAGCTTTTAATTCACCTTCAACATCAAGAACATGAACTCCTTCTCCAGACATTGTCAAAGAAGTTGATAACGCTACCCAGTCGCCATTATAAATAGCATTTGGCACAGCATTTGGAGCTAACATATTATTTCCACCGGAAATTCCTGAGAAGAAATAGTTAAGATCTGTATCAGGATAAAAATCAAATGGGAATCCGAATGGATATTCATTTCTTCCAACACCTACTGCCGAAGCCATGTGTAAACTTCCATCACCACGGAACAACATTTGAGCATCGTAGTTTTCAAATGGGAATGGATAAGGAGTAATACCAACACCATACCATTCAACTGTAAACTGATTTAATCCATCAACAATAAATGCTGAAGGATTTTTCTTTTTAAGATAAATTAATGGGTTTACACCAAAAGTTGCTGTTATTCCAGCAGCAGCCTGTGCGTCATAAGCTGGAAGATTTTCTTCAGGGTGCGACATGTAATGAACAAAACGGTTGTTGTAAACATCAAATGTACCGTTTAACCCAAGAATGAAACCTTTTCTATAGTTAGGCCACGGGAAACTAAATACAGATGATTTGCCAAGATCAATAAATGAATATGGATCTGAATAAAGAAGTGGTGGTTGTTCATTTTCGTTAATTATTAATAATCCTCTTCTTGTTGCCGCTGAAGGAGTATAACCAATTAATGCCGCGGCAGCCAGATCATCTATTGTTCTTACAATCGCGTTGTGTCCGGCAGCGTAACGCATATCAACTGCAGCTGTTGGTGTTAATGTTGGTTGTAAAAAGTTTGTTGGATCCATCCAATGACCAGCGATTACAAATCCTGAACTGTCAGAAAGCAAGAATTCAAATGGACCTTTGCCTGCGTTTGAAGGATCAAAAGCAACAGCAGCATCACTTAAAGGAACATAAATAGGCGCGCTGTTATCTTCCGGAGAAACAAACAGGAAATCAGAATTTTCCCGAAGTTCAATAACTACCGGCCAACCACTTGTTGTTGAATCATAGTCTCCGGCATCGTGATCCATATTTTCCCAAACATGGGAACCAAGATAACAACCCCTCTGGAATACAAGTTTATTTTCATGATTTGTTTCTGCCTGAGCTTGGGTTTGATCCATTGTTACCCAGATATGTGTGGCGAAGAAGTTAACTGTTCCCCATCCATAAAGAGCAGATGTTATATCCGCATCCATACCACCAATGTGGAATTTTGTCTGACCATCACCAGAAAATGTGATGTTCATATCAAGGGTATTTGATTGAGATTGCAACGTGTATGTTGCTGGAATCCAGATATCAATTTTTCTGTTTGTTGGCGCATGGAAAATCAGGTTACCACCAACATTTAAATTTGGTTGCAACACCGCAAGTCCAACCTGATTGTAGGCACCGCCGTTATATCTTTCACCGATAAAAACATTTACATCGCCAGCAGACGCATCAATCCATGCGTTATTTTGAAACGTAACTGTATCAGCAATGTAAACTTCGTTTGTTCCGCTAGCATCAGCATAAAAACTATTTGCCGTAGCAACAGTTGTTATTCCCGCAGCGTTCCAATCAACTCTTTGTACCGCGTTTAATCCCAACATGGAAAAACACAGGACAAATGTCAAATATCTTAGACGTTTATTAGCCATCCTTTCTCTCCTTTTCCAAGGAAAAACAAATTAAAACAACTCACAATTTTTTTGTCTTATTTTTTTGTCCCTCTTTCTACTCCTTTCTTTTTTTTTAACTTTTAATTCCAAATTTTTTAACAACACATAAAAAATTTAAGTTTTAACAAGAAAGCAAATAAAGCTTAGATGAAAAAAGATGAAAATAATTTTGAAGAGGAGAACTTCTGGTTGAAAGAGATAAACCCTGAAAAGAAAAATTCTTTAAGTTTTTCATACCCTCTCCTTTTTTAAGCCTAACCTACTTTTAATCTAAATGTTAAGCTAGAGATTAAGTTAACTTGTACATAGTAAATGTCAAGGAATAAGTTTACAATCACAACTGAGATAGAATTTGCATACAAAAATTGACAGTCTTTTTAATACTGATAATTTCAATTTCATGTTTTAAAAAAACACATTGCTTCGTATTTAACATTTTCAAATAAATCATGTAAAGAATTTTAAAAAAATTTTTAAGGAAAAAAATGACAAAGAAAAAAATTCCTTTTTTTTCTCTGGATAAACACATAAAAAAGTTAGAAATTGATATTCAAAAATCTTTTCAGGAAATTTTATCTACACAAAATTTTGTGGGAGGCAAACCGGTTCAGGAACTGGAACAAAAATTATCCAGTTATTTAAACATCAATCATACCATAACATGCAATAGCGGAACGGATGCTTTGTGGATAGCATTAAAAGCTCTTAATATTAAAAAAAATAATATTGTAATAACAACTCCTTTTTCTTTTATTGCGTCTGCCAGTGAAGTTGTTATGCATGAAGCGCATCCTGTTTTTATTGATATCGATGAAAAAACTTTCAACATTGACGCGGAAAAAATTCAAACCTGGTTAATTCAAAATTGTGAATTCAAGAATGGAATAACGGTACACAAAAAAACAAAATATAAAGTAACCGGAATTTTACCAGTCGATATTTTTGGCCAAAGCGCCGATTATGAAAAAATAAAAAAAATAGCTGACGAATGGAATCTGTGGATTATTCAGGATGCCTGTCAGGCGATTGGTTCAAATTACAACGGAAAAAAAACAGGAACACACGGAAGCATTGGATGTTTTTCTTTTTATCCAACAAAAAATTTGGGCGCTTTTGGCGATGGGGGTTGCTGTGTTACAAGTGATCCAAAATTAGCCGAAACGCTTTACAAACTCAGAAATCATGGTCGGGCATCTCATTATAATTATGATATGTTAGGCAAAAACAGCAGACTTGATGGAATTCAGGCGGAAATTTTAAGCGTTCAGTTAAATCATCTTGAAGATTACATAAATTCCCGACGCCAAATAGCAAAAACATACGATGAAAAATTAAAAAATTTAAAAAATATAATTTTACCGCAACAAATTTTAGGGAAACACGTTTATCATCAATATTGCATTCAGGCAATAGATGAAAATGGTAATATTTTTAGAAATGAACTACAACAAAAATTGGAAGAAAATGGGATTGATACACGAATTTTTTATCCACAAATTCTGCCTGATATTGATTTTTTGAACACAAATCAACATTTAAAAACAGATTGTCCAATCGCGAAAAAACTGACTCAAGCTATTTTGGCCTTGCCCGTTTGGCCTGAACTTGAAGTGGATGAAGTTGTATATATTTGTGATAAAATTATTGAGATATGTAAAACAAAACAGTTTGAAAAAAACGAAAATCAAGAACTTCAGTTATCACTTTAAAGGATTAAAAGTGGAAAAAGGAATACTGATTTCAATTGAAGGTATCGATGGCTGTGGAAAAACAACATTGGCGCAAAACTTAAAGTTAAACTTTGAAGAAAAAAAACAGGAAATTTTATTAACTCAGGAACCTGGCGGGACAAGTTTAGGTAAAAAATTACGCGCCATTTTACATGAAGAAAAAGATTTAACTTGTGATTTATCCGAATACCTACTTTTTGCCGCTGACAGAGCGCAACATTTCAAACAAATTATAATTTCAGCGTTAAAAGAAAATAAAATTGTCATTTCAGACCGGTTGAGTGATTCATCATTGGCTTATCAGGGCTACGGCCGCGGCCTTGATATTGAAATGATAAAAAAAACAAACAAATGGGCTATGCAAAACATTGAACCTGATTTTATTATTTACGTAAAAATTGACACGCAAACCGCGCTGCAAAGAATTGGAAAAAGAAACGAAAAACTTACCTCATTTGAAAAAGAAAAAATAGATTTCTGGAATAAGGTGATAAAAGGTTATGAAGAAATATTTAAAAATAAAAAAAATGTGATCATTGTTGATGGAAATTTACCGCCAGATATACTTGCAAAACAAACATGCGAAAAACTAAATAACTAAATAAAGGAATTTTTTTATGAAAACAGTTAATTATGTTGTGTGGAAAGAAAATAACGATTTTGTTGCTCAATGTCTAAATGTTGATGTTGCGTCGCAAGGAAGTAGTCTTGAAGAAGCAATGAAGCGCTCAACGGCTTAAAAGCCGTTGTATCAGCGCGGAATTCTTCTGCATCCTTCGCATAAAGCTTCGGAGCACCCTGCGAAGTTTTACACGAAGAAGGGGAAGCCAACCCTCCTTCGCTAAAGCTTCGGAGGACAAGAAAGCCTAGGGTATTCTGGCGAAGTAGAATAAAACATAGGATTAAAATGAACATTAAAACATTAATTCCAACACAACTTTTTGTCGGATCTGAAGGAAAAACAGAAGAATCGGCAGAAAATTACATTCAGTCTTTTTTTTGCAAAAACAGCTACGAATGGCAAGCAGATCAAATAAAAACCTGTTTTTGCAATCAATGTCAAAAAATAAAAAAGCGACAACATGAATCTTTAATCTGGATAGATCCTGAAAAGGATTATGTTATCGATGATATCGAAATAATTTTTGAAAAAATAAAATTTAGTCTGGATGAAAATCAAAATTTCTTTTTTGTTTTACAAAACGCCGAAAACCTAACACCTGCAACCGCAAACCGGCTTTTAAAAGTCTTGGAAGAACCGCCAACAGGTTTTAACTTTATTTTATTAACAAAAAATGAAAACAATATTTTACCAACAATAAAATCAAGGTGTCTTATCAGCAATTTTAGTCATATTGAACAAGAAAATATTGAAACTGATCCAATTTTATCTTTTTTTATTGATGAAAAAAAATTATCTGATCATTTTTCTTTTGATTCAGAACTTAAAAAACAAAAATTAACAGATTCTCAGGCAACAGAGTTAATAAATACCCTTCTTAATCATTTTTCAAAAAAAATTATTAATATTTACAAAGAACAACAAGGACACAATGAACTTGAAACATATAAAGAAATAGAATCTTTTTTAAAAAACAAATTAAGAAAGCCACCGCAATCTGGAAGTGCCAACCTTTTTTTAAAAAACATCTTTTTATCATTTCCCAAAGCATGAACATAAAAAATAAGACCGCTAAATATTTTAAAAATTTTTTGTTAGCCCAACTCATAGTCACTCTTGCTATGATTCCCGTTCTTGTAAACTGGGGCCTTGAACTTTCAGTCATGTCTTTTTTTGGCAACTTAATCTTTACTCCTTTTTTGATGATTTTTTTGATGTTAAGCTCTTTAGTTTTTTTCACGCAACTTCTCTGTATACCAAACAATTGGCTAATTTTTTTATTAAATCAAACAACATTATTCTGGGATAAAATATTAAATTTAAGTAGTAAAGACTGGCTTTTTGGTTTTTCAAAAGCACCAACATGGCCACTTTTTTTAATTGCTTTGTTTTTTATTTATTTTTTAAAAAATAAACTTATTAATTCTCATCAAAAACAAATTTGCGCATTAACTTTTGGAATAATATTAATGCTTGGATATTTACAATTTTATCCTTACACCAATCCAAATTTAACTTTTAATAAAAAACTTTTAATTAATATCGATGGAACGCAAAAAATAAATATTGTGGATAACGGTCTTTTTAATCAGACAAAAAATCTGGAAAAAATGATAGAATTCGAATTAAAACCGTTTTTAATTCAAAATTTTGGAAAATCAAAAATTGAAAATTTAATTATAAAAAATCCAACGCATAAAAACTTAGATGGCGCTATGCATAGCTGTAAAATCCTAAATATCAAAAAAATAACCCTACCCTTTTTTAAAGAAACTCTGGATAAAAAAACATGGAGATCTTTTTTTTTATTAAGAAATTTTTTAAAAGAAAACAATATTGAATTTTTAAGGATAGCCGAATCAGAAAATTAAAAATAAGTCTTTGACTTTGTTTATCAATTTAATAATGACTTTGACAAGCCCTGAAAGGGCGACATTTGTTAGCCCAGGGTAAGAAAATTCTTGTCCGCCGAAGTACCGCTATTTGCGGTACGAAGGTGGATAATTTTCGCAGCCCTGGGAAAAAGAATAAAAAATAAATTAAGCCCCGTAGGGGCGACACATAAAAACAAACAGATAACGTTATGTGTCGCCCCTACGGGGGCTAGTTAGGTCTGTAATTTTATACCCAGAGCTGCAACGCTTTGCGTTTTGCACTGGGCTAACAAATGTCGCCCATTTCATGGGCTTGCCAATTGCTATTAAATGTCAAATTACAAATATTGGTTTTATAAAATTAATTTCCTGATTCGGCTAAGGATAAATTAATAGAGATCTTTACCCTCAAAAATAACCTGATAAGCATTTTTAAAAAAAGGCAAATCAAGATTTCTTTTTTGAATCAGATGATAAACCGATTCAGCTGAATTAAAACCTTCTGGCAAAACATCAAAATATTTATATAAATCTTGCGGATCCTGCCGTTGCCCCAACAAAATTCCAGCTCTTAAATTTTTACTCAATCCTGAAGTTGCGGTTAAAATCAGATCGCCAAAACCAGAAAGTCCATAAATCGTTTCTTTTTTGCCACCTAAAATTTCAACCAGTTTCGCGCTTTGCTCAAATCCTTTTGTCAGTAAAAAAGCTTTAAAATTTTGCCCCAAATCTTTACCCTGGGCAATTCCAATAAGAATCGTTAAGATGTTTTTGATTACCCCTCCAAGTTGCAAACCAATTAAATCATCTGAATAAAATGTTTTAAAATAATTATTTTCCAGTGTTTTTACCAGATTTTTTCTCAATTCATCATCTTTGCAAACTAAATCAGCCGCAGAAAATTTTCGTTCACCCAATTCTTTTGCAAAATCAGGACCGTAAAGAGCCGCTTTTTTTGTTTCAAAACCAAATTCATCATCAATAATTTGACTTGGAAGTAAAAAAGTTTCCTGCTCCATACCTTTGCTTAAACAAACCCATAATTGTTCTTCAGTTGCATTTTTTTTAATTTTTTTTAAAACAGAACGCAGAAATTTAACTGGGATCGCCTCAAAAACAACACTATCTTTTGTTAAAAGATCTTTCACCTCATTTGTTGCGATTATGTTTGAATTTAATTTTACATCTGGTAAAAAAAGACTGTTTTCATGATTTTGATTGATATCAGCATAAACTTCGGGTTCATGACACAGCAAAAAAACTTCTTCCCTGTTATCTGACAGTAAATTTGCAATCGCTGTGCCAAACGCCCCGGCCCCCAAAACTATAACCTTTTTCTGCATTTACATCCTTTCACCTGATAATTTTTATTTACTAAATAACTCAAGTTGCTACCTATAAATTTTTGCCCCAAAGGGGCTACAGTTATTAGCCTTCAGCCTACGTACCGCAAATAGCGGCACTTCGGCGGACAGGCTGGGTTTTAACCCGTGGTTATAATTAAACATATAAATTCACCCCATTTTTCCTCCTTCGCTAAAGCTTCGTAGGATTGATTCTTTGAAGCCTTGTGCGAAAGAGAAATGGTGGTGATAGAATTTTTTTAATTTCTGCCACCTCCATAAAATGGGGTGGCAATATATTTTTTATCAATACCACGGGTTAAAACCCAGCCTGTCCGCCGAAGCATTTGCGTAGGCTGAAGGCTATTAACTAAAACCCTTATCAGGGTTTATTTATATAAATTTCAAAGGTAGCAACTTGGGTTAAATAATATATGCTATATTAACCATAACCTAAATCAATAAAATCATTAACCCTTTTATTAAAATGAATATTAAAGAAAAATACAAAGAAATCCTAATCGACATAATCACAAAATATTTACCCAACAGTAAAATTTATCTTTTCGGTTCACGGGCAACACAAACACATCATGAAGGATCCGATATAGACCTAGCCCTTGACAACAAAGAAAAAATTGAATTAAAAATCATTTTTAAAATTCAGGATGAAATAGAACAAACGTCAATCCCTTTATTTGTAGATATTGTTGATATAAACACAACATCTGAAAAGCTAAAAAATGAAATATTAAAAGAGGGAATCTTGTGGAAAAATTAAAATTAAAATATGAATCTTTATGTTTAGCCATAAACTCATTAAATTCCGCGATTGAACACCTGGAAAAGGTTAAAAATTTAAGCGATAAAAACAAATTGCAATATTTTGAATATGATAATTTATATACCGCCGCGCGAGATTCTTTAATACAAAGATTCGAATTTTCAGTTGAACTTTTTTGGAAATATCTAAAATTTTACTTAACCGAAATTAAAAAAGTTAAACCTGTTTCAAATACTCCAATGGACATAATACGTGAAGGATGCAAGGCTAATTTAATAACAGAAAATGATAGCGAAAACTTTATTGATATGCTAAAAAGCAGGAATTTATCATCACATATTTACAAAGAAGAGACTGCAGATATAATTTCCAGAGATATTATTTTTAACTTCTACAAAATTCTAAATTTTTATACCGGGAAACTAAAACCATAAACAATCAAAATCACTCATACCGCAACTCGTTGCAATCCAACAAATTCCAACAGCGTTTCAGGTTTTTCGACTTCTAAATATAATTCTATTACTTCTTTTATATTTAAAAAAAGTTCATTCATATCCTTTGCCTGAGTATGACAACCTGGAAGCTCAACAACCGATGCTATTAAGTTACCATCAGCCTCTTTTTCTATTACAACGGTATATTCTTTCTTAATTAAATTAGGATCCATTCTGCTTATCTCCCAAAATTTCTTTGAGTTGATTTAAATTTATCAAAACATTTCTGCAAATGCTTTTCTGTTACTTCCGGCCAATGACAATCAAGAAAATCAAATTCGCTGTAAGCTGCCTGATATAATAAAAAATTACTTAATCTGGCTCTTCCGCTTGTTCTGATTATTAAATCAGGTTCAGGAATTTCTGATGACCAAAAGTTTTGATAAAAAGAATCTTCATTTATATCATCTAAACTCATAAATCCATCTTTTACTTTTTTTGCCACATTTTTTACAGCTTCAATAATTTCCTGCCTGCCGCTATAACAAAAAAGTAAATTCAGATTAAGTTTGCTCAAATGTTTTGTTGCTGTTTCTATTTTTTGAATAACCGGTTTTAATTTTTCCGGAAACAAAGAACTCTGTCCTATGAATCTTACGCGAACGCCTTCTTTGATAAGTTTTGGAAGTTCATTGCCAAAATTCTCAGCCAATAAATTAAATAAATAGTTTTTTTCAGCTTCAGGCCTGTTAAAATTTTCCAGTGAAAAAGTATAGAAAGATAAATGTTTGATTCCTTTTTTTATGCAAAATTCTATTGCGGTCTGAACAGTTTCTGTCCCTTTTCTATGCCCCCAGACACTTTCTTTTAAATGCTGTTTAGCCCATCTGCGATTACCATCAGGAATTATAGCTAGATGTTGCATAAAATTTATCTCTCTTTCTCAATAAGTAACAAACTTCTCATGCAAAATCATCTTACAGAAAAAATTCTATCTTTCAACAATCCTATTTTTTTAAAACTTAAAAAGTTAAAGTAGAAATTCAAATCTTTAATAAAAAGGTAGGTAAGAGCTGTGCCAACAGCAACAATAAATCGTTCAAAAAAAACCACCGGAATTAAACCTAACCATTGACCCGCAACCATCGGAATTGCATAAAACCAAATAATTGAACCTGTAGCGTGCGCGACAAAACTAACACTCAACGCAAAATAAAAAATTGAATTTAATTTGCCTGTTTTTTGAAACAAATAAATTAAAACAGGTATAAACCAATAAAATGAATATAAAAAATCAAAGCTATCACTTGTATTAAAAACAAAAATCATAATTGATATCAAAGGTATCAAAAACCTTAAAATAAAATCTGCCGTTTTTCCGGACAAGCTCTCGGAATTGTAATAAGCCCAACATAAAGCAGATAAAATTGTAGGAACTCCAAAAGTTATACATTTAGACATTTTAAAAAACCAGATAACCGGAAAAAATATAGTTCCAATTGGACTTTGTAATAAAAAACCAAACAATGGAGTTAAAAAATTTATGCCTGTAAAAAAGAATTTGAAACTACCAGCGGCGAAACTTATTTTAAAAAATGAAAGAAATAATAAAGGCAAAACCAGAAAGCTCATCTTTTTCAATCTCTTACTCCCAAATTTAACGGTAACTTGTAATACTTACCAATGTCCTCTATTTTAGTTTCTGGGGATAAAAAATAAAGTATGTCAAAAAAACAAAAAAGAATCACTAAAATTTATGCAAAAACAAAAAAACAGACTAGCCCATCTAATGTTCAAAACAAAACATTTATTTCAGGGGGGAATTATGAATCACATTAAAAATAAAATTAAAGCAATTATTTTTGACATGGATGGAACAGTTGTTGACAGCGAGCATGTTTGGAGAAAAGCAATAATTGATGTGGTAAAAGCTGAAGGAGTTGAATTAAACCAACAAAATTTATCACTCATAAAAAATAGTTTTTCCGCAAATTTACGGGAAGTTACTGAAAAAATAAAAAAGGAATTCAAAATAAAAAGTACCGTTGAAGAATTGATGCAAAAAAAAGAATTTCTTGCCCTGGAATATTTCAAACACATAAATGATCTTAAATTTATAAAAGGATTTGAAAATTTTCATAAAATTCTGCAAATAAATTCAATTCCAACAAGCATTGCCACAAATTCTGACATTGGAGTTTTAACCCAAATTTCAACGAAAATGAATTTAGAGCGATTTTTTGGTCCGCACATATACAGCGCCGATCATGTAAACGCAAAACGCAAACCAGACCCATCCTTGTTTTTATTTGCGGCAGAAAAATTATTGGTCAGACCAGATGAATGTATAATTTTTGAAGATAGTGGTGCCGGATTTGAGGCGGCTAAATCTGCCGGTATTAAATGCATAGGTATAAATAATGAAGCATTTAAAAAAGATCTAAAACTGGCCGATTATATAATTAATGATTATGATGAAGCAATTGATGCAATTAAAAAAATAATTTAAAAACGGGAAAGACATAAAAATGAACACTGATTTAAATTGGTTTAAAAGTTGCTTGCAAGATAATATTCTTGTTGAAAAATTAAAAAAAATAAAATTAATTGTTACCGATGTTGATGGATGTTTAACTAACGGACAATTATTTATTACAGAAAATGGCGACCGCATAAAAGGTTTTAGCGTACAAGATGGATTTGCGACCACAAAAGCATTAAAGTCCGATCTGTTAATATCATTTCTAACCGGCAGAAAAGATAATTCAGTCAAATACCGGGCAAAGCAACTTGGAATTCCTGATGATTTATACTTTGAAGGTTTTTGTGATGGCAAAAAAGAAATTATTAAACAAATACAAAAAAATAAAAATATATCCAAAGAGCAAACAATCCTTTTTGGCGATGATTTTTTGGATATTGAATGCAAAGATGAAGTTGGAATTTTTGCAAGCCCACAAAATTCTCTTTTTTATGTAGCAAGTCAGGCAGATTTAATTATTCCAAAACAAGGCGGATTTGGCGCATTCAGATTATTGCTGGATTTAATTTTATTTATTCAGGAAAAACATTTTGCCTCTCTTTTTATAAATAAGACAATCAAATAATTTGATATGTTAAGAAAAATAATTCCAAGGCTTTTAATAATAATTTTTTTAATATCAACACTTACTTTGTATAAATCATTAAGAAAAAAAACATATCCTTCTTCTATTCCTGTTGTTTCAAAAGAAATAAAAAATGTAAAATTACCCGAAGCTATACTGAAAAACTTCAAACTCCAACAAATCAAAAAAAGCACTCAGGAAAATTGGTCTTTAATTGCCCAGGAAGGCAAAATCTTTTATTCAACCAAAAATGTGGAATGCAAACATTTGAAATGTTCTTATAATAAAAACAACAAACTCATTGCCATATTAAATGCTAATAAAGGACTTGTTGATCAAGATAAAAAAGAAGCTTTTTTGCAGGGAGATGTATTCGGAAACATAAATGATCTTAATTTTCAGGGAAAAAATATCAGGTATGATTTTGAAAAACATACAATGCAAACAAATGAAAAAACTATTCTTAATCATCCAAAATTCAAATTTATCTGCAATTCGAGTTTTGCAAAAATCAAAGAAAATGAAATTTTTATGAACGGAAAAGTTGAAACCGAAATTTATTTATAAAAACTAAAATCTGCATGCAACAATTGCGTTTATAGATTGGGGATTATATTTCACCAATATTTTTGCCGCATTTTGCAGAGTTGCTCCAGTAGTGCAAAGATCGTCAATTAAAAAAATGTTTTTGTCTTTTAAAAATTCTAAATCCATTATTTGCCTTATATAAAAGGCATCTTTTACATTTTCCGCACGCATGGCAATAGGCAAACTGGACTGAAATGGTGTACGCTTTTTTCTTTTTAATAAATTCAAGACCGGTTTATTTAAATTTTTACCCAACGTTTTAGCCAACACCTCAGCCTGATTAAACCCACGTTTAGCAAAACGAGTCCAATGCAAAGGAACTGGAATAAAATAATCAATCTCAAATGAATTTAAATCAAATCTGTTTAAAATAAGTTGTGCAAGTTTTACACTCGCCCAGCTTTGACTAAATGATTTTTTTAAAATTAAATTTTTTAAAGGATTTTCATATCTGCAAACCGCAAAAACCTTTAATTTATATTTTGAATTTATCGGAAAAAATTTAGATACAACCGGTTTTATTTTTTGCAAACAATTAGCACAAAAAACTTCATCTTTATTTATTAAAATTTTGCATTCAGAACAAAACGTAGGAAATACAAGTTGCAAAAGACTCATTTTTTAATAAACAACCCAAAGAACAAGTTGCATAAAAAGATTGGTTAAAAAGCCAGAAAGAATACTACCGGAAAAAACGCCCAAGGCTCCTGGAAGATTATCCAGTTTTGAACCAAGATAACTTTTAAATAATGGATAACGTAAAAAATTAATTATAAAGAATAAGATATAACCAAAAATCATCAATTTAAAACGAAACGGAATCATAAGAAAAGCAATCATCAAGCCTACAATCTCATCCAAAACAATTTTGGATTTAACATTTTCAATCCCTGATCTTAAAGCAATTGTGACCGCAGAAAAAATAATCACTAAAACTGCTATTAAAAACCAATAGAAAAAATTTGGATTTATATCAAACAAAAATCTAAATAAAAAAAGAATAGGAAAAGCAAATACGGGGGCAAGAATACGGCCCAGCCAACTTTTTCCAAGACCATGAAACGTTGCTATTTCAAAACAAAATTTATTCAGATTCATAATAAAAATCCTTTTAATTATCTCTATTTAAATTCATTAAAAACATTCCTGTTATGCCAATAAAAACAAAAATATCCGCAAAGTTAAAAGTCGGCCAATGATATGTTGAAATATGAAAATCTATAAAATCAATAACACCATTATAAATAAACCGGTCAAGTAAATTTGACATTGCTCCGGCCAATACCATAACTTCAAAAAATATATTTTTATTATTTTTAAACCGGTTAATTGTGTAAACCAAAAGAGCTAAAATTATTAAAAAAATCAATATAGCTAAAGACATAAACCAAAAATTTATTTTTGAGCCAAATAGTCCAAAGCTAACTCCCCGGTTTAAAACCAAATTTAAATTTAAAAAATTAAATAGTTTAATTCCGTCCAAAAACAATTTTTGTATGACCAGATATTTAACCAACCGGTCAAAAAAGAAAAATGCGGCAAAAATAAAAAAGTAAAATGCTACTTTAAGTTTTTTATTCATTATTCTCTTAATTGCGCACCTGAATTTTTCATAATTTCAACACATTTATTCCAAATTGAATCAATCTGATCTTTATCCATAGTTTTTTCCGGATCTGAAATTTCAACTCTGAAAGTCAACGAACGTTTATCAATCCATTTTGGATTTTCAAAGAAATCAATTAATTCAACTTTTTTAACCAAAGAATCAGATAACCTAAGTAAATTTTGCAAATGTTCAACAGTTGAATCCAAAGGAACCAAAACACTAAAATCAATATAAGTTTCCTGATATTTTGGCAATGGAATAAATTTCTTAACTTTAGGCTCAAAATTTAGCAGGAAATTATAATCAAGATCAAAAATACACGCGTCACTTTCCGGTAAAACATCTAGCTTGCTTAAAAAAATTGGATCAGTCTTACCTAAAACACCTATAATTTCTCCATCAATTAAAACTTTAGCAGTCTGATATGGCATAAACCAAGGCTCTTCAGGATTATCAATTTTTAAAAAACTTATTTGTTCATGCAAAACTCCAATTGTTCTCAGCATTCCAACAACATGACTTTTGCATTCATAAAAATCTACTGTTTTTCTTTTTTCAAAAAAAATTCCCGCCAATCTTTTACTCTCACCTCTTTCATTGATCGCATCTGGTTTCCAGATTCTGGCTACTTCAAAGAAGTATAAAGAATCACTATCAGCAACATTTTCATTGATATTTTTGAGTAAGTTAGGAATTAAAGAGGTAACTAAACGTCTGTTATTCTCTGAAACTGGATTAATTACTTCCCAAAACTCAGAACCTAATTCAACCCCTATTTGATTTAAAAACTGTTCGTCACAATAAACATAATTACGTTGTTCTGTCATTTTAGCTTCATTAACAAAAAAATGTTTCACTTTTCTGGTTCGCATAATTTCTGTTAAATCATAAGCCTGTCTTACGAATGCCGGTAATTTAATTTCTACATTATCAAAGCCATAAAAACGAACAACTTCTTCCAGAATGTCTTCTTTAATTTCTATATCCTTTGAAGATCTAAATGTCGGTACAGTTATTTTGTACATTCGACTCGCATTCGCTCGCTCAGTATGACCGGACAATTGAATGGTAAAACAAAGACGAGTTAAAGGTTCAATAACTTGTTCTTTGGTTAGACTAAAACCAGCACGTTTTTCTAAAAAACTATGTTCAACTTCAAGAGTTAAAACTTCAGCTCTATGCCCTGTGCTTACAATTTTATCCGCGCAATTATATTTTAAATTAAATTTATCCAGTAAATTTAAAAAACGTTTGATTGCTGATGTTGTCTGATCAGGATCCAGAGTTTTTTCAAATCTTGAAGAACTTTCTGTTCTTACTCCATGTCGCATAGCAGTTCTGCGGACAAAAACCGGATCAAAATTTGCTGATTCAAGAAATAATTTAGTTGTTGTCGACACTACTGAATCATCTTTTCCACCCATAACTCCGGCAAGACATAAAGGTTTTTCTGTGTCTGCGATAACTAAATCTTTATCTGAAAGTTTTAAAACACTTTCATCAAGTAATGTTAATTTTTCATTTTTGCGCGCCATGCGAGCAATAATTGTACCACCAAGAATTTTGGATGCATCGTAAGCATGAGTTGGTTGTGTCCAGTCAAACATCAAATAATTTGTTATATCCACAATCGCATTAATTGGCCGCATACCAATTTTTAATAAGCGGCTTAAAATAAAAATATCTGTTGGTTTATTTTCGATTAAATCAAAATAAATACCAGAAAACCTGTGGCATGCTTTTGGCGCGTCTATTTCGATCGAAATTGGATTTTGATCTGTCGAATCTGTTTTTTTAGTAAAATTTTCTACTTCTTTTTCATTTAAAAATTTATCTTCCGGCAAAAAAGGCAGTTTCATAAATGCTGCAATTTCTCTTGCAAATCCTCGATGTCCCCACATATCAGGACGATGTGTAATTGATTTATTGTCAATATCTAAAATTATATCTTTGGCCTCAAAACGATTTTTCCAAGAACCATCAAGATCTTTATCGGTGGCTGATACTGGCGGTAAAAATCCTTCTTTTTCAACGCCAAAATCTTGTAACGTTGCAAATCCAATTTTATCATTCCCCAGCTCGCCCTGAGCTTGTCGAAGGGTCATTATAAAAAACAATTTTTTTTGTTCCGGCAAACAATAACTTGAAATATTCTGAGTCGGAAGTTTAACCTCTTTTTTCCATTCAGGAATAGAAATGGTAAAACTGTTTTTATCAAAACTTGTAACACTGCCCAATGCAAAATTTCTCAAATCAAATTCAACCGAATAAAAATCTTCAATTTCAGCTGTAACCTGATTAAATCTTTTCACAATTTCTTCTACATTTTGTTTTTGCCAATCGGCATCAATATGATCAAAAATCCAAGATAATGAAAGTTTCATAATGCACCCATTTCAAGAAGTTAAACATTGTTACGCTCATCCTGAGTAGAAATTCTTTTAGAATTTCGTATCGAAGGAATACCCTGAAATGATGCCTCATAATTCAAAATTGGTCAATTTTTGGCAAGAAAAGAGTTTTGGATAAAAAAACCGGCACAATTTATGTGCCGGCAAAAATAGGGTTATGGTCTTTAAAAAATTATCCTTTTTTTCTTTTTTTGGGATGATAGTGAAAATCGCTATTAAGTGGCATTTGTCGTTTTTGTATTTTGTCTAATTCTTTAGATCTTGAATAAAAGTCTAGCCAATCATTTATAACATCTTTGGTTAACTTTAAATCATTTTTAAATTCTTCATCTATTTTTAAATATTTTTCGCTCAATACCTGATCAACAAATTCAAGAGCAGACATTTTATCTTTACCTTCAGATTTTTCCGTTAACAATCGGTTTATGTAGTTGATGTTTTTATAATTTTCTTTATAAAAAAAATGAAAACTTTTATACGCACCAACTTTAGCCAACCAATGAGCAATCGTACAGCCATAACTATCCCGATGAAAAAAATCTAAATGCTCTCCACAATAATTTAAAATATATTTAAATATTTCATCAAAAGAATCTAAATCATATGGATGTTCATTTTTTTTAATAACCGCTCGTGGATGCTTTCTCAAAAGCCATTGTAATATTGATCTCTTTTTATAAATGCTAATTTTTATAAAGGCTTTAGTTTTATTTTTTTTAATTAAATATTTAATGTAAGCCTTTATCAGCCGAACATTCCCTGAAATAATAACATTCATCAAAGGAGTCATGCCTTCTATATCACTTTCATCAGGCTTAGACCCATATTGTAATAATTTTTTAGTTATATCAAAATTACCTAGCAAGGTAGATAAATGAATTGGAAATTGTTCTTTAACGTCAACTAGATTTGGATTGGCACCATTTTTCAATAAAAACAAAGCTGTTTTTTCATGTTGATCCATAATAGCCATATGTAAAGCCGTATAATCATTTTTATCCTGATGATTAACATCCGCACCATTCTCAATTAATAATTTTAGAACATCCAAATCACCCTTTTTCGCAAACCAAGCTAATGGTTGAGCGCCAAATTCATTTTCTATCTTCACAACTTCTGGTTGTTTAATTAAAAATTCAAAAATATCTAAATTCTTCAAAAAAGAGGCTAAAAATAACAGGTGTGTTTTTTGCTTTACAACATTAATTTTAGCGCCCTTTCCAACCAAAAAAGTCACCAGGTTTAAATTATCATTATTAATTGCTCTAATTAATGGAGTATATCCATCCTGATCTACCTTATTAACATCAGCGCCAGAAACAACAAGTAATACCATTCTGAACAAAAATGCCGCCAACGCTTGATTTAAACAAAAAACTTTTGTAAAAAAGAAAAGAGAAAAATTTTTACAAAGGAGAAGGAAAAATGAGAATAGAGTTTAAAGAAAATAGTCATGATTTTGGCAAGC